>CAZBVX010000054.1:0-1540 GCA_964495615.1 uncultured Gammaproteobacteria bacterium | reverse complement strand
TCTCAAAAATCCGCCCTTTGGCGGATTTTTGTTTTTCAATATTTAAGACCAAATTTAATAACTATTTTTTCAAAGCCAAAAGCTTGGCCCAATCTGCTTCCGAATTCGGAAGTTTTTTGTTGGCCTTCACATAAGCCGTGACCAAAGCAAAACGTTCCTTGGCATTCAACTTGGCAGTACTTTCAGTGCCATAGGTCACAAAGTTGTTGATTGTATATAATTGAGCGATACTTATTTTTGGAAATTGTTTTTTTAAGGTTTCCGTATAGCTTTTCATGTTTTGAGTCATTTTCTGGTTATTTCTCGTGGTGTTTAAGGCTTTCACTAACAAACCCAACTTGGCTGTTGAGGAGCCACTAGGAGCAATTAGGTTGGCCTCCTTGCCAAGATTATACTTCACCACAGCAGAAGTGCTGGTGGCATTTGGCTTCACTACTGGCGGGGTGGAAGTCGCGGGACTGGAAACTATCAAACCATTAGTGAGACGCAATTCACGTTGAAAAAAATTGTTATCATATTTTTTTTCGGCAATCGTGAACAAAGGATTAATCATCGCTTTAATTTTGAATGAGCCATCACTAGCAACCAACAAAGGACCGACCACCATTTTTTCATCCTTGGCAAAATTTTCACCAGCCACCCCGACGGAATAGAAAGAATAGTTGTTGGTGCTATTTTCATCGCTACCGTTGCGGAAAGCTAGCCCAAGAGGATTGTCAGTGGTGAGCAGATAATCCGCACCGCGATTAACTACTGTGGCATAATAACTAGCGGCAGAATCGCTATCGGATTTTTTGGTGATGATTTCGGTGATTTCAAAATCTGGCAAAGTGGAAGTGCTAGTATTTGGATTTGGTGCAATGACCAAAACTGGCTCGGCGGTATTGTTGTTTTCTTCGGCTTGAGCAAAATCAACAAAAGAAAAAGCAAACAACAAAGCCGGCAAAAAAAGAAGCAGAGTTTTTTTCATAGTGGTTAAAAATTATTTTTCTAGTGAACGACTATATTATAGCATTAATTGACGAATGAATAAATTATTTTGAATTGATGTCCAGTAATAACTTTTTTTATGTCACCTATGTAATAATCGTCACCATGGGCCTGCCTGCCGGCAGGCAGGCCCGACATGGTGTGAGTCCAAACTTAACAATTGGTTCTCCGGGGTTCGATCCCCCGCGGGTCCACTTGATTGACTATGTCAACCAATGTGTTATAATAATACCGTTAAGTTTGGACTTCAAATCACACCATGTGAGAAAAGAAATATCTTCTCAAAAATCCGCCTTCTGGCGGATTTTTGTTTTTCATAATCTCCTTCCCGTCGACCGGCAATAACGAAGATGCATAATTTTACGGCATTCCTGCTGAATTCGTTACAATGAGACCTGGTACACGTTTGATCCAAAGAGTTGTTGAAAGACATCTTGAACATAACAAAAGAGCCCGTCCAAGACGGGCTCTTTTTGTGTAATGCGTTACTTAAGAAATATTATTTCTTAAATGTAGCACCTTGGAACTCATTCAAGAATGTACCATCGAT
>CAZBVX010000053.1:0-1746 GCA_964495615.1 uncultured Gammaproteobacteria bacterium | reverse complement strand
AAATTGTCGGCTTGCAAACTGACGAACCTTTGAAACGGGGAATCAAACCATTTGGTGGCATTCGGATGGTGACCAAAGCTTGTGAAGAAAACAGAACCAAGTTGCCAGAAATCACCAAAGAAATTTTTACGGAATATCGCAAAACTCATAGTGATGCCGTTTTTTCTGCCTATACCGACACGATGCGTGCTTTGCGCCACACTGGCTTGTTGACCGGCTTGCCGGATTCTTATGGCCGCGGCCGAATTATCGGCGACTATCGCCGGGCCGCTTTGTTTGGTTTGGATTATTTAATCAACAGCAAAAAATCCGACAAAACAAAATTAGATTGTGCGGAATTTAGTGAAGAAATTATCCGTTTGCGGGAAGAAGTTTCCGAACAAATAAAAGCCTTGGAGGCGATTAAAGAAATGGCGCAAGCCTATGGTTTTGACATGTCTCAACCGGCCAAAAATGCGCAGGAAGCGATTCAATGGACCTATTTCGCCTTTTTAGCAGGCCTCAAAGAACAAGACGGCGCGGCGATGAGCTTGGGAAATGTCAGCAACTTTTTTGATTGCTACTTGGAGAAAGATTTGAAGGCAGGAATTATCACTGAAGAAGAAGCGCAGGAATTGGTGGATCATTTTATTATGAAATTGCGTTTGGTCCGTCATTTAAGAACTTCCGAATATGAAGCTTTGTTTGCTGGTGATCCAACTTGGGTGACCGAATCAATTGGCGGTGTTTGGCTGGATGGAAAATCAAAAGTGACCAAAACTTCCTATCGCTTTTTGCAGACCTTATACAATCTCGGCGCTTCACCGGAACCGAACTTAACCATTCTTTGGTCCAAGGACTTGCCGGATAATTTCAAAAAATTCTGTGCCAAAGTTTCGGCAGACACTTCTTCTTTGCAATATGAAAACGATGATTTGATGCGGGAAGTGGGCGGCGATGATGATTATGGTATCAGCTGTTGCGTTTCCAAATTAGGCATCGGCAAAGAGATGCAATTTTTTGGTGCCCGTTGTAATTTGGCCAAGGCTTTGCTTTTGGCCTTGAACGAGGGGCGCGATGAAAATGGCGGCACCACAATTGTGGCCGATATCCCATCCTTATCCGGAAAAACTTTGGACTACAAGATTGTAAATAAAAATTTCCAAAAAATTATTTCCTTCCTGGCGCAAGAATATGTCAAAACGATGAATGTCATTCATTACATGCACGACAAATATTATTATGAACGCGCCCAGATGGCTTTTATTGATACTAATGTCAAAAGAATTATGGCCTTCGGTTTGGCAGGACTATCCGTGGCGGCAGATTCTTTGTCGGCGATCAAATACGCCAAGGTTGTGCCGATTCGCGACGAGCGGGGAATCACAGTGGATTTTGAAATCAACGGCGATTTTCCGAAGTATGGCAACAACGATGACCGCGTAGATGAGATTGCCGTTAAACTGGTGAATGATTTCAACAAAGAACTAGCCAAGCACTGGATCTATCGCGAAGCAAGACCAACCCTTTCCGTGCTCACCATCACTTCCAATGTGGTTTATGGCAAGAAAACCGGGGCCACCCCAGATGGCCGCCAGGCTGGTGAACCTTTTGCGCCAGGCGCCAATCCAATGCACGGTCGAGAGGTGAACGGTGCGATTGCTTCTTTGAATTCAGTGGCGAAAGTAGATTATCGCCAGGCCCAAGACGGAGTTTCTAATACCTTTTCCATTACCCCAAAAACGATGGGCGGCAGTGAGAAAGAAC
>CAZBVX010000052.1:0-1842 GCA_964495615.1 uncultured Gammaproteobacteria bacterium | reverse complement strand
CCTACGTTGCCATTATTTTCTATTCTCATCCTCTCGTTTAAAACATTAGAAGAGTCGGTTGTATTAAATACAAGTTTACCACCAGCATTACCACTACCCAAAAGACCACCAATTATTGCAACCTGTCTTGATGTTCCAGAACCATTAGGGGCTTGAAAATTTATGAACGGCCCTCTATCAGCTCCTGTGTTTCCAGTAACTTCAAGTCTTAAAGCTTCAGCTGAACTAGCAGGAGTATTGCCATAATTAACATGCAAAGAAGCTCCCGGATTTATCGTCCCAATCCCAACCTTTCCATCCGTAGTAATCAAATTACCCGACACCCTCAAAGAATCTGCGTTTGCGCCTGTCATATCCAACCAGCGACTGGAATCGGTATTATAAATAATTCCGTTGTTAGTAATTTTTGCTTTGCCAAAGATATCCAATGCAGCGTTTGGAGTGGTGGTGCCGATGCCGACGTTGCCGCCAGATTTAAATCTTATAGTTTCTAAGCCTCTGCTTTTAAAAATCCAATCAGCGGAACCAGTACTTGCTGACTGAATATTAAATTCAAAATTATGAGAATATGTGCCAGATTCATCTTGAACATAATTAAAATAACCATATTGATCCTGAACAAAAATATTTACCTTTTCGGTTGCATTTCTTCCAACATTTAAATTTTGAGTTCCTGCTCCAGAATAAAAAGACACATCCTGTCCAAAAGTTTCCAGTCTCGCTCCCGGATTATTCGTCCCAATCCCGACATTTCCATTAGAGGTTATTCTCATTCTTTCCGCAGGAACACTATTTCCTCTGGTCCAGAATGATAAATCTCCATCAGCAGCTGCTGGACTATCTGTTCTGGTGAATATTAAGCGGGCACCTTCGTTGGAAGATGACGCACTAGTGGAAACTAAAAATCGCAAACTAGCAGAATTATTGAGGGTAGTCGTATTGTTTTGCAACAAAAGACCAGTATCTGCCCCAGAAGAAAAAATATGTAGAGGATAAACAGGCACAGCAACCCCAATCCCCAAACTTCCCGGAAAACTATAATTTCCACCACCGGAAAGTGACCCAAAAATACCATTGGAAACATTGCTAGCATTAATAGAAGTCAAAAAATTTCCCATGGTGACGTTGCCGGTGGAATCAACTTTGAACAAATCAACACCATTTTTTTGCAGACGAATCAAAGAAGTGGTGGTGGCGGAGATACTGCCGATGTTCGCAAAAATCGCACTGTCGGTTCCGGAAAGACTAGAAGATGCCGAACCAACGGTCAACAAATTTTCCGCCAGAGCATTATTTGGCAAAACAAAAATCACCAATAATAATATGGCTAAAAATAAATTTTTCTTAAATTGAAAAAACTTTGACGGCATGAAACTAAAAAAGTTTAAGATAACTTTATTATAACTTAAATTAACATTCTTGGAAACAAGTTTTTTCTTGTTTCCAAAGAGCAAATTCAAATTATTTTACCACAATAATTTTTCCGGTTGCTGGGCTATTTGCGCCGCCGCAAGAATCGCAATAATAGGTGTAGCTGCCTTCGGAAACGGCTTGGAATTCCAAAATTTTGGTCTCCCCTTTCTTGGCGCTTTGTCTCATGCCATAGCTTGGAAAAACGATGTCGTAATCTTTATCAACCGCCGTAAAATTAACGTGAACGATATCGTTCAAGCGAGCAATAATTTCCGCTGGCACGAATTTTCCACCATCGCCGCTAATTGAAAAACTACGGAAACTAGCGGAAGCGCCTGGAGCAGCTGGCGTGACAATACTTGGCACGGCAATTACTTCTTTTTCGGCTTCAGTTAATGTTTCATTCATCCCTGGAACTTTCACATCGCT
>CAZBVX010000051.1:0-1970 GCA_964495615.1 uncultured Gammaproteobacteria bacterium | reverse complement strand
GAAGCCCGACAAAAACTTCACGAAGATTTATTGGCAACAAGTAAAGATATCAACAGTGAATATAAAATATTCCAGAAAATTTTTGACCGAAAAAAATCAGAAGCTTTAATAGACAATGGATTCCTTGAATATTGCGGACCAAAAAAACCACAAACCATTATTATTGCTCTCGGTTCAGTAGTTGGTACCATCAAAGAAACCTTGAAAGAAAAAGAATACAAAAATGTCGGCGTCCTAAAAATAAAATGCTTCCGCCCATTTCCACATCAAGAAGTTGCTGAAATTTTGAAAAACGCCAAGCAAGTTGCGGTTTTGGAAAAAGCCAGCGGCAATGGTAGTTTTTCGCCTTTGTATTTGGAAATTTCCGCCGCCCTGCAAGGACAAAAAATTGTGATTAATAATTTTGTCGCCGGTTTGGGCGGACGAGATATTAGCCGCGCAATCATCAAAAAAATGATTAGCTTGATTAACGCCAAAAATAATAAACCAATTTTCCTCGGAAAATAATTATCAAAAATATGGAGAGCAACAAAAGAAAAAAAATTAAAAAAATTTTTGCTTATTTTTTTGGTTTTTATTTTTTAATTTTCGGAGCTCTTTTTAATTGCCAGGAGGTGATGGCGGAGACAAACACTCTACCAAAAGAGGAATACACTCCAGTCAAGCAAGTGACCAGCACTAATCCTCTGCAATTTACGCCGCAAATCAAAATTCCCGGCACCGCTATTGATGGAACGGTAGAGGTTGGCAAACAAGTGGGCACAAAAATGATTAGCACCTTATTGCCTTCATATATCGGCGCTTTCTACAAATATGGCCTAACCGTTACTGGACTTTTAGCAACCGTAATTCTAATGGCTGGCGGAATTATCTGGTTGACTTCCGCCGGTAATGAATCAAAAGTAAAACAAGCTAAAGAAATGATTTTTGGCAGCTTGGCTGGCGTTTTATTGCTTTTTAGTTCTTATATTATTTTAGAAACTATCAATCCGGAATTAGTAAAATTGAGACCAATCGAATCGCAAAGTATTGCCAAAGTAACCTTGGATATTGTTTGTTGTCAAACAACAACTGGGGCGAGCATGATGGAAGCAGACGAATGCGTAGAAGTAGAAGGATCTAGAATGACTGGATATATGGCTATTAGTGGAACTTGTGTTAAAGAGGGATGTTGTATGTTGTATTCAGACACAGCCAAAAAATCTCTAAAGTCATGCCAATCATCACTAAAAGAGATGTGTAATATCACTAAAAATTTTCTTGATTTCACTGCTGTTTCCTGGGAAGAAAATTCTTGCTCAAAAATTCAAGTTTGCAATAATATTTTTATAGATCCCTGTAAAGACACTAGAGATGGAGAAGATTGCAAAATAGGAAATAACGATGGGTATTGTTACAACCAAAAATGTTATACGGGACCAGGGAAAGATGGCGAACCATGTGGAAACGAAGGGGGAAAATGTACCAAAGAATTTAGTACCATTTTGGGTTGCACAAACGATAATGAAACTCGAGATTGGTATGGAAGAAGTTGCGGCAAAGATTTGGGTTGCTGTAAGCCAAAATAAAAAAATAAAAATATATGCTAAATAACTACTCAGAAAAAAAATTACTCCCCGGACACAATGCTTGTGCTGGCTGCGGACAATTAGTTGCTGTGCAAGCAGTAATGCGAGGACTAAACAAAAATACTATTATTTCTAATGCTACTGGCTGTTTGGAAGTTACTACTACCTCACACCTGCAAAGTGCTTGGAATCTTCCTTGGATTCACACTTTGTTTGAAAGTGCTGCACCAGTTGCTTCCGGAATTTTGGCCGCTCTCAAAAAACAAAACATCAAAGACCGGCCAACAATTGTGGTGCAAGCTGGCGATGGCGGAACTTTTGATATCGGCTTTGGACAAATCAGCGGTATGTGGGAACGAAACGAAAAAATTCTTTATATCTGCTACGATACTGAAGCTTATT
>CAZBVX010000050.1:0-2261 GCA_964495615.1 uncultured Gammaproteobacteria bacterium | reverse complement strand
GTCCGGCCAAAAACTCATTAACCAAACGGCTAATCTCTTCTTTGTTGTCGCGATTCTTGTTTTGTTCCAACCAGCGGTTGGCTTCTCTAATTAAATTATTTAATTCATTAATCTTTTTTTCTACGCCGGACAATTGTTGGTTTAGTTCATTTTCTTGCAGATTGGAGATGCTAGTTTTTAATTCGTTAACTTCTAATTCAATTTGCGATTTTTGTTGAAGCAATTCTTCCTGCTTGTTGTTCAGCCAGCTGACATCGAATTGCCCCTGGGCTTCCAGGTTGGCTTCGATAACTGCATCTAGGCGGTTGATTTGTTTGGATAATTTTTCTAATTCTTCTTTCTTGATATAAATTCCCCTTTTTAGTTCGCCAGCTTTTCTGATATCTTGTTCGATTTCGGAAAGTTTTTCTTGTAAAGGTTTTTCGTTTGGATTTTCTAAATCAACTTCCAGGCTGGAGATTTCTGAAAAAATTTGGTTTTTTTGTTCGGCAAGTTCTCCTTGTTTTTTGTTCAGCCAGCTGACATCAAATTGTCCTTGGGCTTCCAAATTTATTTCTAATTCGGCTTGCAAGCGAGCCAGTTGTCCGACTAAATTATTTCTTTCGTTTCGTTGTTGTTCTAATTCCAATTCCACCGCCCGCAAATCCGCTGAGCGATCGTCAGTTTTTATTTTGTTTAATTCTTGATTTAATTTTTCTAGTCTTTGGGTTTTTTCAATTTGATTTTTCTCTAATTCCAAGAAACGGCGATTAAAATCAGAAAGGCGTCCGTTGATTTCCTGCCAGATAAAACTATAATATTCCAATTGATAAGTTTTTAATTCTATTTCCAGCTCGCTGCGTTTTTTTAATTTTTCTACTTGGCGGGTTAGAATCTTTAGGCGCGGTCGGATTTCTGCTAGCAGCATGTCTACTTGTTGGAGATTTTCATAGCTGCTTTGCAGTTTGCTTAAAGCAGCTTCACGTTTGATTTGGAATTGTTTGACACCAGTTGCTTCATCAAAAAAATCTTTTCGCTCTGAGGCGTTGGTGTTTAGGAAACCTTCAACCATTCCTTGGCCAATAACACTATAAGTCCTTTGACCAAAATTCGCTTTGGCCAAAAGAAGCTGAATATCTGCTAAACGGACTCTTTGTCCGTTGATCAAATATTCACTTTCACCGCTTCTAAAAAGCCGACGAGTGATGACGATTTGGGAATATTCAAAAAATGATTTACCTTTTTCATCGCGGACATCTTCTTCTCCCTCTTCTTGAGAAATTTTGATGGCGCCCTTGTCTTCATTGTTTAAGAAGAGAGATACTTCAGCCATGCTTAGCTTGTTTTTCTGATCCGAGCCGGAGAAAATAACATCTTCGCTTTTTTTACCGCGCAAAGTTTTTAGGCTTTGTTCGCCCAAAACCCAGCGGACAGCGTCAGCAACATTGGATTTTCCGGAACCATTTGGTCCGACAATTGAAGTGATACCACGCCTTTTTTCATTAATAATGCCAGGAAAAAGAAGGGAATTTTTGGTGGCGAAGGATTTGAAGCCTTGAATTTCTAGTTTTTCTAAATACATAGTAAAAAAATAAAGGCAAAGTATTTGCCGTTCGTTTGTCTGATTACTATAATATAATATGATAATTTTAGCCCAAGCGCAAACGGATGATTTTTTAGTATTGACAAAATTCTAATAAAATGTAAAACTTAGAAAGTTGGTACTTGACTTCGAATATTATTCATTATAATATTAAGCAAGACTAAAGACCTCGAGTGATTCTGGAGGTTTCATTGTTTAAATAATAAATTAGCAAATAATATGGCCGAGAAAACCACTGCCGTCAAATCCGGCGAAGCAAAGAGAGATAAGACTATCACCCAGGATTCAGAGTTGAAGCCAGGCATGACTGTGCGTATTCACCAAAAAATCAAAGAATTGAATTCCAAAGGCGAAGAGAAAGAAAGAATTCAATATTTTGAAGGAATGATTATTGCCCGCAAACATGGAAAAGAAACTGGTTCAACAATCACTGTCCGCAAAATTTCTGATGGTATTGGTGTAGAAAAGATTTTTCCTTTAAATTTACCAACAATCACCAAAATAGAAATCAAAAAAGTTGCTGATGTCCGCCGTGCAAAATTGAATTATTTGAAGAGCGGCTACAAAAAACGCTTGAAAGAAACAGTTGTCAAAACTATCAAAAAATAATTTTTTGGTTTTTGGGGGCGGATGGTGAAATTGGTAGACACGCAAGCTTGAGGGGCTTGTGGCCGCAAGG
>CAZBVX010000049.1:0-2407 GCA_964495615.1 uncultured Gammaproteobacteria bacterium | reverse complement strand
GCCAAAGAAATTTCTGCCGCTCTTTTGGCTTGATTTTGACCTTGGATTTTTTGCCAAATTTTTTGCTGGTCGTTTATTTTTGGCAAATTTGGCAGTGCCAATTTTTTTGGGGCTAAAGTTTTTCCTTTAAAAATAAAATCGGCTAATTGGTTCAAAGAAGAAATTGGAAATATTTTTATTCCTTCGATTATTGAAGCTTCAATTAAATTTTCTTCAGGAATAAAAACTTCACTAAAACCTTGTTGAGCAGCCAAAATAATCAAAGGGACAATTCCTTTGATTTTTTTTGTTTTTCCAGAAAGAGAAAGTTCGCCGGCAATAAAAAATTTTCTTGGTGTAATTTTTATTTTGTTTTTTAATCCCAAAATTGCCAAAGCGATTGGCAAATCGTATTGTGAGCCTTTTTTTCGAATGCCGGCGGGAGCTAGATTGACAGTGATTTTTCTTTTGGGGAATTCGTAACCGCTGTTTTTGATGGCACTGCGAATACGTTCTTGAGATTCATTAACCGAGGCGTCTGGCAGGCCAACAATACTAATTCTTCCCAATTCGCCGCCGCCCTGATCAGCTTCAATTTCCACCAAAACTGCTTCCAATCCAATCAAGGAGGCACAAAATATTTTGTGAGCCATAAAAATAAAATAAGACCATCTTTATTAATGGTCTTATTTTAACAAATAGCTAATAAATTTTAGTTAAACAAAAGCTAACGAGTTGTTGAAGATTCTTCCAGGCGAATGCTTAGTAATTTACTGACTCCGTCAGATTGCATGGTGACGCCATAAAGAATGTTTGCTCTTTTCATTAAAGCGCGGTTGTGAGTGATAGCGATAAATTGAGTTTGTTGAGAAAGGTCATCAAGGATTTTTGCTAAGCGTTCTGAATTTGCTTCATCCAAGGCGGCATCAACTTCATCCAAAACGACAAAGGGGGAGGGATTGGCACTAATGATTGCACAAATCAAAGCAATAGCAGTGAGAGCGCGTTCTCCTCCAGAAAGCATGGCGACGTTTTGAATTTTTTTGCCAGGAGGAATTGCCTGAATTTCAATACCGCCGGAACCAGTAGCATTTAGTTTGCGGAGATTTTTGATAGTTTTTAATTTTTCAGCAACCAAGCCGCCAGCTTCTTCTTCACTGGTTTTTTCTTCTTCAATATTTTCTACTTTCATGATTCTTGCTTCCCCGCCGTTAAATAAAATTTTGAAGTACTCGCTGAATTTTGAAGAGATTTGTTTGAATTCTTCCTCAAAACGATTTTTGATATTAATGTCTAATTCGTTAATGATTTTTTCTAAAGATTTGATGGCTTCATTCAAATCGTTAGTTTGTTCGCTTAAAAAATCAAAACGAGATTTTGTATCTTCATATTCTTTTTCGGTTTCTGGATCAAGACCGCCGATTTGTTCCAATTGGCTTTTTAGATCAGCAATTTTTTTTGCGCTTTTTTCGCGTTCCAAATTTTCAACCTTTGGGTTATTTTTGATTTCGGCTAATTGTAGTTCGTCTTCGCGGATATTGTTTTCTAAATCTTCCAACCTGGTTTCTTGACGAGCGGCGTCAACTTTTATTTCATTGATTTCAGTATTGAGAGTGTTGACTTCGTTTTGAAGATTTTGAATTGCTTTTTGAGCAGCAAACAATTTTTCTTTTTCTCCTTGTCGGGCTTCTTCCAAGGTGTTTGACTTTTCTTTGATGGTTTTAATTTTTTCATCAACAGCAGAAATTTTTTCATTCAAGTTGTTTTTTTCTTGATTGATTTTTTCAGCATCAAATTTGACGCTTGCCTTGGCAATCTTGGCAGAAATATCTTCTAATTCCCGGTCAATGCCAGATATTTGAGATTTTAATAGACGAACCCTTTCTCTTTTGGCTGATAGATTTAAGCGAGCTTCGTTAATTTTGGTAATAACATCTTGTTTTTCATTATATCTTTCCAGGGAGTGAATATTTTTTTCTATTTCAGAAATTTCTGCGCTAATTGTTTCGGCTGATTTGGTGATAATTTGTTTTTCTTGATTGATTTTTTCAGCATCAAATTTGACGCTTGCTTTGGCAAGTTTGGCGGCGATATCGGTGGTTTCTCGGTTAACGTTGATTAATTGGTCGCCTAATAGACGAATCCTTTCTCTGCCGGAAGAGGCCTGTAATCTTTCTTCGTTTATTTTGTTGATTAAAACTTGTTTCTCAGTGCTGAGAGAAATAATTTCGTCTTGATAATTTTTTATTTCTGATAATTTTTCCGTATTTTGCCCAGTGATTAATTCGGTAATATCTTTTTCAAAATTGTCTTTTAAGTTTTTTAATTCTTTTTTGATTAATTCCAAATCGCTTTCCTTTTCTAATTTTTCTAGTCCGGCCAAAAACTCATTAACCAAACGGCTAATCTCTTCTTTGTTGTCGCGATT
>CAZBVX010000048.1:0-2507 GCA_964495615.1 uncultured Gammaproteobacteria bacterium | reverse complement strand
TTGCCTCAGCAAGTTTTAGTGAAAAGAATGCTGGCTACAAAGGTCCTTATCCTTTGTATTATTGTGCCGAAGCCAATGCGAATTTTGATTTGCTTCAGGCGAGAAATGGCAAAAGAATAACCGCTGGAGACAATTCAACTCCTGGTTCTTGCTATCCAGATCAAGGCAGTTGGAGTGCCGCCTTTTATGACAATTGGCCTGGTTGCGCCGAAGGATTTATTCCGTTTTATTATGAATATAGTTATGACGATGACGGTGATTCGGTTGAAAACAAAAGTGATGTGGACCAGTGCCAAGGAGAAACTGTTTGCGTTCCTAAGTCAGACAACTTGAGAGTAACCATTTCCCTTGGTTCTACTGGCGGTGGTCGAGGTTTGGGTTTTAAGCCTTACAATACTGATAATTTTTTTCATGCCATAAAATCTGGGACTGTATCAACCTTTACTTATGAAAGAAAATTGAGCGATGTCGGACAAAGAGGAACTTTGGTGGAAGTAAATGGTTCAAAAAATTGGCTTGATATTAATTTAAATCCAACAATTTTACCGACAGTCGAAAAAGTCACAGAAACAAAAAAACTATTTGATTTTAGTAGCCAACAAGCAAGTTTGGCAAAAAGAGTAAATGGCAAAATAGATAACGCTACTAATCCGGTTAAGCTAATAATAGATAATGTTGGTTGGTATAAATATATTTCTTCTAGCACAGGTTACAGTATTAATAACGGAGAAGATGCTCCAGACCCAATTGTCCGTGTCTACGATCACAACAACCCACCAACAAATGAAGATGGTTTGAAATATCTTAACTATGACAGCGCCGCTCCGGAAAAAACTTTCTATCCAACTTGCAATAAGTTTGTAGAAGTAATTGATGCTAACGGCAACGGCATGCCATGGGTGGAGCGTTTGGTGGAAAATCAAGAAGCCACCGAAACTCCAGCATTTTTCCCAAACATTGGAGGCTTGTTCGGCAACTTTAATTATAATTTAGCAGACAAACTTTTTGGCCTAGGAAAAAGCACTTTATACGGTGCCTCCGTTCTTAATGGAGTTGATCTTCTAGGTCGAGCCGCAGTGCAGTTTTTCACCAATAACACCCCTTCTGATAGTGACGAAGATACACCTTATGCCGGTCGCCCTTATGGTTGCTGGGATAACGGCAAGGGTTCTTGCCAATATCTCGGCTATTGTGAATCTAGTCCAGCCACCACTTGTTTAACAATTGGAGGTGATGGCACCACCAGTACTTGTGGAGCAAATGGAAACTGCATTTCTTATAGCTACGGGTCGGAATCAATAAATTCTTTTAATGCCAATCAGAAAAATACTTTCAAAAACATTTTCCTCAAATCAATTAGTGGATTCTTATTTGATAATGGAAGTTATCAATCAGAATCAAAAGTTTCTTATGATGCTGGTGATCAAGGAAATTTGGGTATCTATAACATAAAAAAATGTTCTTCTGCCGAGAGACCCCTTGCTTCTCCAACTTTTGGCGCCAATGATGCTGATTTCTGTGCTATTTGGCCGAGAATTGAAAATGTTTATTTGTATCGCGGCAATGGCACCGGTCCAGCCCTTACTCCGGTTCAAGGAAAACCAGGAGAATGGCTTATTGGTCCTGGATACTACACCCTCAAATTTAATTCCTTTATTGATGCCCAGCAACAGCCGATGAAGCAAATGAAAATTGATTGGGGAGATGGCAAAGTGGATCTTATTAGTAATCAAGATAATCATCCAAGTGTTCCTCATGTGATTTCCCACAATTATAATTATAGCGCTGGGACAGAAGCTGTTCCTCGCAAAATTAAAATTGAAGTGACCGATAATTGGGGTTTTTATAAAACATTTCCGGTGGAAGATTAAAAACTTGACAATTATAAAATATTATACTATAATATAAACATAGTTAAATTGTAATTTAAAACAAAAAATATAAAAGTCATGAAAAAGATGTTATTTTTCATCGTGAGTGCGATAGTGCTTACTATGATGGTTTCTTGCAAAGACGACTTTCAAGAACCGAATCCAACCCCCGTGCCAGTTGAACATAAGACAGTCTTAAACTTCAATGTTGACTGGCAAGCATTTTCTGAATTAGATGCGATTTCTGTCGCTAAAATTAATCATCGCGAAGGTAATGAATATTGGGACAGGACAACCATTATGGAAATTTATCAAAATATTCCTCAAAATATTTCAATGATTATCCCCGACTCCCTAAGAGGAACAACTTGTGAAATGTTATTCTGCGTCCACTACACCTTTGAGGGTTGCGGATATGGTGCCGAAATTGTTAGAGAAGTGAATTTTTCTTCACAAGACACAACATTTTTGGGGAATGTGGGATTTTCAAATTATGAATGGCACACCCGACCACCGCTAGAAGTAGTAATAGTTCCAGATGGTACCAAGTATTATGCTTCATATTAAAAAACGTCTTATTTAAGACAAGTAATTAACAATTAAAAATGTTCTTTTTAAAAAAAGAACGGAAAGGAA
>CAZBVX010000047.1:0-2770 GCA_964495615.1 uncultured Gammaproteobacteria bacterium | reverse complement strand
TTAAAAAATAAACAGTTTTTCAATGGTAGTTTGCAAAGCGGAAGCTACATCGTGAGCCAATTTCAGAGAAGGATTATATTTTCCTTGCTCCAAAAAAACAATCGTCTCCCGTCTAATGCCGGCTTGTTTGGCTAATTCTTCTTGGGTGATTCCCAATTTTTGTCTCAATTCTTTTATATTATTTTGCATAATTTTCTAGGGGACAAATTTCTGTTGGTTGCGGTGCTGCTGGTTGGCCGTGTTTCACCCATTGTCCATTGGTGCAAAGCCAGCTGTCTTTGCCACTAATTAAGCGCAAGCTTCCGGCGGCAAAAATAGCAGCAAAAATGCCGGCGATAATAAAATAAATACCAAAAGTTTTAATCCAAGATTTAAAACTATGTTTTTCGGTTTTCATTTTTAATTTTAAATAATAGAAGATTGCTGAATTAAGAAGCATAATGCCGCAAACAAAATAAGAAGTAATCATGGCAAAATTATAAAATTCATGATTACTGCCAGCAAATTGCATTAAAACAAAAAATGCCAAGGCTAAAAAAACACTAACGATAGTAATTGTATAGCGAGCAGCCTTGCCGGCGAGCGCGTAGTCGCACTCGTCAGCGATTACTCCATCAACTTGTTGGCGCAAGTTATAAAGGATTAACCAAGAAAGAATCATGGCAACCAAGGGCATTAAATAGTTACCGCTAGAAACAGAGAGAGAAACGCCGAAAGCCAGAAGCATCACTACTGCCATTCGGTATTTGTTGTACTTTTTAAGAGTCATAGTTTTTAATGTTAATTATTTCTAACTTAATGTTATATTATTCTAACATTATTGTCAAGATATAGTTCACTATTGACATTTTTTGTTTAATATTATATAATTATTTTCGATTAGTTCATTTAAAAGGAGAAATAATGAAAAACATGAAAAAAGTTGGAAAATATGTTTTATTTTCGGTGTTTTGTTTTTTTATAACAAACCTCTTCACATATTTGTTTAATTTTTGGGAATTAGGTTTTGAAAACCTGAACCAAAATTTAATTGTTAATAATTTGGTAACATTTTTTGCCTTATTAACAGTGATTTCCGTCAAGGAAATGAAATTTTTCTACACAGAAGATACTGATTTAATGGAATGCGTTGTTGCAGTAGGTTTTATAGCTGGATTCTTATTGACGCTTCCAGCTATCTCATATTCTTTGTCGGGTATGAAAATATTTTTTGCAATTTGCTCATTACTATTAATCTTTTGCTTCTCAGCTATCCGTTTAAAGTTTGGAATAGTTTGCGTCGTGGCGATTGTGACGACCGGGGTTGTTTTGAGATTCTTTTTCGGAGTGTTGGTTACAGTAGAGATTTATGTTTATTTTTCTGTCGTTTGTTTAGCCAGCGCATTAATAGGCTTTACTATGCGACGCAGTTTTTTATTATCAAAAAAAATACTAGAAAAAGTAAAAGAAAAAAACAAAAACAATTAAAAAAACAACTAAAAAAAATTTAAAAAAGTCGTATGATTTATTCATACGACTTATTTTTTTGTTCAAATTATGGTTACCAAGATATTTTTTTGATTTGGTGTTCTTCTAGATAGTTATTAGCTTTGGAAAAATGTTTACATCCAAAGAAACCGGAATAAGCGGAAAATGGCGAAGGGTGAGAGGATTCCAAAATTAAATGTTTTTTTGGATCAATCAGACTTTTTTTGCTGCGGGCATAATTTCCCCACAAAATAAAAACCAGGTTTTCTCTTTTGTCGGAAAGGGTTTTAATCACGTGATCGGTAAATTCTTCCCAACCTTTTTTGCTGTGGGATGCTGGTTGATGAGCAATGACGGTGAGAATGGTATTAAGGAGAAAAATTCCTTGTTCTGCCCAGGGTTCCAAATTTCCGTCATTAAAATCTTTTTTTATTCCCAAATCATCTTCAATTTCTTTGTAGATATTTTTTAGGGATGGGGGCGGGATAATTCCTTGCGGTACTGAAAAACAGAGTCCGTGCGCTTGATGCGTCCCGTGATAAGGATCTTGTCCAAGAATGACGACTTTAACTTTGGAAAATGGTGTTAGCCAAAAAGCTTTAAAAACTTCTTCTGGCTTTGGGTAAACAGTTTTGCTTAAATATTCTTCACGGACAAAATTAGTGAGCTTGGCAAATTTTTCGGTAGCAAAAAAATCGCTTAACGCTTCTTTCCATTCCGGTTCAATGTTTACTTCCTTCCCCATATTAATTAAATATTTTCCTGCTTGGTATTATAAATAATTCTTTTTTCCGGTGCTAAACCATTTTCCAAAAGAATTATTTCCGTGTTGCCAAAATGAAATTCGCTCAAAACACTTTTCCAGTCTAGATTATAAAAAGCGCAATAAATCATTTTGCCAATATCGCCATGGCAGACCAATAAAATATTTTCGTGGTTATCATTTTCTTTTAACCAAGAAAAAAGTTTTTTGGCGCGACTGATTAATTTGGGAAATGTTTCTATTCCCTCGCCTTCAACAAGATAAATAACTCTGTCGGTGTGAATCAAATTATTTATATTTATTGCTAGAGCCTCAGAAATTAATTTGCCAGTCATTGTGCCGAAATCTCTTTCAATTAATAAATCTAATTTTTCTGGATTGTTTAAGCCGAGAATTTCGGTGGCCGCTAGGGCAGTATCATAAGCTCTTTGGAGCGGTGAGCTATATACTTTTTCAATTTTTAAATCTAGCTCTTTGATGTTCTTCGCAAAAAGTTTCGCTTGTTCTTTTCCAAGAGCGGTTAGTGGTTTATCTCGGTGG
>CAZBVX010000046.1:0-3014 GCA_964495615.1 uncultured Gammaproteobacteria bacterium | reverse complement strand
GTGCAATTACTAAAATTATTCCGGAAGCAAAAAGAGCTGCCGCTTATGAATTTGCCAGAAAAGAAATAAAAGCTGGCCGGCAAATGTTTGTGGTTTGTCCTTTGATTTCTGCCTCCGATAAAACAGGCGCCAAATCCGCCAAAGAAGAAGCAGAAAAATTAAAAGAAATTTTTCCGGAATATAAAATTGGTTTATTGCATGGCAAATTAAAAAGCCAGGACAAAGAAAAAGTGATGGCGGAATTTCTAAATAAAAAAATTCAGATTTTGGTTAGCACCTCTGTAATTGAAGTGGGAATTGATATTAAAAATGCCAACTTGATGATTATTGAAGGCGCAGAAAGATTCGGTCTTTCCACTCTGCACCAATTCCGCGGCCGCATCGGACGAGGAGAGGACCAAGCCTATTGTTTTCTTTTCACCAGCCAAGATGGCGGAACAAATATTAATACTGGCAAGCGCTTGGAAGCCTTAGTGAAATATCAAAATGGCCGTGAACTAGCCGAAGAAGATTTAAAATTACGCGGCGCCGGGGAAACTTATGGCTTGCTACAATCCGGTTTTCCCGAATTAAAAATTGCTACTCTTTTTGATTATCAACAAATCAAAGCGGCGCAAGTTAGCGCTGAAAAATTGATCACGGCCGATCCGGATTTAAAAAATTGGCCGAAGCTCAAAAGTAAAGTCGGTGAGATTGAAGGAGAGGTGGCACTTGGAATAAAAAAGAGCTTCCTAATTGGAAACTCTTTTTTATATTTTATTTAAGAGAAATAATTTTTCAATTGTTCCAGGCTTTTGATTTTAATCAATTTTAGCTTTCCGGCCTTAATTTCCACGTCTGGAATAATTGCCTCTTTGAAACCAAGCTTTTCCGCTTCTTTCAAGCGCTGTTCCAGGCGAGCCACTGGCCTTAATTCCCCAGATAGCCCTAATTCGCCCAAAAACACGGTTGTGCGGGATAATTTCTTGTTAGTTGAAGAAGACATAATTGCCGCACAAACTGCCAAATCCAGAGCTGGATCGCTAATTTTTAGGCCGCCAACCACATTCAAAATAATATCTTTACTACTCAAATCCAAACCGCCTCTTTTGGAGATTACGGCCGCCAAAACTTGCAAACGATTCAGGTCCAAACCAGAGCATTTTCTTTGCGGATAACCAAAAACGGTCTTGGTGACCAAAGCCTGGATATCCACCATAAAAGGGCGAGTGCCTTCAATCACACAACTCACCGCCGAACCAGACAAAAATTCTTCGCCACCAGAAAGAAAAATAGAACTCGGATCAAGAACTTCTTTGAAGCCCGCACCAGTCATTTCCAAAACTCCCAATTCATTCACTGAACCAAAACGATTCTTGCTGGAACGAAGCAAAGAATATTGATGGGCATCTTCATTTTCTAAATACAAAACCGTGTCCACAATATGTTCCAATGATTTCGGACCGGCAACTGAACCATCTTTGGTGATGTGGCCAATCAAAATCACCGCCACGTTGTGCTCTTTGGCTAATTCCAAAAATTTGATGGCCGCTGCTCTGATTTGACTAACACTTCCCGCCTCCGAAGGCATGGCAGCCGAATAAACAGTTTGGATAGAATCCACAATAATTAAATCTGGAGAAACTTTTAAGACCGCAGCCGCAATTTTTTCAATATTAGTTTCACTCAAAAATTTTAGGTGCGTTAAATCACAACCCAGACGAACTAAGCGGGCTTTGACTTGCGAAGCACTTTCTTCGCCGCTAATATAAAAAACTTTTTTTCCTTTCAAAGCATCAGCGATTTGTGCCGCCAACGTGGACTTCCCGATTCCCGGTTCACCCGCCAACAAAGTGAGCGAACCTTCCGGCAAGCCGCCGCCAAGAACGCGGTCAATTTCTTTGAGACCGGTTAAAAATCTTTTTGGACCATCACCGGATATTTTTGCCAGGTCAATAATCTCTGCACCGACAATTTTTTGATAAGCTTCTGTCTGCTCTTTTTTGCTCTTGGCTTTTTGATCGACAATTTCCGTTTCTTCATTCAAAGTTCCCCAAGAACCGCACTCCAAACAACGCCCACTCCATTTTGGATATTGGGCGTCGCAGTGACTGCAAACAAAAATATTTTTTACTTTAGCTTCTGCCATGTTATTTTTTAATAATTATTTGGCAATAATCATTTTGGTTAATCTTTCCAAATCTTGATAATTCAAAGAACCGATAAATTGCTGGCCATTAATATAAATAGTCGGCACGCCGGAAATTCCCAATCTTTCTCCCTCGCTAACATTATCATTAATTATTACGTTACTTGTTTTTTCAAAACAAGCGGTGAATTTGCCCATATCCAAGGCACCGCGTTCAGCCAAATCAAGCAAAAAATTTTTGCTCTCACTTAGTTTTTCTGTTTTTGATGGTGCATCTTCGTCATAAAGAATATCCTCCACTATTTTTTGATCACGATTTAAATAAGCCAGCAATATGTCGTGGTATTTCCAATAATCGCCCTGTTCTTGAGCGCATCTGGCAGCACGGGCACTTTGCAAAGAAAGAGCTTCCATGCTTGGAAAATCTTTGCGCACCAACAAAACTTGCTCTGGATAATTGACCGCTAAGCGGCGCAAAGTTTTTTCTTGTTCTCTACTGGCTTGAGAATTATAATCAGCAAAATAAAATATTTTTACCGCTCCGCGAAGGTTCCCCAAGTAAGCATCGTCCTGATTCCAAGCTGGCTGATTATTATTAATATTAAATAACCCGCTTACTGTCGGATCAGCCGCAGCTTCGGCTGGCGGTAATTTGTTAATATAAGAACGTTCAAGCAAGGCAGTATCTTCACCAGCTAACAATTCTAAATTGTCATAGTAAAGATTAATTTTAATAAATAAAAAAGCCATCACTGCCAAAGATAAAGCAATGGAACAAAAAATAATAAACCAGCGATTTTGTTTTTTCTCTAGTGATTTTTCTTTGACTGCCGCTTTTTTTATCGGCGCTTTTTTTACTGACGCTTTTTTTATCGGCGCCTTTACT
>CAZBVX010000045.1:0-3214 GCA_964495615.1 uncultured Gammaproteobacteria bacterium | reverse complement strand
CGGACGGGACTCGAACCCGCGACCTCTGCCGTGACAGGGCAGCGCTCTAACCAACTGAGCTACCGATCCAGAGATAAAAACCACTTCCAGTGGTCATTCGAATAATAGCAAAAAGTTTTTTTCTTGTCAAAAGGCTTACCCTATTGCAAAAACCCAAAAAATAAGCTATTATTGTCGTATCAGGGACCTTCTATTGGGTCATTATTTTTATCCAAAAATATGAAAGAACAAAAACAAAATCCAAGCCTCATTAACGCTGAAGATATCGCGAAAATCAAGAAAACCCTTCTTGCCCAGAAAAAACAAATTATGAATGATTTGAAAAATATTTCTGGCAAAGATTCTCATGAATCCGATAATATTGGCGCCAAATTTCCAGAATATGGACACAAAGTGGACGAAAACGTTCAAGAGATTTCTGATTATTCAACAAATCTGGCAACCGAAAAAATATTTGAAAGCACTCTCAAAGACATTGAAAACACCCTTGATCGCATCAAAAATGGCTCCTATGGTATTTGCAAATACTGCAAAAAACCGATTTCTCCAAAAAGATTAATTGCCAGGCCAACCGCCAGTTCTTGCATTGAATGCAAAACCGAACTACAAGAAAATGATTAATCCTCCTTTCTACAAAAATCCAAAAAACATAGCGATTATTATGGCTATGTTTTTTATTATTGATCGCGTTCTAAAATATTTTGCAGTCAGGAATTTATTGCCAAAAATATCTTTTGGCGGCATCTTCAAACTGTCCTTCACGCCAAATAGTTTTATTTCTTTTTCTTTTCCTTTCTCCGGAACTCCTCTAATTATTACTATTTGCTTGATTATGCTAGCCCTTATTTCTTATATTATTTATCTAATAATAAAGAAAAAATCTGAAACAAGAGAAGTTGTTCTCTTGACAACAATTCTTTTTGGTGCTATAAATAATCTTACAGATCGCATTAATTATGGCTTTGTCATTGATTACCTGGAGATCAAAAACTTCACGGTTTTCAATTTGGCAGATGTTATGATTTGTTTCGGAGCGATTAGTATTATCACATCAAACTTCTTTAACAAAAAAACAAAAAATGGAAAAAATTTCCCATCCTGAGCTAATTTTTTTATCTAAAAAAATTACTTCTGTTATTTTTCGCATCAAAATTAAAAAAATATTTCGCGAAGAACAGGCAATAAAAAAATTAGAAAAGGAAAAAGAAGAGTTAGTGACCTCTTTTCAGGAAATAGCAAAAAAAAACAAAATTGCTCTGCCTGGAGAAAAAGAAAAGCTGTTTCTTTTAATAAAACAGCTAAGTAGTTCAACTTTTAATAAAAGAGCTAGTGAAAACTAGCTCTTTTTTCTTTTTCTAATCTTGGAATTTCTTTTTCTAGAACTGCCAAATCATCAAAAATACCAAAAGCCCATTCGGCAATATAATTTCTTTCTCCAATAGGATCTTTGGGCATATTCGAAAAATCCATAACCACTCCCGGAGTTGAAAAATTAATAAAATGTTTGTCTTTGTTAATTTCTCTTATTTCTTCTTCGCTTTTGCCTATGCGGTCTTGATAACCTTTTTCAATTTTTATTCTTTCCTCGTCTGGAAAATTAGCATTAAAACAAGTATTCAAAAAACGGACAGTAATTTTTAGGTCATTTATTAATTTGTTGTGGGCATCGCGTCTATTCTCGTCGGACATCTTGTAGTCTGCCTGATAATCTTTGATATTTTCTGAATCACTATTATTCGAGAGATTCTTCAGATTATTAATTTGCATAATATAATCATCGATATCTTCCAAGACTTTCTTTAAAAATTTGAGAGCAATTTCTTTTCTTTTTTCGATAATTTTTTGTTCCTCTCCATCAACATCTTCTTGATAATCAAAAATTGCGTTAATTACTTCTTCGTAATTTTTTCCCCAAGAAGTTTCTAATTTTTTTTCTTTTATTTCTTCTTCTGGAGA
This sequence comes from uncultured Gammaproteobacteria bacterium, assembly GCA_964495615.1. Lineage (GTDB taxonomy): Bacteria > Patescibacteriota > Patescibacteriia > Patescibacteriales > UBA12465 > CAINDR01. Next base: position 1,258 of record CAZBVX010000045.1, on the reverse strand, counting down.
GAAAAAGGTGCCCTTATGTGTTCTCTTGGATCCATCAGAAGCAAAAGCCTCTGCTAATTCTTCTTTGCTCGGAATTTTTTCACGATTTAAAAAATAATTTAATTCAAACATATTTTTCTTTTATTTTCGTTAATATTATCGATAGTGATTGTTTTGGCGCGACGAGGTAAAATGTTTTTGGCTTTATCTCCCCATTCAATAATCGTCAAAGTTTCTGGATCATCAAAATATTCCATAGCGCCAATAGCCAACAAATCGTTAGCACTGTTCAAACGATAGGCATCAATATGGCAAATAACTTTTATTTTGGGGTTATTGGCTGAATAAATATTCATCAAAGTAAAAGTCGGACTTTTTACTCCTTTTTTAACCCCCAAAGCTTCACTGATTCCTTTCGTTAAAACCGTTTTCCCGGCACCGAGATTGCCGACCAGGGAAATAATATCCCCGCCATGCAAAGTGGAAACAATTTTTTTTCCCAATTTCAAGGTTTCTTGTTCGTTGTTGCTGATAAACTCCATATTCTTATTTTAGTCTAGGATAATAAAAAAAGGAAGACTTGCATCACTACAAGGCTTCCTTGTGATTTGTTTTGATCAGCTTTATTTTGGAGGATGAAAATCAACTATTTCAACATCAGTCATATTTCCAATAGTTGCTTTGTCTCCACGTTTTTTACCAACCAAATTGGTTAAGCATGGGCAAACGTTGGTGGCATAAGTATAGCCATCGGCTATTCTAACAAATTCATTTTTTCTGTGTTTAAAAGTAATAACATCTCCTAGTTGAATAACATTTTTTTCGGAATGATTTCTTTCGACAGGATAAAATGATTTCATTGATTTTTCCAACTCCCTCAACTGACTTGAGGCGATGAAGGCTGAATCACTTTCAGGATAATCCTTGTTGCTGCTAGCCACATTTTCTGTGATGTCTTTTTCCAAAACTCTCTTTTTTTCTTGTGCTTTTTGATAAGCAAATTGAGAAACTGAAATTTTTCCGTTTGGAATTTTACTGTTTTCTTGTGTTTGATTAACTTTTTCCATTGTCTGCTCCCTTTTATTTGTTTGTAAATGAAAAATTAATTATAAAAACCCACATTGAGTTTTCAATGTGGGCGCACGAGGATTCGAACCCCGGACCCCTTCGGTGTAAACGAAGTGCTCTAACCAGCTGAGCTATACGCCCCTAAAAAAGCAAAAGCTTTTTAGAAAAATAGATTTTAAATATTTGGATACTGTGAGTGGGCGAAAGAGGA
>CAZBVX010000044.1:0-3304 GCA_964495615.1 uncultured Gammaproteobacteria bacterium | reverse complement strand
AAATCCAAAAGTGGATTATTTGCAAAACCACTCAAAACAACCAGCCAAAGATGCTGAAAAATCATCAAAAAAACAGCGATCGCTCGAGCAATATCAAATTCCACATTTCTAGTTGCTACGGCAATTTTTGATGTTTGGCTTTTCATTTTTTTAGGCCTTGAGTCCGGTCACTTCAATGCCAACCGGGGCATGATCGGAACCTTCTATTTTGTCCAAAATAAAAGCGTCCTTGATGTTTTTTTTGATTTTTGAAGAAACGCAAAAATAATCAATCCGCCAACCAACATTCCTAATTCTCGCCAAAGCGCGATAACTCCACCAAGAATATTGAATTTTTTCACCGTTTATCAAGCGAAAAGTGTCAATAAAACCTTTTTTGAGGAAACTGTCCAGCCAAAACCTCTCCTCCTTGGTGAATCCGGGATTGCCAATATTTTCTTTCGGGCGCGCCAAGTCAATTTCTTGATGGGCAACATTAAAATCACCGCAAATAATTACTGGCTTTTTCTGTTCTAATTTTTGTAAATTTTCAGTGAGATAGTCATTATAATCCAATTTGTAATCTAGACGGGAAAGTTCAGCGTTGGCATTGGGAAAATAACAATTAATCAAATAAAAATCGGCAAATTCCAGAACCTGCGTTCTTCCCTCCTGGTCAAAGACTTCTTCACCAAAACCATTTTTGACACTCAAAGGACGCGGAAAATCATCACGCAACAAGACGGCCGTGCCGCTATAGCCGGGACGTTTTGCACTATTCCAATATTCTTGGTAGCCGGCAAAATCAAATTCGGTTTCTTTCTGGACTGCTTCAGAAATTTTTATTTCCTGTAAACACAAAACATCGGGCGAGTTCGTCCGAATAAAATCTGTGAAACCTTTTTTTATTACCGCCCTAATACCATTGATGTTCCAAGAAACTAATTTCATGCGTTTTATCAACCAATAATTTATGATATAATAATGATACTAAAAATTAGTGATTTTTTCAATTAATATGGACAACAAATTGCAAGATCGCATCAGACTGGCAGAGATGAAAGAACGCCACAAAAACAAACTAAAACCATGGTATAAAAAATGGTGGGGAGTTATTATTTTGCTTTTGGGGGCAATTATTATTTCCTTGGTAACTATGTCTGGAATTTATATTTACCAGAGTGTCAAAAAAATTAATGCCGATCGAGAAGCTCTTTATTCCGGACAAAGACCTGACTTGATCAAGCTTTTAGTCGAAGGACAGGGCCGTCCATATCTTGGCAATCCTGAATCAGAAATTATAATTGTTGAATTTTCAGATTTTGCTTGTCCTTACTGCAAAGAAAATCAAGCGGCAATCAAATCAATTATCACCAAATACGGCCAGCAAGTAAAACTAATCTACCGCAACCTTATTTTACACGAAGAATCGTTGTCTCTTTCCATGGCTTCTCTTTGCGCTGGCGAACAGCAAAAAAGTGGCAATAGCTTATTCTGGCCAATGCACGACAAACTTTTTGATTTGCAAGGAAAAATTTCTTCCGCCGAAGATTTAACAAAAATTGCCGTTAATCTTGGTGCTAACGAAAAGACTTTTTTGGAATGTATGGCTAGCCAAAAATATCTTGGCGTGATTAATGCTGACATGGAGTCTGCCTCCACTCTGAACCTCACTGGTTCACCAACTTGGTTTGTCAACAACTATCAAGTTGACGGCTTAATCACCGAAGAAGAATTAGACAGCATGATTAAAGAATTAATAAAAAACGGCACCGCTATTGATGTCACAGAACAAACAACAGACAATGCCGAAATTCAAAAATAATATGACAGAAATTAGACTTCATGGAAGGGGCGGACAAGGCGTTGTAACCGGCGCTGAACTTCTCGCTATTGCCGGATTTTTTTCCGGGTTAGAAGGACAGGCCTTCCCTCTTTTTGGCGTTGAAAGAACCGGCGCGCCAATCATGGCTTTTGCTCGTCTTTCAAAAAAACCTATTATCCTAAAAGAACAAATTTATCATCCAGATTTTTTAATCATTCAAGACAACACCCTCTTGAACCAAAAAAGTATTTTTGCTGGAATTTCTAATAAAACCTTGGTTGTCGTTAATAGTCCAAAAAATCCGAAAGAATTGGCCGAAAATATTTTTCAAGAAACAGGGATAAAAATAAAAGAAAAAAATATTTTTGCCACACCAGCAACCGAAATTGCTTTGAGAATTTTGGGTAAAAATATTGTTAACACAGTTATTCTCGGCGCCTTCGCCAAAGCCAGCGGACTAATCAACTTGAAGAGCCTAGAAAAAGCAATTGCTGAAAAATTTCAAGACAAGGGAGAAAAAATTGTTAAACAAAATATAAATGCCATTAAAGAAGCTTATGAAAAACAAAAATAATTCACTCAACAACAAAACTGGATCCTGGAGAACTTTCCGTCCAGAAATAGATCACGAAAAATGCATCGGTTGTTCGATGTGCGCAAAAGTATGTCCAGAAGGATGTATCGAAATGAGAGAAAAAAAAGCTTTTGTTGATTATGACTATTGCAAAGGCTGCGCGCTTTGTGCTCACGAATGTCCAGTTAAAGCTATTGAAATGAAAGAAGATTTTTAATATGAAAAACAACAAACAATTATTAGAAGGTTCCCACGCTATCGCTCTAACGATTGCCAATATTCAACCAGAAGTTGTCAGTGCTTACCCAATTACTCCTCAAACCCACATCGTTGAAGATTTGGCCGCTCTTCATGCTAGCGGTAAATCTAGTTTTGAATATGTCCGCGCGGAAAGTGAATTTTCCGCGGCCTCAATCGTGATGGGAGCTAGCGCTACTGGCGCCAGAGTCTATAGTGCAACTAGCGGACAAGGACTGCTTTTGATGAATGAAGTGGTTTATTGTATTGCCGGACTACGTTTGCCAGTAGTGATGACTGACGCCAACCGCGCCATTTCCGCACCAATCAACATTTGGAACGATCAAAGCGATATTATGACCATTCGTGATGCCGGTTGGTTGCAATTTTTTGCCGAGAACCATCAGGAAGCCGTTGACCAACATATTTTGGCCTACAAAATTGCCGAAAAACATCGCTTACCAGCCATGGTTAATGTTGATGGTTTTATTTTGACTCATCTTTTTGAACCGGTCAGTATTCCTAGCACTTCTTTAATCAAAAAATTCTTACCAAAAAGACCAATTAATAAAGATGAGATTTTGGATCCAAAAAATCCAAACACTCTCGGTGATTTTTATGGACCAGAGTATTATTTTGAAGCCAGACAAAAACTTGTTCTATACCCTGTTCTATACGAGTGCATCAAC
>CAZBVX010000043.1:0-3312 GCA_964495615.1 uncultured Gammaproteobacteria bacterium | reverse complement strand
ACAAGAACAACAAACGTCCGCCATCCAAAGCTGGCAAAGGCAAAATATTAATCACCGCCAAATTCAAAGAAAGGAGTGCAACAAAATTAATTAAGTAGGCAAAGCCAAAACGAGCTGCTTCGCCAGTCATCTGGGCAATTTTTACTGGACCGCCCACAGCATCGCCAGCTCCGTGGCCAGCAAACAAACCGACAATCAAATCATAGAAAGCGACAAAAATTGCGGCGAGCATCAAGATGGCTGATTTGAAACCATACCAAGGAGCAAGATACCAAGGATAGCGGACAGTGCCGATTTCATTGATTTCTACGCCCAAAACTGAACGTCCCAATTCTGGATTATAAATTGTTTGAGCAGTAGTTTGATATTCCGCATCGGCACGGCGATAAGTGATATCAATGGAAGTATTTTGGTTTTTTAAAATATTTTGGATGTCTTCAGCTTTGAAAACCGGCTGATTAGAAATGACTGTGATGGAATCGCCCGTTTTCAAACCAGCAATTTCCGCTGGCGATTCTTTGGAAACAGTCATTACGCGCGCCTGGCGATCGGTGACAGTCATGTTCTTGGCGATGACTGCACCATCCAGAGAAGCCGGCAAGCCAACCGCAAAACCAATCGAGAGCAAAACACCGGCCAAAATAATATTCATCAAAACGCCAGCGACAAGAATCAAGGCACGGCGCCAAATTTTTTTGCCAGCAAAACTATCTGAATCGTTATTGTCGCCATTTTCACCTTTGATTTTCACAAAGCCGCCCAAAGGCAAAGCGTTGATGGAATAAATGGTTTTTGGCGCATTCACTTCCTTGTTCCCCTTGATAATACGCCACTTGCCACTGGAATCTTTGTAGAAACCAAATAGTCTTGGCGGAAAACCAAAACCAAATTCTTCGGCCTTGACGCCGAGGCGGCGAGCAGTCAAAAAATGTCCTAGTTCGTGAACAAAAACCAAGAGCGAAAGAACGAGGATAAAAATAATAGCTGTGATCATATGGTCATGATTTCCGCTTCTTTCTGGTCGCGGATTTCTTTTAGTTCATCGTTTTTCTTGGCGCTAAATTCATCCATTTCTTTGATGGCGCGGAATTTTTCATCTTCGGAAATTTCTTTGTCTTCTTCGGCTTTTTCAATTTCTGCTTTCAAATCTTCACGTACGGCGCGAATTGAAATGCGAGCCTTTTCCATTCTTTCGTTTAATTTTTTTACTAATTCGCGGCGATTTTCTTCAGTCAAAGCCGGCACAGTCAAGCGAATCTTGTCGCCCTCATTCACAATCCCAAAACCCAAATCAGCCTCCACGATTGCTTTTTCAATCGCTTTGCAAACTCCTTTGTCCCAAGGAGCAACAATCATGCAGCGGGCATCGGAAACGGAAATGTTGCCAACCGCATTGAGCGGATTCATCACGCCATAGGCTTCCACCTGGACGTTTTCTAATGATGCTGGATTGGCTCGGCCAGTGCGTAAAGTTGAAATATCGCGTTTAAAAAATTCCAAGACATTAACAAAATCTTCTTTTTTATTTTCCACGTAACTGTTCATATTTTTATTTTTATAATTATATTAATTTTTTGAAATGCCCAAATAAATAATGGCTGGATTTTGATAGTTTACCAATAATCTCGAACCGCTGCGGCCAGTCGGTAATTTTTTGGTGTTCCAAGAAACTCCGCCATCGCTAGAACGGAAAAGAGTGTTGTTGGTCACAAAATATATTTCATTTGGGTTGTCTTTGTTGATTTCTAAAGCGTTGATGGAAGTTTCAGTGTCGGTTGGCAGGAGGTTTAATTTTTCCCAAGTAATTCCCTGGTCTTTGGAACGAGCGATGGAATTTTTGCTGGCCAAGAACAAGGTGCCATTATTGGCAATAACCAAACCGCGATAATTTCGACCCAGGTTTAAGCTATTAATTACCGAATTAAAATCTTGCCAATCATTGACGGCAAAATTGGCCTCTACTTCGGCGGAATTGGCTGGATTGGTGTTGGTGTTGCTGATGAAAGAAAAAACCTCGCCGCGCACTGAAGCCACAAAAATACGGCGGCTATCCTGAGGACTAATAATTAATTTGGTGATCGGCGAATTGGATTCTAATTTTTTGATCAGGCGCCAGCTGTTGCCAGCATCAATACTTTTTAAAATATCACCACGGGAATTGCCGACATAGAGGTTGCGGCTATTATACCAATCAATGGCGATGGTGGTGAGAATAGTGTCTGGGTTGTCGTCTTGATAAACTTGTTTGAAATCTTTTCCACAGTTGGTGGTTTTGAGAATTTGATTATCAGATAAGGTATAGAGCGTGCACTTGCTTTCCGGATCAACACGAACTAGATTAACATCATTGTCGGGAAGATTTTCCAAACGACTCCAACCGTTCTTGATGTTACTAGTAGTCCAAAGGCCTTTGCCGGACACCGCCAAATACAAAGTCTGCGGATCATTCGGATCGACAGTGATGTCTTTGACATCTTCCAGGCCAAGACTGCGCACCTGGCCGTTAATAGTTGGCACCGCCGAAGCCTGAACAAAGGATTCCCCTTTGTTTTCACTGAGAAAAATACCGCCATCCGCGGCTGAAATTATTTTTGCCCCCTTGGAGGTGACCGACAAGGAACAGCCGGATAAGAGAGGAATTAGGAGCAAGAAAGAAGCGAATAAAATAAGTTTTGCAGATTTGTTTTTCATATTGCTATAAGTTGATAATTAAACTATCCAAAAGATTTTTCGGTGAAACATTGGCTTGCAAATAATCTTGGTGTTTTTTTAATAATTTTTCTTTTTCTAAAAAGAAATTATTCAAATCGTCATGGTTATTCTGAAATGAAGCGCTTAGTTGGCGATAAGTATCTTTCAATTCTTCATCCAAAACGGCAAATTGGAGCAAGTCTTCGTGGCCGGAATTGAGCATCAACAAATCGCGCAAAACACCCTGCCAAACCTCCAAAACCAACAAAAATTCTTCGCTGGATTCAGCAAAAGAAGAACGGCTGGCAAAAATTCCATTGGCCAGTGCCCAGCGCTCATTGAGGGGACGGACTAATAATTTTAGCAAAACGCCGGCCAAAGATAAATGCTTCAAATACCAAGCATCACTTTCCAAAAATTTCACCGCCCGCAAAGGACGACCCAAGGAAAGAGCGGCCAAGTTTTTGGCGACCGAACGAGAAACACCGTAGTGCTCCAATAAATAATCATAAATCTGGTCAGTCGGCACGGGATAAAAATTCAAAACTTGTGCCCGAGAAATAATGGTCGCCGGCAAAGATTCCAAATTGGTGGTGAGCAAAATAATTACTACTTTGTCTC
>CAZBVX010000042.1:0-3601 GCA_964495615.1 uncultured Gammaproteobacteria bacterium | reverse complement strand
CGCAAACCGGAACACCGTTTGATTTTTCAAGTTTGGACAATGTTAGAAGCTGGTTGCCGCGATTATTTTTTGAACAACAATTTTATTCAGATTTACACTCCATCTTTTATGGGCACCGCCAGCGAAACCGGAGCGGAAGTTTTTGAAGTAAAATATTTTGATCGCAAGGCCTGTTTGGCGCAATCTCCTCAATTCTACAAACAAATGGCGATGGCTTCCGGCTTTGAAAAAGTTTTTACTTTCGGCACCGTTTTTCGCGCTGAACAATCTTTCACTACTCGCCACGTCACCGAATTTACCGGTTGGGATTTTGAAATTGCCAACATTTCTTCCCACGAAGAAGTGATGGACACCGAAGAAGCGATGTTGGTTTCTGGTTTTTCTCGCTTGAAGGCTGCCAATTTGATTGATGTAGAAGTTCCATCTCAACCTTTTCCACGTTGGACTTTCAAAATAGTAAAAGAAAAATTAGCCGCCGCAGGTGTGGCTAGTGAAAAAGATCATGATTTGTCTCCGGAAGAAGAAAGGGAAATTAGCCGCCTAGTCAAAGAAGAAACCGGTTCCGATTTTGTTTTTGTGACTGACTACCCAATTGAAGCCAGACCTTTTTATCATATGCGCCATGAAGACAATCAAAATCTAACCAAAAGTTTTGATTTGCTTTATCGCGGCGTGGAAATCACCACCGGCGCTCAGCGTGAACACCGCGTAGAAATTTTGGAGAAGCAAGCTTTGGAAAAAGGAATGAACTTGGATGAGCTGCATGACTATTTGAATTTTTTCCGTTATGGCTGCCCGGCGCATGGCGGTGTTGGTATTGGTCCGGCACGTATTATTATGAAATTACTTGATCTTGGAAGCGTCAAAGAAGCATGTTTCTTGCCTCGTGACGTCAAAAGATTAAATCCATAAATTAATTTTAATTTTATGACTAATCACATCAACGCCAAATACGCTTTTTATTTTCTCCTGTCTTTGGTCGCTTTGCTTTTTGTTTCTATTTCTGTCGGCATGATTGTTTTTGGTATTATCGACAAAAACATCATCGATGCTTTGACTGCTTCCTATTCTTCTTATAGCTATGATGGCCAGCTAAAATTTGGCATTGCCGCCTTGTTGATTGCTACACCGATTTTCTACATTACCGCCAATCAAATTAATCGCGGTCTAAAAAAAGGAGAACTAGACAAAGAATCTTGGATTCGCCGCTGGCTCACTTATTTTATTCTTTTGGTTTCTTCGATTGTTTTATTGGGAGTATTTATTAGTGTCATTTTGAATTTTTTAAATGGCGAATTAACTAGCCGTTCAATTTTGAAAGCGTTAACCATCTTTGTAATTGCTGGTGTGATTTTCTCTTATTATTTTTTTGAAAATCGTCGAGAAAATATTTCTGAAAAATCTTTAACGATCAAATTATTTTTCTTTGGTTCTTTGGTTTTGGTTTTAACCGCTTTTGTGAGCGCTTGGTTTTTTGTGGAATCACCAACAAATGCCAGAAATCGCCGTCTCGATCAAAACTTGATTAACAATATTTCCAACATTGAAAATTCGGTAAATTCTTATCTCGCCAACAAGGGTCAGCTTCCAGAAAATTTGGAACAACTAAAAAATGATTCCAATTATTATCTCAGAGAAGCTGCCTTGCTTGATCCAGAAACCAAAAGGCCAATTGAATACAAAAAAATATCGGCCGAAGAGTTTGAATTATGCGCCAACTTCCGCACGGACAACACCAAAAACGAAAACACTTATTCTGCCAAAAGTCATGCAGCTGGTTATCAATGTTTGAAGGGAAGTATTTATGACGGCAAATTGCTTGAAAAAAACACAATTATTGCCGAACCGGTAGTCAAATAATATTTTATGGTAGATTTTAAGACTGAAAAATTTGAAGGTCCGCTTGGTATTCTGCTTCAATTGATTGAGGCAGAAAAAATGGACATCACCGAAATTGCTTTAGCGAGAATTGCTGATCAATTTTTATCTTACATCGAACAAACGGAAAATATCGACTCCGAAGAATTAGCGGATTTTTTAATGATTGCCGCCAAATTGTTGTATATCAAATCAAAAGCACTTCTGCCTTATTTGGTAATCGAAGAAGAGGAAGCGGGCGCTTTTGACTTGGAGCGCCAGCTCAAGATGTATAAAGAATTTATTGATGCCAGTGAAAAACTAAAAACTTTTATTGCTAATGGCCAGTCTTTATTCACGCCAGCGATGCCCAGCAAAAACCGTTCGGCGCTCAATCCTGGATTTTACCCGCCAGCAAAAATTAATGCCGAAGTTTTGGCGGATTGTTTTCCAAGGATTATTGCCAAACTGAAGCCGGTGGTAAAAAAATTAGAAGAAAAATTTTTGGAACCAAAAATCAGTATTGATGAGCGGATTGCTAGTATCAGATCCTTGGTCAAAAATAGAATGCGAGTAAATTTTTCCGAATTGCTCAAAAGTTTTAAGACCAGAACCGAATTAATTGTTAATTTTTTGGCAGTTCTGGAGTTAACCAAACAAAGAGAAATATTTTTCGAACAAGATGAATTGTTCGGGGAAATAAATTTAGTTCAGGAAGAAAAAAATATTAATTAATAAATCCCATGAATCTCAAATCTCAATTAGAATCAATATTATTAGTTGCCGCCAAACCCTTGGCCTTGAAAGAATTAAGTATCTTGCTTGCTGTTGAAAGCAGAGAAATAGAAGCGGCTTTACGTGAACTAGCCAATCAATATGAAATAGAAGGGCGGGGTTTGAGAATTATTTCTCAAGGGGACAAATTTCAATTAGCTAGCGCTCCGGAAAGCGCAGAAGTAATCAAAAAATTTTTGCAAAATGAAACTGCTGGTGAGTTGACTCAACCTAGTTTGGAAGCTTTAACGATTATTGCTTATCGTGGCCCGATTTCCAAGTTTGACCTGGAGAGAATTCGCGGTGTTAATTGCAGCTTGATTATCCGCAATCTAATGTTGCGAGGCCTAATCGAAGAAAAATTTGAAAAATCTCGTAACGAAAATCTATACTCTGTTAGTTTGGAGTTTGTAAAATTTCTCGGCCTCAGCCGTCTGGAAGATTTGCCAGACTATGAAAGCCTAAGAAATAACCAGGCCCTTAACGAATTTTTGACTGCAAAAGAAGAGAGCCGTTAATTTTATTTTTATCAATGTTTTATTCTATATTTTTCAATTTATTTCTTTCATTTTTGTTTTCTCGTTTTGATTTTTTTAATCCCGTTTATTTTTGTCCGCCAAAAATTTTATGTGAAGCAAGCGGCGGCGGAAGAGCTTATTTGCCGAGAACCGCCGATAAGCCAATTTTTGTCAGGCATGCTGGTGTTCCTGATCCAGAAATACTCGCCGAAAATTCCGCAGTTTTAGCTGCTGAGCCAAATGTTTTTTTGTGGGGAAAAAAGGCAGAAGAACCACAAGCAATTGCCAGCATCTCCAAATTAATGACCGCCTTGGTTTTTCTTGATCACAATCCTGGTTGGGAAACTACTTATCGAATCACTGCGCAAGATTCTATCGGCGGCGGCAAAAATAATTTGTTTCTTGGTGACACCATCAAAGTTCACGATCTTTTCTATACTAGCTTGGTTTCT
>CAZBVX010000041.1:0-3778 GCA_964495615.1 uncultured Gammaproteobacteria bacterium | reverse complement strand
CGGCTTGGCAAATTGCAAATCGTCCTGCAAGTGGTAATGATTTATATTTTTCTTCTGGTGTGGATACAAGCTATGGGCCAGATTTAGCTGCCGCGGCAAAATTAGTTATTAGGCAAGGTGGCAACGTCGGCATTGGCACCACTGCTCCTAACCGACGTCTAGATTTGGGCGGTGGAACTAATGGTAGAATTTACGGAATAGATACTGCCACAAACGCCGTTTTTACTGATAGCGAAGTTGTGCCAAAAAAATGGATTGTTGATAATTTTGCACCAGCTGTTGGCGGCGCTTCTCTTTGGGCTACTTCAAGCGCTGGTATTTATAATGTTGGATTGGGAAAAGTCGGTATTGGGACGACGGCACCCGGTTCATATAAATTAAATGTAAATGGATCAATGTACGCAGGTTCAGTATATATATCCACACCAGGTAGTTCGTGGATAACTGGAAAAACTGGCACTGGTGGTTTGAATGCGGCAACACCGCAAACGAGCTCTGCTTATTTTCCAGTACTTCGTCAGACTACAGCGAGTGGACACGTGGTAAATTTGGGGGGCTTGGGCGATGCTTTTGGTTTTTATGGTTATGATGCCAACAGAACCGAAAATGGAACAGATTATAGTTTCACCATGAATTTGACCAATGGTAATATGTCGGCATCAAATGGCATGAGTGTGGGTGGAAATCTTGGAGTTGGCACTGCTTCGCCTTCTCAAAAACTTCACGTCGTCGGCAATTCTTATTTTAATGGCTCCGTCGGCATCTCTTCCACCACTCCGAGCGGTCTTTTGGCAATTGGTAATTACTTTAGCATTTCCAATCTCGGCACAATTTATGGACCAACCACTGATCGTTATTTGGATTTATATGGTGCTCAAACAAACTCTATTGTTGTCCCAAAAAGCATTCTCACCTCTGGCGGCAAGCTTGGTGTTGGCACAACTGCGCCGGGAGGAAAAGCTGAAATTGCTCAAGGCATGTCTGATTACGGAACTTCTTTTACTGAACCGCATCTAAAATTAAAAGCACTTAGCACGGTGGATAATACTGGTTTTGTTGGTATTACTTTTGATGCTAGCACCTCTGCAAACTATGGCTGGTCTTCCGGCGCTCTGAGGAGTACTAATGGGCAGTCTAGCTTTGTTTGGAAATATCACAATAGCAGTGCTGCCGGCACTGAATATATGAGAATTTCTCAGAACGGCTCCGTTGGTATCGGTACTTCCGCACCTAGTTCTTCTTACAAATTAGATGTCGCTGGCAATGTTAGGGCTAGTCAGTTTTGTCTAGGTTCAACTTGTGTTAGTGATTGGTCCAACCCATTTTCTACTTCTACTATTTTGAGTATCGGCGGCCTCAATCTAAATAACGGAAATATTACCAATGTCAACAAGCTCACCGTCGGCACCATTGACCCTCTCTATCGTATTGATGGCACCAATTATTCTTCCTTTGCGGCGGCAATCGTTGGTGGGGTTAAAGAAGAATATCTTGGTCGAGTAAAAATTTCCAAATTGAATAATGCCAAAGAATATGAATATCGTTTGGACTTCTCAAAACTTTCTGCCCCTGATGAATTGTGGGTTTGGCGCCAAACTGTTGATTTTTCCCCAGAAAATGTCGAAGTTAGCTTGACCCCCTATGGCGCTTTTGCCAATACTTATTATATAATAGAAGAAGAGGCAATTATTTTCCGCGCTGACAAACCGATAACCGTTTCCTATCGTCTTTCCGGTAAGCGCGTGGATTGGCAGAACTGGCCAACCAAGGCCATTGATCAACAAGAAGAGCCGAGCTTTATTATTAACAAAGGCAAGGTGATAAAATAAATATAAAAAATTAATAATTAACAAAAAAAACTATGGAAAACGGAAACAATTCATCTCCAAAGATGAACAAAAAAAAGATGATGATCATCGTTGCTGCTTTAGCAGTGGTGATTGTTGTCGCAGCAGTGGTCTTGTTGACCAACAAAAAAGGCGTTGAAAACAACAACGAACAAAACGCTCCAGCGGTAGAAAATACTGAATTGAGCACTGATGTTATTGGTGCGGATGGAGAACCAGCAGAAATTGTTCCTGAAGAACAAAAGATTGAAGCTCAGGCTCAAGTTCCTGGTGGTAGTTTGGTTACGAAAGATAACAAAGTGATTACTACCGAAGGAATCGTTACTGAAAATAACGCTGTCCCAGCATCACCAACTGCTCCAAAACAAACTCCAGTAATTCCAAAAGAATCTTTGCCAGCTTCAGTTATCAAACTCGATGTTTCTGCTGCCGGCTTCTCACCAAATTCTTTTGAAGTAAAAGCTGGTGCTCCTGTCACCATGGCTGTCACTTCTGCTGATCAATCCACTCACGTCTTCTTTTTTGATGATGCAAGTTTGAGTGCAGTTGCCATTGGTATTGATCCAGGTACCACCAGAGCAATCACCTTCAATGCTCCAAGCAAAGCTGGTGAATACACCTTCCGTTGCGATGTCCCTGGACACGCTCAACGCGGAGAAACTGGCAAAATGATTGTTAAATAAACATCTATCCGAAAAGAGCCTCGTTGAAATCCGACGAGGCTCTTCTTCTAATGTTCCAAAATGAAGATATTGAAAACAAGAAAATCAAAAATAAAAAAATCAAAAATAAAACATCTTAATAAAAAAATTAATTTTTTTAAGAATTATTCTCGTCTTTGCCGCTTTATTTCCTATGGCGTTATTTTTGTTTTGTTGCTTTTTAATTTGGTGATTGCTTTGTTTAATTTTTATCAACAAGCAGAAATAAAAAAGATTTTACAGCAGAATTTTTTTTCCAAAGAAGCGGATGTTAATTTGGAAAAAACAGTGGTTGATCCTAGTCCGGCAGCCACTTCTCGTTTGCCGGAAAGTGAAGTGCGAAATTTGAAAGAAGGCCTGGTCTATGGTTCTTTTGGCGATGGTTTTTCTTCTTTGGCCTGGATTGACCAGGGGAAAACCGACCTGGCTTTTGATGCCGTTTCCACGGCTTTCTATTTTTCGCCGAAAATTTTTTATCAAAAAGTGAAAGATTGTTTATCGGCTAGCGAATGTCCGATTATTGAAGAAGAAACGGCTTGCTATGATGACAAATGTTTGAGCGTGCAAGACGGTAAATTATTTCTAAACAAAAAATCAATTGCTTGGCCGAACGAAGAATTTTCTCGCGCCAGAATCACGATTTCGGTTTTGGAAAAAAAATGGTTGGTCGGTGCAATTATCGGTGACAGCCAGGATGAAAAAATAATGGTTTATTCTTTTGACGGAAAGAAATTTTCCCCTCTTTTGGGGGTGGATGAAATTCAAAAACCACACTACACCAACAAAAAAGGTTTCCTTTCTTTTGGAGGAATAGATAATGATTTTTTGGTTTTGTATCTTGGTTATGATGGCTTGGCCTATCATTTTCGAGATGGCAAGCGGCAAGATATTTCTCATTTTTTTAATATTCGCGTTGCCGATGAAGGATTTTCAGCCAAGATTTTGCGAGTGGTGGATGGTTCGGAAGTTTTTTGGTATCTCACTAGCAACACCGACTGGAAACAAAAATTCATCAAGCTCTGGCAGAATGGCACTGATTCTATTGAGGGATTGGCAGATTTTTCCAAACAATTTTTTGGCGAGTGGATGCCGAAGAAAGCAGCCTTGAATTATTCTGGCAACAACGGGCAGGGAAGAATATTTAAATTATTTTTAGATTATGGTCCAGACTATCCATTAGCACAATGGTCCGTCTCTGATAATGGTTTTGATAATTCTGTTGATCGCAAA
>CAZBVX010000040.1:0-4698 GCA_964495615.1 uncultured Gammaproteobacteria bacterium | reverse complement strand
GAGCTCCACCCGATTCTGGGGTGGAGCGAGCACGACAAATTCCCCTAGGGACTACGAATTAAGAAATAGGCTAAAAGCCTATTTTTATTGTAAACTTGAAAATCATATCGTGTTAATTTATACTATTATTAGAATATAAAGGAATATAATAATATGATTATATGGACAATAACAAAGAAGAGATTCTAGAGAAAATTAAAGAAATTAATTATATTCGCCTTAATTTCCAAAGTAAATTAAGAATCTTGGCGTTCATGAAAGATAAAATTATTCAAAATGTAATCAACAAATTAGATAGTCAAAATCTTAAAAAGATAAGAGAGGAATTAAATAAAGAATATGAAAAGTGAATTCAGTAAAATAGATGGTTTAGAAAAAAATCAAAATATTAAAGAATCCGAGAAAGATTCTTTTA
Organism: uncultured Gammaproteobacteria bacterium; assembly: GCA_964495615.1. Lineage (GTDB taxonomy): Bacteria > Patescibacteriota > Patescibacteriia > Patescibacteriales > UBA12465 > CAINDR01. Next base: position 4,283 of record CAZBVX010000040.1, on the reverse strand, counting down.
GTCCTGAAAAATTAGATAATCTGTGCACAGAGACAGAATCAGAGCTTGAATCGATGTCTAATTCTTTAATTACTCAAACACAAGGGGTGCTAGATAGCTTTCCAGAGATTAATGGATCGCCTGAGCATGAGTCTTTATTGGAATTAAAACAGGAAGTCCTTGATTTGCAAAAAGACGCCCAAAATAGTATTGCTTGGGTCAAACAAAAATTTAATTTAGATAAAGCAGCTAAAGAATATTTTTTGGATATAGAGATTCAGGGAACTAAAGAGTTTAGAAAAAAAGTGATGAACGCATTAAGTTTTTTGTCTCTGGCACCAGAAAAATTAAAACTTTCTCAACAAAATATTGGTAGAATTCAGGAATGGGGTCGTTCAGGCATGAATGTCTTTAAAGATAAACCAACTTTTGAGATCGGTGACATATGGAAAGATTCTGATGAAATATATTTGGCCAGCGGCATAGCTCACGATGCTTATCATTCATATTTATGTAAAAACAGCCAAGATGATGCAGGTAATATTTATTTGGGTGATTTTATAGGAAAGGATGCAGAAAAAAAGTGTTTAGCAGTTCAGATTGAAACTTTGGATGAAATTAAAAACAGTGAATACTTAAAAGACTATACACATCAACAAGAAGCGATTCAATATTGTATAGATGAGTTAAAGGAAATAATGATTAATCCTACATACCAAGACATCCCCTATGATGAAAGAAATTGGTAGAATAACAAGGATAGACAACTTTAAATTAATAAACTGTTCAAATTTCCACCCACCTCTTAATTTCCTCAATAATCTCACCAATTTTTTCGGAAATATCAGACTTCAAGACTACGTAACAAAAAAACTCCAACTTGTTTGGAGTTTTTTGTTACGACGCCGCAAGGCGTGGGAATCGAACAAGCGGCGAGCGAATCTTGAGATTTTTCGGAAGAAAAATCGAAAAGGAGAGCGACGATAAGCGCGAGTAAGCGAAGCGCTTAGCGGCCGGTCTGGACACGTGAGCTCCACCCGATTCTGGGGTGGAGCGAGCACGACAAATTCCCCTAGGGACTACTAATTAAAAACACACAGCGCAATAAACTGTGCCTCAAAAAGTAGACAATCGCAACAAAGAAATAATAAAAAATCTTATTTTCTTCATAATTTTATTTAATAACTTTTATGGCCTTGCCGTTAATTAGAGCGTCGGCAATTTTTTCATAAGCGGAATAAATAATTCTCTGGTAAGTACTAGCCGAGGTGTGCATTTTTTTTGCTGCCTCTTTTTGGTCCAAATTACCCAGATGCCTAAGGCGATATGCCTCTATTTCTTCTATTGTTAATTCGACAACCTCAAGATCTCTCATGGGAATACCTTGGGGTTTGAAATAAGTTACTTGGGGATTGAATTCTATTTTCCGACACGATCTCGGTCTAGGCATAATCTTGAAAAATTATCTATTATTTGTTAGTTTGTAAACATAAGAGAAGGCTCTCCGGCCCCTTTTCGTTAAGAGGCCGGTTTCCGTGCCTTCTTTTATTTTTGGCTTTTTAGGGCCTCTTTTTCTTTTTTTACTACTTCTAAGTCTGATAATAAAGTTTTTTCTTCCTCATCTAAAGCTTTTAGTTGATCTTCGGTTGACAAAGAAAGCTTGAAGCCACCTCGACCCATCATTCTGCGTCCACACCAGAACATTCTTTCTCCGTTAGTACAACGTCCTAAGCCTCGACCTGTTTGTGGTCCCTGTCCTTTTGGGCCAGTTCCGTTCATATTTGGCATAAATTTATTGTTAATATTTTTTATGATGACAGTCCGACCTTTGCCTCTGTCTATTATGAGTATATACCCATAATAATTTCGTGTCAATAAATTTCCGCCTACTTCTCAACTTCCCCAATAATTCCGTTAAATTTTTGATAAATTTCGGACTTTAGGGCTACTAATAAAAAAGACTTGAATCAAATCAAGTCTTTTTTGTTAGAATTATTTTTATCTCAACTCCTCAAAAATCTCCTTAACCAAAGGGACTATCACCGAGGTTCGGCCATAAAATGTTTGCTCATCAGTACTCGGGAAAATCAGTGCTGGAATTAATAATTCCTCATTTTGATTATTGGAAAAACGTGACAATTGAACCAAAACTTTTTTTGGTGTTCCCAGAGAAACTTTTCTGTCTTCATTGCTGGCAAAATTAATTTGATTCCAGCCGCCTCTTTCAGCAACTTTAATTATTGCTTCCTGATCGGTCACTAATTCATATCTTGAAGATTGATATTGATAAAGTGCCAAACCATCCACGTTAGAAATTGCTCTTTGGGACAAATTTAGTGCAACCCGCAAACCAACATTATTTCCACCCTGGTCATAAACCTCTTCTCTGTTTTCGCCAATCAACAAAGGATAAACTACATAAGAATAGTCAAAAGAAGGCCCACCCTCTTGTTTGATGACAAATGGTGTGCCATAGTTTTGCAAATTAATTTTATGACTTTGAAAAAAATCATTAGCCTTTTCAATCAGCCAAGAATCGCCAGGAATTTCTGAATTGTTACTTTCCAAACAAGCCTGATCTGGCGGACAAATATCATTATTGATTGCTTGCCATTTTTCGCCATTCTCAGAAAAATAAAAATTGTCATTTACAAAATCGAAATTGATCATCAAGCCGGAATCACGATCTTCCAAAAATGATAAATTGGTTAATTTTAAATTTTGAAAAGAATTCAAATCCATCATCGCAAAATTTCCTTTTTGAATAGCTTTCATTAAAGATTTTGCCAACTCTCCCCGACCTTTCACGCGGCGATAAACCAAAGCGCTTGATTCATTAAAATCAAAATCATCGCCGACATAACTATATTGAAAGTCGAAAGAAGGGGCAGCTATTTTTTGGCTAGCGGCATCCAAAACCATTTTTGCTGGTGCAATATTCGTTGATTCACGTGTCGCTACCGCATTAACCATGTTGTTTCTCGCACCAAAACCAAAATTCCGAACAGCATTATCCGTGGTGCTCAATGAGCCAAAAGCATTATCTCCCAAAGAAGATACGGTTCCGGTGAGATTATAGACTGGATTAATAAAATCTTTTTGATTAGGAACTAGTAGAGCCAACAAAGCGGCAAAACCGCAAAGCGCCAAACCAGCGGTGGCAAAATACCACCTTTTGTTTTTCAATGCAATGAAATTAAAAGTTTTTTGATAATTATCTGTTGGAATTTTATTCATCAACTCTTTTTTTAGGCGCGCTGCAAATGCTTCATCAAATTTTGTGTCCGGCTTGGAGTTAATCATTTCCAAAACTAGCGGACGCAAACTGTCGCCATATTTTTTGAGGCTCGGATCAATTTCGTATAATTCAGCTAATAAATTGTCTAATTGAATTTTTTCCATAAATTTAGAATAAATGGCAGTAAAACAAATAATTCTACCGGCATTTCTTTTTTCAAAGACTCCATGGCGCGAGCAAAAGACATCTTGGTGGCACCTTCGTTCTTATCTAAAATAATTGCGATTTCTTTGAAGGGTAAATCTTGCCACAAACGAAGCATCAAAATTTCTCTTTCCGAAGCCTTGAGATGCGATAATCCTTCCCGCAATTTTTCAATCTTTAAACGTTTTTCAACCTCTTCAAAAACATTGTCATCAGCTTTCAATTCCCAGAAATCCTCTACCGTCAAAATTTCTTTTTGTGAACGATAGTGATCAACCACAATATTGCGGGCAATCGTGTAGAGCCAGGCGGAAAAATTTCCCTTCTGAAATTGAGAAATTTTTTTCCAGGCTTTTAGAAAAGTTTGACTAGTTAAGTCTTCAGCTAACTGCTGATGCATGGTTTTATAAAATATAAAATCATAAATCTTTTTAATAAAGGTATCATAAATCAGCGCAAAAGCTTGCGAGTCTCCAGTTTTGGCGCGGCCAACCAATTCAGCCACATTTTCCTCTAAAATTTCTGCCATGTTTTTTTCTACTAATTAAAACGATCATTGAGCAAAAAAGAAACAATTAAAAAAGAGTTGATTTATTATTAGATAAAAAATTATTTTTTAGAAGACTTCTCTCTTTTGATTTTAAGGATTTAAAAAAAGCCAAATCTTTCTGGGATTGCTGTTGAAGCTTCTTGTCAAAAACAATCGCTTTTTGATCTACCTGCAAGGCCAGCTGATTAATTCCTAATAATTTTATTCCTGATAATGTTCGCACACGAGATAGTGCAACGTAACCCATCCCAAATTCAAAAGATTGGCTCAAATCAATTTTCTGGAGGAACAATATGGGGAATCGCCAATTTT
>CAZBVX010000039.1:0-4923 GCA_964495615.1 uncultured Gammaproteobacteria bacterium | reverse complement strand
AACGAAGCTTATTATTTGCCACTGGAAAATTCTTCCCAAGGAGATTTGTTTGGCGGTAATAATTCTTGGCTAAAAAAATTAGCACCGATTTTCGAAAATGAAAAAGTAGAAAAGATTGGCCACGACTTGAAAGCTTGTTGGCGCTATTTGTTTGCCGAAGAAATCACTCTCGCCAATCCCTTTTTTGATGTGATGATTGTTTCTTATCTTCTTGATCCGGGGCGGCGACACTACGACCTGCAAACCCTGGCTTTCCTGGAATTTGGTTTAGAAAATTTACCAAGCAACAGAGGGGCCAATGCCTCCCTGATTTGGAATCTAAAAGAAATTTTATTGCCTCGCCTCAAAAAAGAAAAGCTTCTTGATTTGTATTTAGAAATTGAAGAACCTTTAATTTCTATCTTGGGAAAAATGGAAATGACCGGCATTGCTTTGGATAAAAATTTTCTAAAAACTTTTAGCCAAAAATTGGCCAAGCGCTTGAAAGAATTAGAAAATGAAATTCACCACCAAGCGGGAATGACTTTTAATATTAATTCCACCAAGCAATTAAAAGAAATCTTGTTTGGAAAATTAGCTTTGCCAACTAAAAATATTAAAAAAAGCAAAACTGGATTTTCTACTGCCGAAGAAGAGCTGGACAAGTTAATCGAACTACATCCGATTATTTCTTTCTTAAAAGAATATCGCGAATTGAACAAACTACGCAGCACTTATGTTGAAGCTTTGCCAGCACTTGTTGATAAAAATAGTCGCATTCACACGACCTTCAACCAAACCATCGCTGCCACTGGTCGCTTGTCTTCAACTGAACCAAATTTGCAAAATATTCCGGCAAAAACTGAACTAGGCAAAGAAACCAGAAGAGCTTTTGTTTCTACTCCGGGAAAAAAATTACTAAGTTTGGATTATTCGCAAATCGAACTACGATTAGCTGCCCATCTTTCCAGCGATCCCTTAATGATCGAGGCCTTCCAAAACGGAGATGATATTCACACCATCACTGCGGCGGCAATTAACGGCGTCGAAGAAAACGAAGTCACAAAAAAAATGCGCCGGGAAGCCAAGGCGGTTAATTTTGGTATTCTATACGGACAAGGGCCACACGGTTTGGCTATGGGAACTGGTATTTCTTTCTTGGAAGCCAAAAAATTTATTGAACGTTATTTTCAGACTTATGAAAAAGTTCGAAAAATGATGGATGACTTTATTGCTAAAGCTGAAAAAGAAGGAGAGTCAATCACGATGTTTGGCCGCCGCCGCCCTTTGCCAGATATTAATTCTTCAATGCCACAAATCAAAAAAATGTCAGAAAGAATGGCAATCAACACCCCAATTCAGGGAGCAGCAGCTGATTTGATCAAGTTGGCAATGGTCAAGATTGGCCAAGCAATCAAAGGTAAAGAAAAAGAAATAAACATGCTACTACAAGTACACGACGAGTTAATTTTTGAAGTTGACGAAAACAAAGTGAACGATTATGCTAAAATAATTAAAAATCTCATGGAAAACGCTTATCATTTTCAGGTGCCAATTACTGTAGAAGCTTGTGCTGGAAACAACTGGAACGAATTGGAAAAAATATCTCTATAAAATATGGAAAGCAAAAAACCAAAAAGTTTTATTTTTAAAAGCTATTCTTTCGATCAGCGAACTAGAAAAGTTTTTTTTCGCTATTCCTTTGATAATAGAACCGAGTTTGAAGAAATTTTGGATTTTTCGGCCTGCAAGCCAAACTGGGATCAAATTAACAAAAAATTATTGGATCGCGCTTTGTTTAATCTTCATTTAGCAATCGGCATTGGCTACTACAAAGCTTATTGTCCAAAAAAAATAGAAATTGAAAGCGGTTTTTTAACCAAAGAACAAGCTAAATTTTGGAACAAGCTTTATGAAAGAGGTCTGGGAGAATTTTTTTATAAAAACCAGATTGATTTTCGCAATTTAATAAAATTTCCACATCAAGATAAAAAAATAAAACCTCTAAGCACAAAATTCAAAAATCGCTGCTTGCTGCCAATCGGCGGCGGAAAAGATTCTTGTCTTAGCGCTGAAAGATTAAAAGATCTCGGCTATTCTTTTCACTTAATCAGTTTGCGAGATAGTAAAATTCAAAAAGACACTGCCAAAATAATTGGCGCCCCGCGTTTGATTATCGGCAGACAAATGGATCAACGGCTTTTTAATCTAAACGAAGAGGGTGTTTATAATGGCCACGTGCCGATTTCCGCAATCTATTCTTGGACTTGCGTAGTCGCCGCAATTCTTGGAGATTTTCAAGAAATTATTTTTTCCAATGAACATAGTGCTAATTTCGGCAATGTGAAATATTTGGACACCGAAATTAATCATCAATATAGTAAAAGCTTTGAATTCGAAACTGATTTTGCCAATTATCTTCGCGATTTTTTAACCCCCAGTCTAAAATATTTTAGCTTGCTTCGACCTTATTCAGAACTAAAAATTGCTCGTGAATTCTCCCGTTATCCAAAATACTTTCCGGTTTTTTCCAGCTGTAATAAAAATTTTAAAATCAACAATACCAGCAATCAAAGATGGTGCGGTATTTGCGCCAAGTGTGCCTTTTCTTTTGCTATTTTTGCCGCCTGGAATAATAAAAAAACTTTATTAAAAATCTTTGGCCGCAATCTTTTGGATGACAAAAATTTATTAGCGCTCTTCCAGGAATTATGGGGACAGAAAGCTTTCAAACCTTTCGATTGTGTCGGCACCCCAGAAGAAGTTTGTGCTGCTTTTGTTTTGATTTGTGAAAACAAATCATGGAAAGATTCTTTAATTGTTAAATATTTTCAAGAAAAAATCCTACCAAAAATAAAAAATAAAGAAAAATTAATTGATACCCAGCTTGCTCGTAGCAGTGAACACGCCGTTCCTTATAATTTCCAAAAAATTCTGGTTCTTGGTTTTGGCCGCGAAGGAAAGTTTTCTTTAAATTATTGGCGAAAACTAAATCCGCATCTCAGAGTTTGGATTGCTGATCGAAACAAAATTAAAATTCCCGACAAATATTGCTCAGTCATTGAAGGAAAAAAATATCTGAGCCAACTGGAAGATTTCGACTTGATTGTTAAAAGTCCTGGAATTTCCAACCAATTCACAGAAATTGCTCGCGCCAGAATTAGGGGAATAATTTTTACTTCCATTACGGAAATATTTTTCAAAAACTGCCGCGGAAAAATTATTGGCATTACCGGCACAAAAGGAAAAAGTACCACCGCCACTTTGATTTATCGAGCATTAAAAGCCGCTGGAAAAAAAGTTCATTTGGTTGGCAATATTGGCAAAGATCCTTTGAAATTTCTTGGAAAAAATTCCGAAAAAGATTTTTTTGTTTATGAATTATCTAGCTATCAATTAGAGAACTTGCGCTTTAGTCCGCAGATTGCCGTCATGATTAATATTTTTCCAGACCATCTTCCTTATCATGGAGGATTTAGAGAATATTGCGAAGCAAAAGCTAATATCACCCGCTATCAAAAACCGGAAGATTATTTTATCTTTAATAGTAATTTTCCATTCATTAAGGCGATTGCCGGGCAAAGCGCTGCTAGCAAAAAAGATTATTCGACAAGCTGGGAAATAAAAAATAACGATCTTTTTTATAAAAAAGAAAAAGTTATTTCACTTACTGAAATCAAACTTCCAGGAGAACATAATTTGAAAAACATTACTGCTGCCGCCGCAGTCTTGGAAGCTCTAGATCTACCTCTGAGCGCTCTAGCTAAGGGAATAAAAAATTTCCATGGCTTGGAACATCGCTTGGAATTGGTTGGACCAAAAAATGGCATCTCTTTTTATGATGATGCAATTTCCACTACGCCAGAATCCACAATGGTGGCGATTGATTATCTCGATGGGAAATTAGCAACTATTTTTCTCGGCGGAGAAGATCGTGGTTATGATTTTGATTCCTTGGCAAAAAAATTAAAAAAAATAAAAATTTCTAACATCGTTTTTTTCCCTGTTTCCGGAAAAAGAATTAAGGAAGCTCTAAAAAAAGTCTACGGTTCTGAATCATTGCCAAATTTTTTGGATACTCGCGATATGAATGCCGCTGTCCAATTTGCCGCAAAAAACACAGAAAAAGGGAAAGCTGTGCTACTTTCGACAGCCTCACCAAGTTATAGTATTTTTAAGAATTTTGAAGAAAAAGGAAAACTATTTAAAGAAGCTATCAATAATTTATGATTATTTTTCTTTACGGTCCCGATACTTTTCGCAGCCAGCAAAAATTAAAAGAAATTCGTCAGAATTTCCAAAATAAAGTTGATACCGACTCTTCCAGTATTAGCGTGCTTGATGGCGCAAAAATCGGCATCAAAGAAATCGCCGAACAAATAAACACCGGTTCACTTTTCGTCAGCAAGCGTTTAGTAATTATTGAAGATTTTTTTAACAACAAACAAGAAAAAATATTTGCCGAACTAAAAGAATATTTAGAAAAACAAAAATTAGCAGACCTAAAAGAAGGAAATGTTTTGATTTTTATTGATGGCGAATTAAACACTAAAAATTCACCAGTAAAAGCAAAAGCAAAAATTCTTTTTAATTTTTTAACCGAACAAAAGTTGTCGCAAGAATTTAAAAAATTTACCAATCAACAATTAAACAATTTCATCAAAGAAGAATTTGCCAAAGAAGGCCGTGAAATTTCAAACGCAGCAATAGCTGAATTGGGCACTCGCTATCAGGGAGATTTGTGGCAGATCAGCAAAGAAATAAAAAAATTAGTTCTCTACAAAACAACCGGCCGAATTGAAAGTGCGGATTTGGAAGAAGTTGGCAGCCATCTTTATGGCGAAGATATTTTTTCTTTTACTGATGCGCTTGGTGCTCGAAATCAAAAATTGGCAATAAAAATATTTGAAGAGCAGATTGCTGCCGGCGTTAGTCCAGATCAAT
>CAZBVX010000038.1:3142-5109 GCA_964495615.1 uncultured Gammaproteobacteria bacterium | reverse complement strand
CAACTATGCCACTTCTTCTTGGTTTGTCGGCGTGACCAAAATCAAAGAGCAATTATTGGAGAGTGCCAAAAATATTAATTGGTCTCCGGACTACATCAAGAATGGCCGTTTTGGTAATTGGCTGGAAGGTGCTCGTGATTGGTCAATTTCTCGTCAACGTTTTTGGGCGAGCGCTTTGCCAATTTGGGAATGTGCTTGCGGTGAAAGAAAAGTGATCGGCAGTGTTTCCGAATTGGAAAAATTAACCGGCCAAACCATTACGGATATTCACAAAGACAAGGTTGATTTGTTGAGTTTTGAGTGTGAGCAATGCGGCGGAAAAATGCATCGCGTGCCGGACGTGATGGATTGCTGGTTTGAATCTGGTTCGATGCCTTATGCTCAATTGCATTACCCTTTTGAAAACAAAGAAAAATTTGAAAATAATTTTCCAGCGCAATTTATTGCCGAGGGTGTTGATCAAACTCGTTGCTGGTTCTATTATTTGCACGTCATTTCTGGCGGCATCAAAAACAAAGAGGCCTTCAAAAATGTGATTGTGAATGGCACCGTTCTCGCCGAAGATGGCAAGAAGATGTCCAAAAAATTACAGAATTATCCCGATCCGGCAATCGTGATGGAGAAATACGGTGCCGATGCTTTGCGCGCCTACATTCTCGCTTCACCAGTCGTTCAGGCTGAAAATTTGAATTTTTCTGAAAAGGGAACCGAGGAATCTCTCCGCAAAAATTTGATGATTCTTTGGAATGTCTACAAATTTTATGAAATGTTTAGGGCTGAGTTAAAAGACGTAAATCAGCAATCGGAAAATATTTTGGATTTGTGGATTATCGCCAAGTTAAATCTTTTAATCAAAGAAGTAACCGAAGCGATGGAAAATTATAATCCGCAAAAAGCAATGCGCCCAATCACTGAATTTATTGATGAACTTTCTACTTGGTATTTGCGCCGCAGTCGCGATCGTTTCAAAAGTGAAGACGAAGCCGACCAGAAATCCGCTTTGACAACCACTAAATTTGTGTTAACTGAGTTATCAAAAGTCATTGCTCCATTTATGCCTTTTGTTGCCGAAAATTTGTGGCAGAGTTTGTCGGGTAATAATTTTGCTGACGGCAACAAATCTGTTCACCTAGAAAACTGGCCAGCCAAACAGGAAATTACCGAAAAATCACAAATCGTTCTCAATCAAATGGCTTTGGTGCGCAAAATTGTGGAGCTCGGCCTAGCCGCTCGCGACACTGCTGGTATCAAAATTCGCCAAATGCTTACTTCCTTAACCGTCAAAACCAAAGAAGCAGAATTGGGCGTTGAATACCTAGAATTAATCAAAGATGAACTAAATATTCAGCAAGTAATTTGGGAAAAGTTAGAAAACGATTTTCCAGAAGTAGTTTTGGATACGGTTATTACTCCGGAATTAAAACTGGAAGGCTTGAAACGCGAATTAGTGCGCTTCATTAACATGTTGCGCAAAGAAGGAGGTTTGACCATTAACGATCAGGTGATTACTTATTTGGAAACTACCGACGAAGATGTCGTGGCTATGGTTAAAAATTTTCAAGACGCTTTGAGCAAAGATACTTTGAGTGCCGAAATAAAATTAGAAAATATTCCGGAAGACTTGCCGGTCAAGGAAGTTTCTTTGGGGGCAGGGAAAACAAAATTAGCGATTAGAAAAAAATAAAATAACGCCTTTGGCGTTATTGCGAGTGTCGTATAATGGTTATTATGTCAGCTTCCCAAGCTGAAAACGGCGGTTCGATTCCGCTCACTCGCTCCAAAATACGGTACAATATAAATTCGCCAAAAACTTGATTTTTTGGCGTTTTTAGTATATAATGTAAAGGCTTAAATAATTAATTATCTCAATTTTATGACCATTTTTTGGATTGTTGCTGGCATTATCGTTTTGCTCGCTTTGGTAGCAATCGGAATGTACAACGGTTTAATTACTTTAAAAAATCGCG
>CAZBVX010000038.1:0-3132 GCA_964495615.1 uncultured Gammaproteobacteria bacterium | reverse complement strand
GCTTGGAGCGATATTGATGTCCAGCTAAAAAGACGCCACGATTTGATTCCTAATTTAGTAGAAACCGTGAAGGGCTACGCCGCTCACGAAAGCGTCACCTTTGAAAACGTCATCAAGGCACGCAACGAAGCGATGACTGCTCAAGCTGGTGGAAATCCAGCAGAAGTGGAAAAAGCGGAAAACGTTTTGTCGTCTTCTTTGAAAACTATTTTTGCTTTATCAGAAAATTATCCAGATTTGAAAGCCAATCAAAACTTTTTGGAATTACAACGTGAATTGACTGACACCGAAGACAAAATCATGGCTTCCCGCCGCTTCTACAACGGCAATGTTCGTGATTTCAACACCAAATTGCAAATTTTTCCAACCAACTTATTCGGCAAAATGCTTGGTTTTGCTGATCGTACTTTTTTTGAAGCTGCGGAAAACGAAAAAGCACCAGTGGAAGTAAAATTTTAATAAAAAATAATAAAAATATATGTCTTTAACTTATTCGATCCTGGTTGCTTTGTTTTTCCTGTTTTTAGTCAGTCTAAAACAAATCAATCAATATGAGCGCGGTGTTAGATTCACCATGGGGCGCTATACTGGCATCATGATGCCAGGCTGGAAAATCGTCATTCCAATTTTTCAATCTTTCAAAAAAGTAGATATTCGTGTCAAAGCAGTTGATGTTCCAGATCAAAAAGCAATTACTCGAGATAACGTATCAGTCACTGTGAATGCGGTTATTTACTACAAGGTTACTGCTGCCGAAAAAGCAGTGATTGAAGTAGAAAATTTCTTTTTTGCAATTTCTCAATATGCACAAACAACGATGAGAAATATTGTCGGTGAAGTTACTTTGGATGAATTGCTTGGTCAACGTGAAAAAATTGCCGATCGCATTCGTGAAATCGTGGACAAAGAAACTGATGAATGGGGAATCAAAGTAAACAACGTTGAATTAAAAGATGTTTCACTACCAGAATCAATGGAAAGAACTATTGCCAAGCAAGCGGAGGCGGAACGTGAAAAACGTGCAGTGATTATTAATTCCGAAGGTGAATTAGCTGCCGCCAACAACATTGCGGAAGCCGCCAAAGTTTTGTCTTATGCTCCAGGCGCCCTTTCTCTTCGCACCTTGCAAGCGATTAATGATATTTCTTCCGATCAATCAAATACTGTAATTTTTATGACGCCGATTGAAGTCTTGGAAGCTTTCAAAGGTTTTGGCAACAAAACGGAAAACAAATAATCTATGACTCTTTATCAGAATAGTGATTCCAACAAGCGAAAAACCTGGTTTTTGATGGCTGGGTTTTTTGCGTTTATTATTTTATTAGGCTTTGTTTTTGCTCGCGTAATGGATAATGCCAATATTCTTTATTTGGCAGTTGGGGTTAGTATTTTTTCAAGTTTTTTTAGTTATTGGTATAGCGACAAAATGGTTTTGGCAATGAGTAATGCTCACGAAATTGATCACGATAGTGCGCGCGAACTTTATCACTTGGTAGAAAATCTTTGCATCACCGCCGGTTTGCCGTTACCAAAAATTTATATCATTAATGATTCGGCGCCGAACGCTTTTGCTACCGGTCGTGACAAAAATCATGCCGTGATTGCAGTCACCACCGGTTTGCTGGAAAAATTAGACAAAGCAGAGTTGGAAGGCGTGATTGCTCACGAACTTTCTCATATTGGCAATCGTGATATTTTGTTAGCCACTTTGGTGACGGTGATGGTTGGTTTTGTGGTTCTTTTGGCGGATTGGTTTATGCGTTGGTCAATATTTGGCAACCGAAGAAAAAGTGATGATGAAAATTCTCAATTTGCCCTGGTCATCACGATTGTGGCGATTGTTTTGGCGATTTTAGCGCCGATTGGAGCTTCGATGATGCAGTTTGCTATTTCTCGTAAAAGAGAATTTTTGGCCGATGCCAGCGGCGCCTTGCTTACTCGCTATCCAGAAGGTTTGGCGAGAGCTTTGGAAAAAATTTCTGCTGACCCAGAACCCCTAGAAGCAGCCAACCGGGCGACGGCGCATCTTTATATTGCTTCGCCCCTCAAAGGAAATAATGAAAAAAAATCTTGGTTTTTCAAAATGATGATGACTCATCCGCCAGTTGAGGAGAGAATTGCCAAACTGAGAGGAATTGAAAACAAATAATAAAAATATTATGTCCAACAAAGAACAGTTAGTTGATGAAATTTTGGAAAGAGGAATTATTTCTTCCATTTTGCCAAGCAAAAAAGAATTTAGAGAGCGTCTATTAAAAGAGAAATTGCGTTTTTATATTGGCGCCGATGCCACTTTTAATTCTTTACACTTGAGTCATGCCAAAAATTATTTACTCCTAGAAGATTTTAGAAAACTTGGGCACGAAGTAATTGTTCTTTTTGGTGATTTCACGGCCCGAATTGGTGACCCAAGCGGCAAAAGCACTGCCCGCAAACAATTAAGTCGCGAAGAAGTGCTAGAAAACACTAAGGGATGGTTGGAACAAATCAAACCATTAATGAATTTTACCGACAAAGAAAATCCGGCGAAGGTAATGTATAACCATGACTGGCTAGCCAAATTAACCATGGAGGAAGTAATCAATCTCACCTCTAATGTTACTGTCCAACAAATGTTGGAAAGAGACATGTTTCAAAAAAGAATCAAAGAAGAAAAACCAATTTTTCTTCATGAATTTTTATATCCAATCATGCAAGGCTATGACAGTGTAGCGATGGAGGTGGATGTTGAAATGTGTGGTACTGATCAAATTTTTAATGCTTTAGTTGGACGGACCTTGTTGAAAAAGCTCAAAAACAAAGACAAATTTGTGGTCGCTGTGAATTTAATGGAAAATCCTTTGACTGGTGAATTAATGTCCAAGAGTCGAGGAACTGGCATCTTCTTAAGTTTTTCTGCTGAAGAAATGTATGGTGCCATCATGAGTCAACCTGATGAAATGATTAAAGTATTTTTGATAAACAACACCAGGATGCCTTTGAAGGAAATTGATGCCTTATTAAAAAACGAAAATCCTCGTGACGCCAAAATGAAAACGGCTTGGGAAATCGTCAAGATGATCAAAGGGGAAGAGGGTGCCAATCATGCTCAGGAAAATTTTATTCAAAAATTTCAGAAAAAAGAAACGCCAA
>CAZBVX010000037.1:0-5146 GCA_964495615.1 uncultured Gammaproteobacteria bacterium | reverse complement strand
GCCACCCCAGCCGGCATCAAATAAAAATGCTTCTTGTAATTTATGAAAAAAAATAAAAATGGTTTTTCTTTGATTGAATTGCTGTTGGTGGTTTCGATTATTGCTTTACTGGCCACAATTTCCATCGTTTCCGTCAATTCTTTGAGAGTCAAAGCACGCGATACGAGAAGGTTGGCAGATATCAAGCAATTGCAAGCCAATTTGCAGATGTATTATATGGATCACCATTTTTATCCCGCTGGCCAACTTGCCAGCAGTACCGTTTTGGCGGATAATGGTTTTTCCAACAATCCGACTGGTAACATTTATTTGCGTCCCTTGCCGACCAATCCCACGCCAGCTAGTGATGGTGTTTGTCCTGGCAATTCAGTTTATACTTATACCCAACTCAACAACGGCTCCTCCTACTCTCTTTCTTTCTGCCATTCAATTCGGGGCTCGCAAACGGTCGGGCCCTCAAGCAACAATTAGAGCAAAAAGGCTAACTTTATAAAGTTAGCCTTTTTTTGACAAACTTTATAAAGTTTTTTTGTTTTTAGGATTCTGTTATAATTATTTTATGAAAATAAATACTCACCATCATTTTTTGCAAAGCGATTTCTGGTTCAAACTGCTGGCTGCCGAAGGGGAGCAAGTTTTTGATTTCCCGGGCGCCAAGGCTTGTGCCAAAAAATTGCCGCTTGGCTATCAATATTATTATTTGCCGCGCGGACCAATTTTTCCGGCTGAAAAAATGGAAAAAGAAAAAACTTTGGCGGAATTTTTTGCTGCTCTGCAAGAAAAAGCGAAAACGGGAAAATTAGTTTTCTGCCGTTTGGAAGCGAATGCCGAAGATTTTTTGTTGATTCAAGAAAAAGCCAAAACGGAAAAATTAAGTTTAAAAAAAACTATCAATCTCCAACCGCAAAAAACTTTGCTTTTGGATTTAACGAAAGACCTGGATGTTTTAACCAAAGAATTGAGCCAAAAAACTCGCTACAATATTCGTCTCGCTGAGAAAAAAGGCGTAAAAATTTTTCAAGGGAGTTCCGAGCAATTTCCCGATTTTTGGCGCTTGATGAAAATTACCGGTGAACGGGATAAGTTTGGCATTCATGGTGAAAAGCATTATCAAAACTTGGTGGAACGCGGCGGAGAAAATATTCAATTGTGGTTTGCGCAGTTTGAAGAAAAAATAATTGCTGCCGGTCTTTTTTGTTTCGCCGGCGAGCAGGCAGTTTATTTACATGGCGCTTCAGATAATGAATATCGCAACTTGATGGCACCTCATCTTTTGCAGTGGGAAGTAATCAAAGAAGCAAAAAAGCGCGGCTGTTTTTCTTATGATTTTTATGGTATTGATGAAAAAAAATGGCCAGGAGTAACCAGATTCAAGAATGGTTTTGGCGGAGAAGTTTTGGAATATCCCGGGACCTATGATTTGGTCTTTAATGTGGTCTACTATAATATCTATCAAAATTTACGCACAGTTTATCGAAAATTTAGAAAATTTTTATGAACATTGAAATAATCAACAAAACAAAGGGCAAAATCGCGATTAAAGAATTGCAAAATTTGTCAGAAATTTTTGCAAAAAAACATCATTTGCCTTTTTCTTCTTTGGTAATTGTGTTGGTTGGTGAAACCAGAATCCGTACTTTGAATCGGGAATATCGCGGAAAAGATCAGGCGACTGATGTGCTTAGTTTTTCAGCGGCAGACTTTCCAGGAGCGGGAGCAGAATTGATTTTGTGTCCAAAAAGAATTTTTCGCTGCCAAAATTACAAAGAAGTTTTGCCAGACTTAATGAATAGACCAAAAAATAAACTAAAAAAATATTTACTTTTTTTTGTTTTGACGCACGGTCTTTTGCATTTGGCAGGCTATGATGACGAAAAAGAACAGGACCGCTTGCTGATGGTTGACTTGGGTCGCAAGTTTTTGGCCAAAAATGGTTTTTCTCTTGCTTAATCAATGCTATAATTATTGCAGATGAATAATATTTTCCGCCAACCAAATTTTTCTTTCCGACTGCTTTTTTTGGGCGTGTTTTTTTTGTTGCTTGGTGGTGTTTTCCCGCTGACCGCCCAAGCTTCTTCTGATCACAATGTTCGCGGCAGTGCCAGATTGTCCGGCGGCTTGAACGACGGAACCTATATTAGTTTTAATTGTTTTGATGATGCTGGCGGCGGAAAATTTCCTTTTAATTTTCCGATTCATTTTTCGGTTGGTGCTTGCGAGGTTAGCGATCACGGAGTAAATATTGCCAGCAACGGAAATTTTTCCGGCAGCGCTTGGCATTATATTTTGGGTGAAATAGATTTTGAAACTTCCACTTCCACGCCGACCGCCACACCGGATGAAAGTTGGCGAAACAATTGCGCAAAAGATAGCGGCGGCAATCCTTATTGTACGCAAGCTGCTGGTTGTTCCGCTTGTTTTGTGCGCGGTCCGGGCGGTTCACCAGGGCATATTTTTGGTTATGCGCGAGTAGAGGTTTTGGCAAATAGCAGCAATCCAGCGGAAAAAAATGGCTGGATTAGATTAGATGGAATTAGTGTTTATTCTTTTGATGCCATGAGTGCGGCTGGTGATTGGCAGGGAACAATTTCGGCTGCCAACACCCCGGCTTCGGTGGGAGCAATTAGATTTAATTGTGATGATGGCCAGGGAGGAAATATTTGTTCTGCTGATCCAGATTTTCCAGACTGGAAAACTTATATTTGGTCTTTGTGGGTGAGGCAGATGACGGCACCAAATTTACCTTATGCCAATGCTTGTTCCAATGGCGCCCTAAAAACAACTTTGAAGTGGTATCTTTCCAGCGGGGTGCAGAGAAAATGGGAATTGATTGTGAATAATGTGAATAGCACTTCTTCACCGCTTTTCCAGACCAGCGGTTTGGGTGAAGCAAATTCTTTTTCTTGTTCGGAAGCGAATTGTCATCTGACTTATAATACGCCTTATTATTGGTGGATAAAATTATGGTATTCCGTGGAGCCGACCGATCCAGAAAGTTCTTGGATAGCGACACCGTGGGTGCAATTCGATCACTCTTCAACCGGCATGGGAATTATTGATGCCGGCCGCACTGACACGCCAGATGATTTTAGTTTTATTACTTATCGAAATGAATTTCCAAATTTCTGGTATGAAACTTCCGCCACGCCAACGCCGATTATTATTGGTACGAGCACCGAATTTGAAGCTTATGTCCAATACTACACGCCAGCTTCACCGTCCTCACCAACAAATTGCACTTCACCTTATTGCAGGTATTATTGGACTTCCAGTGATTGGAGTGCGATTTTTGCTCCGAACGACACAACTAGCCAGGCCACTACTTCTGGAATTTTTTCGCAAGCCACCAACACTTCCGTGACGGTGAAAGTGACTGACCCGAGCGGTTATTATTGCTATCGCACCACTGGTGCTGGTAATGCTAATTTTGGTTTGCCTTTGTGGAAAGAAGTTAAAGTAAAAAAAGATGCTACTCAATAAAATTCCAAAAAATTCAAAAGGCGGTTTTTCAATGATTGAAATGCTCGTGAGCATGGCAATTATTATTTTGATTAGCACGATGTTTTTGGCAAACTATCGCAGCGGCATCAAGCGCTCGGATTTATCCATGGCGACTAATATTTTGGCGGCCGATACGCGCTTGGCGCAGTCTTATAGTTTGGGTTTGGTAAAATATGACACCGTTTTTCCGGATGGCGGCTGGGGCGTCCACTTCAATTTGAACGAAAATGATCGCTACTATTTTTTTGCTGATGGCTATCTTGATCCGGCCGATTATCTTTTCCAAAGCAACGAAGCCTTGCCGCAATACAAAGGCAAGACCACAATTTTCAATAGTGATATTCGTTTGAAAGACATTGAGGTGAAAGTTAATGGCGTTACTTATCATCCGGAAAAAATTACGATTACTTTTACCCCTCCTGATCCAAAAACAATTATCTACAACATCACCAACGAACAGATTTGTGAAGAAGCCACAGTTACTTTGGAAAATATCAAAGACGGTTCAACGATGAAAATGTTGGTTAATTTTGTCGGGCTAATCGACACTGTGCAATAAAATAATATGAAATTTTTTTCACCACGAAAAAAAAATAAAGCTGCTGGATTTTCCTTGATTGAAATTATTGTTTCGGTCGCCTTGTTTGTGATTATTATTTTGTCGGCAACGGAAATTTTTCGCTTGGTGATTATTGGGCAGCGAAAAGCAATCGCTTCTCAGAATGTGCAAGAGAGTTTGAAATATTTTTTGGAGGCTAGCTCCAAAGAAGTGCGTATGGCCAAGAAGAATGAGGGTTATTGTTCGGCTCTCCCTGGTTTTGCTACTTTGGGTTTTGATCAGATTTATAGTATCGACACCGCACCAAATGGTTTTGGTGATGCTTTGTATTTTCGCAATGTCTACGATGAATGCGTAATCTACTACCTTGGCAACGGCACTAATGCCGGACGATTTATTGTCAGAAGAAATAATTTGGAAGCCCCAATTTCGCCGGCGAAAATAAAAATCAGCCGCTTGGAATTCAAAGAAACAACGATTGATAAAATTGCTTCTTCTTTTCCAATCACTCGCCCTTTGATCGTGATGAGAATTGATGCCCAGGCTTTTTCCGGAAATGTTGGCGAAGCGAACTACAAAGAACTAGCCAATATTGAAATGCAAACTTCACTTACTTCACGGGCCTATCGCTAATATGAAAATATTTTCCGCACAAAAAATACCGGCTTTTTCCTTGGTGGAAATCATGGTCATTATTTCAATCGTCCTGGTTGGGATGCTGGGAGTCTTGTCTTTGTTATTGCAGAATATGCAAGCGCAAACGATTAACCGCAGCAGATTTATTGCTTATCAATTAGCACAGGAGGGAATTGAAGTGGTGCGGGCGACCCGTGATCTTTATTCTGTGAATGGTTATAATCATGCTTTTTTGGAGGAGTTTCCCTATGGCGGCTATATTGTTTCTTATGACAACGGAGAATTTCCACAACTAGAAGCTTATAACGGCGACCAAAGAAGCAAGAATGTTTGTTTGGATTCAAGCAATTTCTATAACAGCTATCATTTTTGTCCAAACCTGGATGCGCCGAATACGATTTTTAAAAGAATTCTAAAATTAGAAGAAGCTGATGACGGCACAAATTCATA
>CAZBVX010000036.1:0-5385 GCA_964495615.1 uncultured Gammaproteobacteria bacterium | reverse complement strand
ATCCATTGTTTGTTGATTTTGTAAAAACTTGCAAAGAATTAAAAAAGAAAAAATAATTTTAAAATTATGGAAAAAAATTTAGAAAAAATTTCTTGCTGTCAAAAACATGGTAGGGGAATTATTATTATTTTAGGCATGCTGATTTTGGCCAGTATTGTGATTGTTTCAATCTTGCGTGATCGTCTTGTTTTTCAAGAAACTAGACAAGTAGCAATTACTGGACAGGGAAGAGTTTCCTACAATCCAGATATCGCGGTTATTAATTTGGGGGTGCAAATAAACAAAGCCAAAACCGCCGAAGAAGCCTTGAATCAATTAAATTCCAAAATGGCTTTAATTATTGAGGCAGTGAAAAAAGAAGGAATTGTTGATGCTGATATCCAAACTGAAAACTACAACCTTTCACCACAAATTGAATACCGCAATGACGGCGTAGCCTCCACTACTGGCTACAACGCTAATCAACAATTGAATATCAAGATTCGGGATTTTGATCAAAACAAAGAAAAGTTAAACAAAGTAATTGGCGCCGCTGGCAAAGCAGGCACCAACCAAATTAACAATCTAACTTTTGATTCTTCAAAGTTGAATGACTTAAAACAAGAGGCTCGTTTGTTGGCAATCAAAGATGCCAAAGAAAAAAGTTCTTCAATGGCGGAAGCGGCTGGTGTGAAAATTAGAAACATTGCCAGTTGGTATGAAAATTTAGTTCAACCGCAAACGAATGGAGCAGTCGCTTATGGTATGGGAGGAGCTGGCGATTATAGTAAAAGTTATTCTCCACAAGTTGTTGAAGGCAGTAGAGAAGTGGTAGTGGAAGTTGTAATTAACTACAACATCAAATAAAAATAAAATAAAAATAAAAATAAAAAAGAGCTTAATTATTTTAAGCTCTTTTGTGTTTTTTGCTTGTTTTTTATTCTTCGTTGAGAATTTTTTTAAATTCTTTAACAACTGAATCAAACAAAGCAGGAATTTGAACAATTAATTTTTTGTTTTCAATTTTTCTTGCTCTCAAATTATTTGATATTTGTTGTTGATAATCATAACTTTGAGTAGTCAAGATAATGGCTGGCCTTTCGTCTACTTCTTCCAAATTATTCTCGTGAAAATTATAAAATGGTCTTTTTAGTTCAACGATCAAGTAGTCAGCATCTTCTTTTTTGCTGGCTATTTTTAAGCCAATTTGCTTAACAGCTACTTTGGTCAAAAAACATGTATCTTTTGATTCGCAGTAAATGAAAACTTTTTTTTCTTTCATCTTTTATTTTTTTTCTTGTTAATGTTCTATTTTTTTGTACTTCGGAAGTATATCACAATTATATTTTATTGTCAACAATGATTAAAAAAACATCACAAAAAACCAATAAAAACGGAGTAAATTATTTTTAAAATTTTTCCACCCTTTGTTTATTGGCAAATTATTTTTGATGTGCTATAATTGCATTATAAATAAAAGGATTATATCCATTTAATTTAAGGAATATTATTTTAGGTCACACCTGTTGTGAATAAAGTAATAAGCCCCATGCAATTTTTATGTCAAAAATGACAAAAGCACAGATGGTTGCCAGCTTGGCTGAAACCGCCGGTATGAGCAAAAAGGATGTCGCTGCTTTCATTGAAGCAATGTCCGAAATGGTTTACAAAGAAGTAAAAAAGAACGGCGAATGCTTAGTTCCTGGCTTCGGTAAATTAGTAAAAGCAAAACGCAAAGCTCGTGAAGGTCGCAATCCTGCAACCGGTGAAACCATCAAAATTCCAGCTAAGACAGTTGTCAAATTCCGTCTTGCCAAAGCTGTGAAAGATGCTGTTCTATAATTGATTAGAAAATCCTTACTTCGAAAAAACTACCTACGGAATCAGGTGGTTTTTTCTTTTTCCCAAACGGCGACATATTGTCCGAGTCCGTTATCTAGAAATTTGTTTTGTAATTTTTTATTGGAGTAGACGAAAGTGAGCAGAGAACCGAATTCGATTTGGTAGCGGTTTTTGATAATTTTGAATTTGATCTTTTCACCATTCTCTAATTTTAGGGCACGGCGGATTGTTTTGGTTTGGACCCCGCCGAGCTTGGCAGCTTCCGAGACGGAAAGCCAAATGGTGTTTTTCGCTGGGATTTTTGCGCCATCAAAATGGCCAGCTTTTACTTGGCCGTCTTGGTGTTTTTTTAATATTTCTATTAATCTATCCAAATTTCCGAGCATAGGGGTTTTGTATTAAAAATATTGTATGTCCAAATTAGCCTACTTAAGTCCACGTTAACCTAGACTTAAGTGGCGTAATAAATACAGATTCTTTTTAACACAAAGACTTTTGAGTGTCAAGTCTTTTTAATTTTCAAGACCCCAACTTTAGTCCAGGATATCCTAGACTTAAAACAGTCAAAATTGACCTAAGGGATATTTTTTATAAAACCACCTGAAAATCCTTGCTAAAAGATAATCCATTTGCTAAGATAATTTGGTTAAGATTTGATTCATGTCAGACAGTCTAATTTCAAAATTACGTGAAAATAACAACCTTTCTCGCCTAAAAAGCGGCGACAGGGAGGCTTTCATCAAGGCCTACGATGATTTTGCGGACGATTTATATCGTTTTGCCTATTTTAAATTGGGCTCAGAAGAAGAAGCCAAAGACCTCGTTTCAGTTATTTTCCTCAAAACCTGGAACTATATTCAAACCAATTCCTTGAAAGATTCAAAGACTTTACGGGCTTTATTATATAAGATAGCCAGAAACGCCATCATCGATCACTATCGCGACAAAGGTCTTTCTTCCAGTATTTCCTTGGAAGATGCGCCGCAAGCCCTGGAAGTGCCGGATGATAGTCAGAATCAAGAAGACTTAATTGACCAGAAAGCGGACCTGGAACTCATCAGGGAAAAATTAATGTTGCTCAAAGATGAATATCGAGAAGTAATCATTTGGCGCTTTATTGAAGATCTCAGCATGGACGAAATCGCCAATATTACCGGCAAAAAGAAGGGAAATATCCGCGTTTTGCTGCACCGCGCCCTCACTGCCTTGAAAGAACTTTTGGAAGACGAAGAAGACAAAACTGAACTGTAACAATTTTTTGTTCAGTTCGTATACTTTATCGTATGAAGGAAAGAGACTTGCTGCAAAAACTGAATAGCCTGAAAGAAATCCGCCCTGACGATGCTTGGAAGCAAAGCCAGCGCGATTTGTTATTAACTCAGATTTCCAACTCCGCTCCGAAGGAACTTTCGGCTTGGAGTGATTTTTATATTGTCTTCAAAAGCTCTCTGAAAACCTTTTCTCAACCGGCAGTTGCTTTTGCTTCTTTTGTTTGTTTGCTTTTTGCTTCCGCTGTCTTCAGTCACAGCTGGCTCAGTTCCGCCAAACCAAATGAAGTAATGTACCAGGCCAGAGTAATCAGTGAAAAAGTAAAACTAAACACCGTGATCGACAAAGATGCTCGCGAAAAATTGGAAGTCCAGTTTGCTGCTGAGCATGCTGCCGACATTGCCACGATTTTGGCGGATCCAAAATTCAACACTCCAGCCAACGAAACTCAAATTGCCAAACTCAGTCAGAATTTCAACAAAGAGTTAGAAACTGTAAAAACTCGTCTCACCACCATTTCCTCAAACTCCAACGTTGCTAGTTTGGAAAAAGATGGTGAAGTTATGAGCGCTTCTGACGGCAAAGAAGATCAAGGAATTGAACTTTTCATTCCGCCAGTTGTCAGCACCACTTCAACTTCCACTGCCACTTCCACCATTGCTTCCACTTCTCAAGAAATCATCAACCAAGCGCAAAGCTCTTTTGAGAAAAAGGATTATCAAAAAGCCGTTGAGGGTTTGAAAGCAATTGATGAACTGATCAAATAAGATTTCCCCTGTACAAAAAATTTATGATGCGTGTTTATTAGGTGATAGAATTGTCACTTAACAAATCCGAATCATATATTCATATATATGTATATATGAAACGGATGAACGAGACCTGTGAAAGGCCGAATCGCATTCCGATGCGATGGTATCGTTTCTTAATAAATTTATTTCAAAATGGACTGATGATTCCCAAGAAAAGCGGCAAGCGATTCTTTAGTACTGATTTTTCTGCTGGTCACAGCAAGCCGAAAGGCCAGAAAATCAGCAAGACTTAGATCGATTTAGCTTTTCTCCTTCAATTTGAACGGGGAAGCGGGATTCCGATTGATTTAGGTTTAATGATTTTTTAAAGTCTCGCGACTTGAAAAAAACCAAGCCGACCAATCAAAACGAAAAAAATCGTTTCCGAAAAGTATTTGGAATTTTATCCTTTTTGAATCTATTCTATTATCTGTTGTTGGCTCGAACTACTATTGTTCGGTGCCACATGAGATAATTTCTTAAAAACAAATATGCAAAAATTACGCAAAGTAATCTCTATCAGCGTGATGGCATTAACAGTTTTTGTGATGAGTGGTTTGGGCTCTTTGGCCTCTGCTGCTTCTGCACAACCTGGCGACTTAGTAAAAGCTGCTGGCAACAAAACTGTTTATTACCTCGGTTCTGATAGCAGATTATACAACATTCCAAACGAAGATACATACTTCTCTTGGTACAAAGATTGGAGTGGTGTTATCACCATTTCAGTTACTGATTTGAACTCATATGGCAACGGTATCCCTGCTGGATTCGTTACAATGAGACCTGGTACACGTTTGATCCAACGTGATGTTACCACTGACAATACTGTTTATGCAGTAGAAACCAATGGTATCTTACGCCCAATCACAACTGCTAACGCTATTGCTCTTTATGGCTCAACTTGGGCTTCCAGAGTAACAAAAGTTAGCGACCAGAATTTCTTGTCTTACACAGTTTCCACTTCTTTACCAACCGGCCAATATCCTATTGGTACTTTGTTAAAGACTACAGCTGGTCCTGATGTTTTCTACTTCGATGGCACAAACTATCGTCGTATTGCTAACGAAGCTGCTTTCAATGCAAACCGCTTCAACGCAAGATTCATCGTTAAGACAAGCATGAACATTTCTGCTAGCGGTTCTGAAATCACTGGCATGGAATCTGGCTTGATCAACGCTGCTCAAAACGGCGGAACGATCACCAACCCAACAAATCCTACAACTCCAACAACTTCCGGCGTTGTAGTATCTTTGAATGCTAACACAGCTCCTGCTACTTCGATTGTTAACAATCAAGCTTTGGCTGAATTAGCTTCTTTCAATTTCACTGCTGCTAATGATGGCGCTGCTACCATTAAAACTTTGAAATTAAAAAGAATTGGTATCTCTGCTGATGCTAACTTAGATCACATCTACCTTTTTGAAGGAAACAACAAATTAACTGATGGTGGTACTTTCAGCAATGGTTATGTTTCTTTCAGTAAAGGAACTGGTTTGGTTGTTGT
>CAZBVX010000035.1:0-5611 GCA_964495615.1 uncultured Gammaproteobacteria bacterium | reverse complement strand
ATGAAAATTCCTTGATTCGTTTAGACATGAGCGAATTTATGGAAAAACATAGTGTTGCAAAATTAATCGGTTCCCCGCCAGGCTATGTCGGGCACGAAGAAGGCGGCCAACTAACCGAAAGAGTACGCCGAAAACCATATAGTGTTATTCTTTTTGATGAAATTGAAAAAGCCCACCCGGAAATGTTTAACATGCTTCTACAAATTCTGGACGACGGTCGCTTAACAGACTCAAAAGGAAGAACGGTTAGTTTCAAAAACACCATCATTATTATGACTTCTAATTTGGGCAATGAAATAATCCGCCAATATTCTATTGGCTTTAGCGATCATGATCCGAAAAATCAAGAAGCGGAAAAAAATGAAGAAATGAAAAATAAAATTGACAAAATTCTTCGCGATAATTTCAAGCTGGAATTTTTGAATCGAATTGATGAGATTGTGGTTTTCAAAAATCTCAACAAAGAATCTTTAGGAAAAATAGTTGAGTTAGAATTAGCAAAAATCGAAAATCGATTAAAAAATAAAAACATCATTCTCAAATTGGGACAAAAAGTAAAAAAACAACTAGCCGAAAAGGGCTATGACCCAACTTTTGGCGCCAGACCACTCAAGCGTTTGATCCAAACTATGATTTTGGACGAATTGGCGATGGAAATAATTGAAGGAAAAATTAACGAAGGAGACAAAATTAGTATTGACCTAGGGATAGAAAATAAAATAGTAATGAAAAAAATATAAAAAAATTAAGCCCGGCCAACGGGCTTAATTTTTTATTCTGATATTTTTGCCCTTATTCGCCTTTTATATTATAATGAAAAAGAAATAATTATTAATTTTTTAGATATGTCGAAAAAAAGATCGTCAGTAGTTTTTTTGCTATTATTATTGTTTTTAAGCTTTTCTCCCATCACCAAAGCTGCCGAAATAGATCCGGAATTTAATCCGGAAAATATTATTAACGATTCAGAAATGTTGGATTATGACAGCATGAATCTTGATGATATCCAAAGATTTCTTGAAAAAAAGAATAGTTTTTTAGCAACTTACCGAACCGTTAACGCCCATGGTACACCAAACAAATCAGCAGCAGAAATTATTTATGACGCCACTCATCAAAATTATGATTGCGGCGGTATTGATTTGGGCGATTCACCAACCGAAGCTGACAAAAAAGCTCGCTGCCGCATCATTACTACGGTCAGCCCAAAACTAATTCTCGTTCTCCTTCAGAAAGAACAGAGCTTGATTGAGGCCATTAACCCAAGCCAAAGAAGTTTGGATTGGGCAACTGGTTACGGCTGCCCAGATAGTGTTGCCTGCAATCCTTATTACAAAGGTTTCGGCAAACAAGTAAACAGCGCTTCCCTGCAATTTCTGGCTTATGTTAATGAACAATACCGCTATTCCTACAAAGCTGGACAAACCTATACTTTCACTAATCCTTATGGGGAAATCAGCACTGCTACCATGATTGTTACTCCAAAAAACAAAGCAACTGCCGCTCTCTACAACTACACTCCGCACGTCTTCAATGGTAATTACAATTTTTTCAGACTTTGGAAAAAATATTTTCCAACCGTTAACATTACTTATCCAGACGGAACAATTCTTCAAGCAGAAGGCAACAAAGTTGTTTGGTTAATTGAAAATGGCAAAAAAAGAGAATTTATGAATTGGGGTTCTTTCGCTTCTCGTTTTAATAAAAACCAAATTGTAAAAACCACCGAAAATGTCTTGGATTGTTACGAAAAAGGAGCAGAAATAAAATTTCCTAACTATTCTTTAGTTAGTGATTCAAGTAACAAAATTTATTTATTAGTTGATAGTGAAAAACGTTTGATTGTCGACAACAATACTTTCAAAAAAATCGGATTCAATAAAGACGAAATCATTGAAGCCAGCACAGCTGATTTGAATAGCTACAAAAATGGTCCAGAAATTAATATGAGCAGTGCTTATGCAACCGGAGCGGTCCTTCAAGACAGCAAAACTGGTGAGAGATTTTATGTGGAAAATAGTGTAAAATATCCAATCTTAGACAGAGCAATTATGGACTACAAGTTCAAAGGCACAAAAATAACCAAAGTTACTACCGCCGAATTAAATAAATACAAAACCGGCGACCAAGTACTTTTTGATGATGGTAGCTTGCTTATTTCGCCAAGCGCAACAACTGTTTATTTGATTGCCGATGGCAAAAAACAACCATTCGCCTCAGAAAGCGTCTTCTTGCAAATGGGTTATAACAAAAACAACATCATCACCGTCACTCCACAATTACTTTATATTTATGATATGGGAGCGACAATTCAATACAATAACTAAAGTCTTATGAAAATAACTTTTGCGGCCCTAGTTCCCCATTCTCCATTATTAATTCCTGAAATTGCCAAAGATAACTATCGCTTAATTTCCAAAACAAGCGCCGCTTATGAAAAATTAGCTGACGAGTTAACAGTGGCCAAACCAGAAACAATCATCGTTGTTACTCCTCATGCTAGAGCAATGGCGAAAAATTTCTTTTTTAATACTTCTCCAGAACTTAGCACTGATTTTTCTGAGCTAGGTTTCTTGGCTAACGGCAGAAAATTCAAAAACAACCTGTCTCTTTTGCAAGAATTCAAAGAAAAACTGCGTCCCGATTTTCCAATTCAATTTTTAAGTTCAGAAAAGTTAGATTATGCCTCCTCCATTCCCTTGCAAATTCTCGCTAAAAATTTGACGCAAGTAAAAATTATCCAATTGTCTTATTCTAGCGGCACCCCGGAAGAACAATTTTTATTCGGAAAAGCAATTGGTGAAATCCTCAAAAATAATTCAGAAAACATCGCAATAATTGCTTCCGGAGATTTGTCTCATCGCCTCAAAAGAAGTTCGCCAGCTGGTTATTCCCCAAAAGGGACCAAATTTGATAACAAATTAATTGAACACCTGAATAGCGAACAGCCAGTAGAAAATATTCTGAAAATGGATGAAAACATCATCAAAAGCGCTGCTGAATGCGGTCTAAAGTCAATCTTAATCACTTTGGGGATCATGGAAAGCACCGGAACAAAAATCAAAACCCAAGGATTGGCGTATCAAACTGAATTAGGGATTGGTTATCTCACCATGCGCTTGACTGAAGAAAATTTATGAACGATTTTTCATCATTCTCAGAAATAATAGCCAAGAAAAAAAGCGTCAAAGCACCAGCTTACCCCTGGCAAGACTTGGCTCTTTCTGTAATTAAAGAATTAAGTATTCCAAATTTCAAACGCAGCTCAGTATTCAAGGCCTGTAAAGAAAAAACCCCGGAAGAAATCCGCCGCGCAATTACCGACACCAAAGAGCTCTGTCAGACCGGAGAAAAATGGAAATACTTTTTTAAAGTAATCGAAAAAAAATATGAAACACCAGCCAACGGGAAAAATTTTGGAAATTATTCATCATCCAAATCCAATTCTCAGAAAAGTTTCCCAAACAATTTCGGAAAAAGAAATTAACTCCAAAAAAATTAAGGAGTTCGCTTTTGATCTAGAAAAAACCATGTTAGAAAAAGATGGTGCTGGATTGGCAGCGCCACAAGTTGGCAAATCAATCCGCATGGTTGCGATTCGTCACAATAATCAAACTCTATTTTTGATTAATCCAAAAATCACCAAAAAATCCTGGGGTAAGGCAACCGAGCAAGAAGGATGCTTATCGGTAATCAATGATCAAGGAGAAATTATTTATCATCCAGTCGAAAGACATAAAAAAGTTACTTGTTTGTATTTTGATTTGAATGGTAAAAAGAAAAAAATTCAAGCCGAAGACCCAATGCTCGCCAGAGCAATTCAGCACGAGCTTGATCATCTAGATGGTATTTTGTTTATTGATCACATCAAATTGAAAAACTAAATTTCAACCAAACAAAAAAGCAGTATTTCAACAAATACTGCTTTTTTAATAAACCTATTTTTTTGAAATTCTTTTTTTAAAAATACTTTTTCTAAACTTCCCTAAGAACCAAATCAAACCGACAGCCAGCAAAATCCAGCTTATTTCATGATAATATTGCTCTAAAAGTTCGCGATTTGAACCCAAAAAATATCCCAAGACCGACAAAATAGCCACCCAAATAAAAGAACCAAGAGCGGTATAAAAAACAAATTGTCCATAATGCATTTTGCAAAAACCCGCCGGAATAGAAATTAGTTGACGAACCACCGGAATTAAGCGGCCAATAAAAGTGGATTTTTTGGCATCTTTAAGAAACATTTTTTCCGCCCTTTCTATTCTTTCCGGGGTCACCCCGAGAACTTTCATCACTTTTTTTTCGGCTAATTTATAAATAATCGGTCGACCAAGCCACTTAGAAAGGAAATAATTAGCTGAAGCACCAATTACACTTCCGACTGTGCCCGCCAGAATCAAAAGATACAAATTCATCTTCCCTTCACTGGCCAGCCAGGCGGCGGGCGGAATAACTATTTCTGAAGGAAAAGGCAAAAAAGAACTTTCAATTGCCATTAAAATAACCACCCCCGTATAACCGAGGCCGTGAGTCAAAGCTAAAACCCATTGAACGATTGTTTCAAACATAGTAAGCTAACTATATCATTTATCAATGTTTTATGTCTACTCACAAATCTTCCATAATTTTTATGGGAACACCAGAATTTTCTGTTCCAACCCTTGAAGCCCTAATAAGCAGTGATGATTTTTTGGTGCGCGCTGTCGTTACTCAAGAAGATAAACCAGTTGGCCGAACTCAAACCTTGCAAGCACCGGCGGTGAAAATTTGTGCTGAAAAATATAATATTCAAGTCTTGCAACCAAAAAAAATAAAAGAAATTTCTGAAGAACTAGAAAAACTAGCTCCTGATTTGATTGTTGTTTTGGCTTATGGACAAATTATTCCACAAAATATTTTGGACATTCCAAAATTCGGCTGTCTAAACATTCATGCTTCCCTTTTGCCAAAATATCGCGGTGCCGCTTGTTTGCAAGCAGCAATTTTGAACGGTGATCAAGAAACTGGTTTAACAATCATGAAGATGGAAGCTGGTTTGGATACTGGACCAATCTTGAAACAATTTTCTCTTCCCTTAACTGGGCAAGAAAACATTGAAGAGTTGCATGATCAGGCGGCGGCAATGAGCGGAAAAATAATTGTTCAAGTTTTGAAGGATTATCTTGCGGTAAAATTAATTGCCAAGGTCCAGGATGATAATTTGTCATCTTACGTAAAAACCATCAAAAAAGAAGATGGCCGTTTGGACTTCAAAAAAAGCGCTATTGAACTGGAACGACAAATTCGCGCTTTTCATCCTTGGCCAGGCAGTTTCGCCTTGACAGAAGATAATAAAATGTTAAAAATAGGGACAGTGGCTCACGAAATTTTTTCTACTAATGAACATCGGACGGGAGAATTGTTTTTGGAAAATCAGAATTTAATGCTCGCCACCGCCAATGGCGCTTTGCAAATTGAAAGCTTGCAATTGGCAGGCGGCAAATTAATGAAGGCTAAGGAATTTATTGCCGGCCACCAAAATTTTATCGGCAAAATGTTAAAATAAAAAAAACAGAAAGGTCTCTTCGTCTAACGGCTAGGACGCCAGGTTCTCATCCTGGTAATAGGGGTT
>CAZBVX010000034.1:0-5793 GCA_964495615.1 uncultured Gammaproteobacteria bacterium | reverse complement strand
ATTCCTAATGGCAGTAAATTGCAAATTATTATCGAAATTGATCCCGAGCAACATCTTTCTGAGTTAACTTTGAAAAATAATTCTCAAAAAAATGAATGGGAGTTTTCTTTTCCGGATCTGACTATTTCTAAAATCACTTTTGACACCACGGGAGGCTATTTGTCTCAAGATAATGTAATAATTGAATTGAGAAATATCGGCTGCCAAACAGTGGATACTGTTAATATCGATTTTACTGCTTTCTTAAAACGCGGTGATTCAATCTATTTTTTTGCGGAATATCGTCTTTCAGTTCCTGATTTAACAGCTGGTAGAGTAATGAATGTCTATCTTTATTTGGGAGAAATATCTGACTCCTTGAATTTATTAGCTAACGACTCTCTGATTGTTTCAGTTTTTGTTGATAAAGATTCGCTAATCTTTGAATCAGACGAAACAAACAATGAAAAAATCTTGCGTTTACGCGTTGGCGATTTCTTGAGTCTTGATTCATCTCCTAATTCTGCGGAATTTGATTTCCAAATCTATCCCAATCCAAGTTCGGGAATAATTAATTTAGTTATTCCAAAAGCTGGTGAAACTGTTGAAGTCTTTAACAATTTGGGCCAAATAATTTGGTCAAAAAAAGTTTCTGGACAAACCTCAATAGATTTGAGTAAGTATCCGGCAGGAATCTACTATCTAAAAATTAATAATTTAAGTAAAAAAATTATTAAAAAATAATTAAAAAAATACCAAAAAACTCCCCCCTTAGCCCTCTTTAAACATTAGTTTATTGAGGGCTTTTTATTTGCGAAAAAGGACTATTTTTTAGGTAATTCTTTCTTTTTGATGGCAGGGAGAAGCTTGCTAACTATTGACAAAATCTCATCTTACTGCTATTCTTTCTCTGTGTACTTTAAAATATTAATAAAAAAATAAATTTATCATGAAAAAAACAGTATTTTTCGTTTTTGCTTTGTTTTTTGGTCTGGCCTTGTTTGCGCAACCAAAAATAAGTTTCGAGAGTGTTATTAACGGAGTTACTAATTGCAATCAAGAATCTAGCATCACCCATGTTGCGGATTTCAACGGTGACGGTTTTTCCGATTTTTGCTTTGATGGCACTGGCTTCAACGGTTCTGGTTCAGGGAAAATAGGAATGTGCTTTTTTGCTCCCGCGACAGGGAATATTAATGTCAATCCTATCAAATATCTGAACTATAATGGTATTATGATTTCCTACGACGTTCTAAAAATTGGAACAAGTCTTAGCTATAGTATTCAAGCTGTTACTAGAGGAGGAATGACTGACACGTTATTTACTTATAAAAATTATGGTGATGGTAGCCAGTTTGCTGAATTTAAAAAAATCTTACCTCATCAAGTAAATTTTTTAAGAAGTGGTAACGCGATGAATCAATATCCTGGTGATGAGACTTTTGCCGTTGATTTACTGAGAAATGATATTTTTGTTTATCATTTTGGTGTTGGTGATTCTTTATCTTTATTACAGACAATTAATTTGCCAGAAAAAGTTTCTTGTTTGGAATTCGCTGATTTTAATGGTGATTTAATTGATGACTTGGTGGTAATTTGTGCATTGAATAATAATTCTTACGCCAAGGCAAAAATTTATTGCCAAAATTCTGAAGGAATTTTAAGTTTTTGGCGAGAAATTAATTTGCCGAAAAGAAAAATTTATTCTGCCAGAATTGCTGATTTGCAAAATGATAATTTCCCAGATATTGTTGTTAGCTCAAACGATGATGTTTCCGGAGGAATTTTAATTGCTAATTTTGGCGATACCAGCTTGGTGCCAAGTTTTATTACTGTTGGCAATTTTCCTTTGGAGGATTTTTCTATTGGTGATTTTAATCGTGATCATTATTTAGATATTATTGCGATTATTCATAACGAAGATTCTCTGGCGGTATTTCGAAATTATCAAGATGGCACTTTTGTTTCTGATCAAAAAAGATTTACGGGTGATAAGTATCAGACAAAATACCGCTCATCTTCAGTAATTGATTACAGCGGTGATGGTAAGTTGGATTTTATTTTCGCCTTAACCTCTCAATCATCTGGTTGTCCTAATTCTCTCGGTTTTATGAGCGGTTTTAAGGGAATTCGCAATGCTGTTTCTTTGGCTCCGGATTTGCAAGTAAAATTTAATTCTTTGCCTGAACTCAGTGTTGGTGAAAATTTGCAAAAGACTTTTAAGGTCCAATTGGATAACCTTGGCGAAGCGGCTGCTAATTCAATTTTAACGGAAACGATTCTTGAATTTTTTGATTCTTCCAATCAATTAATTTGGCAAAAATCATTAAGTCAAAATTTGAATGTTTTAGCTGCTGGAGATTCTGTAGAATTTTCTTTCATTTTTGATTCTATTGAAATTATCAACAATGGTCATTTAAAAATTTCTGCTAGAACAAGTAATTTAAGTGAAGAATTAACAATGAAAAACAATTTTGTTGAAAAAACTTTTGGTAATTTTATTGGCTTACCGAAAAATCCTGAAAAATCTTTTGTTTTTTCAGCCTATCCGAACCCAAGTTCCGGAATAATTAATTTAATTATTCCAAAAGCTGGTGAAACTGTTGAAGTGTTTGATGCTTTGGGCCGAATAATTTGGTCACAAAAAGTTTCCGAACAAACCTCAATAGATCTTGGTGATTATCCATCAGGAATCTACTATCTAAAAATTAATAATTTAACCAAAAAAATTATTAAAAAATAATTAAAAAAATACCAAAAAACTCTCCCTTAGCCCTCTTTAAACATTAGTTTATTGAGGGCTTTTTATTTGCGAAAAAGGCCGAGAAAGGGTATAATATATAGGTATGAATCAAGAAAAAAGACAAAATTTTCTCAAAAAAAAGGCCAATTTGTGGTGGTGGGTCAAAGACGTCAAAAATCTTTCCGATGAAGCTATTTTGGAGGGGGTTTTGAATTATGGCGAACTTCCTGATGTCTTAGAGGTTTTTCAAATTTTAGGAATCAAGAGAGCGGCCGCGATTTTCAAAAAACAAACCGAGCGCCAGAGAGTGAATTATCGTCCACAAACACTCAATTATTTTAAATTGTATTTCAAAAAATATGCATCCGGAAATTCTCAACGCTAAACAAAAAAAACTTTTGCCAAACCTCAAGATTTTTAAAAAAGACTTTTCTTTGGCTGGCGAAACAGCTATTGCTTTGCAGCTTGGCCATCGTCATTCGATTGATTTTGATTTTTTTTCCGAAAAGCCATTTGGTAATTTGAGTCTATACAACAAACTCAGCAAAATTTTAAAAATTGAAAAAGTTTTAATTGATGAAAAAGATCAATACACTTTTATTTCTTCAGGAGTAAAATTAACTTTTTTGTATTACCCATTTCCGGTAAAATTTTTGATCGATCAAGCTGATTTCAAAACTGCCGATTTGGCAACTTTGGGCGCCCTCAAGGCCTATGCTTTGGGACGTCGAGCAAAATGGAAAGATTACGTTGACCTGTATTTTATCTTCAAATCAGGATGCGGCATAGAGGAAGTTGTCAAACAAGCCAAAACAATTTTCGGTTCAGTTTTTAGTGAAAAAAATTTTTATCAACAACTGGCTTATTTTTCCGATATTGATTATTCAGAAGAAGTTGATTATTTGCCTGGGTTCGCAGTTTCTGAGCGGGCGATTAAACAGAATCTAAAAAAAATAAGCCTTGATGCCGGCGCAAGATTTTTAAAGATTAAGGATTAATTTATGTCTTTCAAAACTATCACTAGCGCCCAAAATAGCCATATTAAGGAGCTAATCAAACTCAAGCAGCCAAAATATCGCCGGGAAGCCGGCCTTTTTGTGGTGGAGAATTTAACAATTATTTATGACGCTTTGAAAAGCGGTTTTGCTTTTGAAGCTCTTTTCATCACCGAAGAATTTGCCGCCAAAAATAAGGAGCAGTTAGATTTTTTGACCGCTAATTCGCAGCCAGCGGAGCTTTATTTGATAGATAGCAAAACCAATAAAGCTTATTCCGATTTGAGTACACCTTCCGGCATTACGGCGATTTATAAAATAAAAATAAATTCTTTATCAAAAAATTCAGTAATATATTTGGACGGTGTTAGCGACCCAGGAAACTTGGGAACAATTATGCGCAACGCCCTTGCTTTTGGTTTGGAAAATTTGGTGCTCAGCAAAGAATGCGCCGACCCGTTCAGTGCCAAAACCATTTCGGCCGCCAAGGACGCAATTTTCAAATTAAACATTTTTGAAGACCGTGCTGGCGATTGGCTGGAAAAATGTTCTTTGCCAATCTATGCCACCAGCTCACACGAAGGGCAGGATCTCAAAAAATTTCAGGCTGCCGAAAAATTTTGCTTGGTCCTCGGCAGCGAAAGCCAAGGCGTACCAGTTGAAATTTTGCAGAGCGCCAACGAAAAAATAAAAATCGTGATTTCGAAAAAAATTGAATCTTTGAATGTGGCCGCCGCCGCCGCTATTTTGTTTTATGAACTCCAAAAATAATCTTTTAAAAATTGAAGAAATCACTTTGCATTTATCGGAAGGTGAAGAATTGCTAAAAGGGAAGATTGCGGAAATCTTGCAGATTCCCGAGGCAGATATTTTGTCTTACAAAATAAGCAAGAAGGCAATTGATTCGCGCAAGAAAACTGATATCTTGTTTGTTTATTCAGTAGAGTTGGCGGTTAAAAATCCAGAAAAAATAAAAGAATTTAGTGTTCGCCACCGGGTTCGTTTTTTTGAACCTTTTGTTTATGAAATCAAAAAAGCTAAACAGAAGCCGAAGAATCGCCCCGTGGTGGTTGGTTTTGGCCCTTGTGGAATTTTTGCCGCACTACTTCTCGCAAAAGCAGGCTTGAAGCCTCTAATTATTGAACGCGGTCCGATGATGGAGGAAAGAGTAAAAGCGGTTGATAAATTTTTTAAAGATGGTTTATTAAATACTGAGGCCAATGTGCAGTTTGGTGAAGGCGGAGCCGGTACTTTTTCGGACGGTAAATTATATACGCTAGTTAACGACCCACGTTCCAAATTTATTTTTGAAGAATTTGTGAAAGCTGGTGCACCGGAAGAAATTTTGTTTAGTGCCACTCCCCACATCGGCACCGATCGTTTGCGGGAAGTGATCAAAAAAATGAGAGCGGAAATAATTTCTCTCGGTGGGGAATTCCGTTTTTCTACTCGTCTGACCGACTTGATTATTGAGCAGGGAAAACTGGAAGCGATTGTTGTTAACAAAAAAGAAAAAATTGCCGTGAGTGATTTGATTCTGGCCACTGGCCACTCGGCTCGTGATGTCTATCAACTGCTTTTTGACCGCCAATTAGAACTTGCCGCTAAGCCATTTTCAATGGGGGTGCGCATTGAACACAAGGCGGAGATGATTAACCGTTCCCAATACGGCCACGATTTTCGGAACGAAAAACTTGGTCCAGCGAAGTACAAATTAGTTGAACAGCACACCGGAATTCGTCCAGTTTATAGCTTTTGTATGTGCCCGGGCGGCTACGTGATGGCGGCCGCTTCCGAAGAAGGAATGCTGGTCACTAATGGGATGAGCGAATTGGCTCAAGACGGGAAAAACTCCAATAGCGCTCTGTTGGTGCCGGTTTCGCCGGAGGATTTTGGTTCAGACCATCCTTTGGCGGGTATTGAATTTCAACGTTATTGGGAAAAGAGAGCCTTTCAGGCGGGTGGTGGAAATTATTTGGCGCCAGCACAATTGGTTGGTGATTTCTTGGAAAATCGACCATCAAAAAAAGCGGGTCGAATTCAGTCAACCTATCCGCGCGGGGTTTCTTTTGGTTC
>CAZBVX010000033.1:3926-5880 GCA_964495615.1 uncultured Gammaproteobacteria bacterium | reverse complement strand
TATTTGTTTAGAGATAAACGCTATTCGGATTGCTTATTTTTTGGCCATATTATTTTAGAGAAAATTTTAAAAGCTTTTGTGGTACTGAAAACCAGAGAAAGTGCACCGTTGACGCACAATTTGTTGTCCTTGGTGGAAATGAGTGGCTTGAGGATAAATAAAGATGAGGAAAATTTGCTTAAAAACGTAAATGCGTTTAATATTAGAGTAAGGTATCCTGATTATTTATTGCAATTTTATCAAACCTGCAATCGAGAGTTTGCCGATGGATACTTAGATGAAATTCAAATTTTATGGAAGAAATTCGTTCTCGAGCTGAAGTCCTCGAGATTCTAAACAAATATGTCCAAACTCT
Source organism: uncultured Gammaproteobacteria bacterium (assembly GCA_964495615.1). Lineage (GTDB taxonomy): Bacteria > Patescibacteriota > Patescibacteriia > Patescibacteriales > UBA12465 > CAINDR01. The sequence continues at coordinate 5,525 of CAZBVX010000033.1, read as the reverse complement.
AAGAGATGAGAATATTGATTTTCATTCTTTATATCTTTTTGGTTCTTACGCCCGTGGAAATCCTCGTAAATGGAGTGATATTGATGTTGCGGTCGTGGTTTTTTCGCCAGAATACTCAAACGAAGAAGAACTTAAGTTTTGGCGTGCATGCGATAACACTTCATTGATAGAGCCCCACTACTTTAATTTGCCGGAATTTATCAAGGGTTATGATCCGATGGTGGATGCAGTAAAAGAGAACTATGTTTTTATCGCTGGTGTAGAAGATTTGTGCAAGGAGAAATAGAATTAGACTAAAAGTTGCCAACGCTCTTGATGCCAAATTGACTATTAAATTTTTGGCATAATCATTGAAAACTTAATCAAAACTTCCAAAGCAGACACCACAAAAAGTGTCTGCTTTTTTATTTATTTTTTTATCGTTTGTTAGCAATTAATTTATCTTCACTTTGTAATAATTAGACTATTAGAAAGGTGAAGTATTTAAAAAAAGCTTTTCCACAGACGTTTCCCTGATGTCAGGGAAACGTCTGTGGAAAACTTACTAAGCTAATATTAAAACAATATGAAGACGGAGATGATTAAAAGTTATTTAGAGAATTTTAACAGTTTTGTTTATGAGGCAGGTGAAATTGAATTTTGGTTTGCGCGCGATTTGCAGAATTTGCTTGGCTATAGTAATTGGGAAAATTTTTTGAATGTAATTAAAAAAGCAAAAATAGCTTGTCAAAATTCTGGGGCAATCTTGGATGATAATTTTGCAGAAACTTCTCAAGCGATTAGCATGCCGAATGGAGCAATTAAAGAAATAAATGATATTTTTCTATCCAGATATGCTTGCTATCTTATTGCTCAAAATTCTGATTCATCGAAAGAGCAGGTGGCGTTTGCAATGAGTTATTTTGCCATACAAACCAGAAAACAGGAATTATTAGAGAAAAGAATTGTAGAGCTAGAAAGATTGCAGGCTAGAGATAAATTAAGTTCATCCGAAAAAGGTCTGTCGGGGTTGATTTATGAGTGCGGCATGGATGGTCAGGGTTTTGCTGTAATAAAAAGTAAGGGCGATCAGGCACTTTTTGGTGGTGTTAATACTGGAGATATGAAAAAGCGTTTAGGCGTTCCAGGTAGTCGTGCTTTAGCTGATTTTTTGCCAACAATTACAATTAAGGCTAAAGATTTTGCTAACGAAATCACTATTTTTAATTTTAAAAAAGATAAATTATTGTTTGGTTTAAATAATATTTCCCAAGATCATGTGAAAAATAATTATGATGTCAGAAAACTTCTTTTACAAAAAGGAATTGTGCCCGAACTGTTGCCGGTCGAAGAAGATACTAAAAAGGTAAAGAGGCGTTTTGATTCCGATGATAAAAAATTGCTTAAAAAATCCAGTTTGTCGTCAAACTAATTATAATTACTAAGTTTTCTTAAAACAAAAACAGGCCATAGCCCACAATGGGCGACGCCTGTCTTAAAAGGTGTTATGAATGATAGCTCCTTTATATGAATATATTAGCAATACAAGAAATACCTGTCAACATCAAAAAATCTCATGAACAAGAGTAATTTTTTATTATTTTTTTCTCTCGGCGCGCT
>CAZBVX010000033.1:1761-3826 GCA_964495615.1 uncultured Gammaproteobacteria bacterium | reverse complement strand
CGATTGAAGATTTTCGTTATGATCGCTATTTGGCGAAGCAGGGAATTTATTTTATGTTGCGCCAAGCTAGTTTTCAGAAAAGCACTGGTTGTGAAAAATTGAAAAATTATTCGCCAGGCAAAATATTTTTTTTCCGTCAGCTTTTTGATTTGAGAAATTTTTTAATGGAGCAAGTAAATAAATTTCTTCCCGAGCCGGATGCTGGCTTGGCAACGGCCCTTCTTTTGGGTTACACCAAAACCATTGGCGATGTGCAACAAAATTGGTTTTCAAGCGCTGGCTTGAGTCATTTGATTGCAATTTCCGGTTCGCACATCACTTTGATTGCTGCCTTGTTGTCTCGCCTGGCTTTTGCTTTGTGTTTCAAAAGAAAAAGTGCTCTTATTTTTTCTAGCGCTTTCGCAATTTTTTATGTTTTGTTTTCCGGCGCCGCACCATCTGCGATTCGCGCCGGGGTGATGGCTTTTCTCACTTTTCTGGCTTTGTTTTTTGGTCGAGAAAATTCGGCTTGGCGAGCTTTGATTTTTTCGGCAACGGCAATGCTTTTTATTAACCCATTATTATTGAGAGATGATATTGGTTTTCAATTATCTTTTGCGGCTTTTTTTGGTTTGCTTTTATCAGCACCGCTTTTGAGAAAAAAAATATCTTGGTGGCGGGAAGCCTTTTTGATTACTTTGATTTGCCAGTTGTTTACTTGGCCGATCAGTTCTTATTATTTTGGTGTTGTTTCTCTGGTTGCTCCTCTGGCAAATCTTTTGTCCGCTTGGATTTTTGCACCCCTGTTTATTATTCTGCCGATTGCTTTGCTTTTTTCTGGTTTGGGAAATCTGGTCGCTTTAATATTTTTTTGGCCGGCATATTTACTGACGAGATATTTATTAACGGTCGCCAGGATTTGCGCGAACTTGCCTTTTGCGGCAGTGGATTACCAAATCAATTTTTATCTGATTTTTATTTATTATTTTTTCTTAATTGGTTTTTTCTTGGCGGGGAAGTGGTTAAAACAAAAAATCGCCTCACAGCGATTTTCTATTTTTTGATATTTGAAGTCAAAGGATTATTTGTCTTCCTTTTTTGCGGTGCGCAAGCAGCTAGTGCAGACTTTTAATTTCATATCACCAATTTTCTTGCTTTGGAGATTGATATTTTGTCTTTTGAGGGTTTGTACTTTGGAGTGGGAACGAGTAGCGCCTTTGGTGGAAACGCGTCCGCATAAATCACATTTCTTGGACATACAATAAAAATAAGTTATTTTTTACTAGGCTCACTTTATCACGTTTTGAAAAAAGAATCAAGCCGTGCTACAATACAGAAGAATTTTTAGAATTAACTTATTTTTATGGAAATTATTTTTCAAATTATTGTTTTAGTTTTTTCGGCAGTTTTTCATGAATATGCCCACGGGGCAATGGCTTATTCTCTTGGTGATCCAACCGCTAAAAATGCCGGCCGCCTGACTCTTAATCCAGTTCGACACCTTGATTGGTTTGGTTCCATAATTTTACCGGCGGTAATGGTTATTAGTCAGTTGCCCTTTGTTTTTGGTTGGGCCAAGCCGGTTCCTTTCAATCCTTTCTTGTTGAAAGATCGTCGTTGGGGGGAAGCGAAAGTTGCTTTGGCTGGCCCAGCCGCTAATTTGTCGATTGCGCTTGCCTTGGGGCTTTTTATTCGTTTTGTGCCAGTTTCTCCAGCCTTGGCTAATCTGTTGGCAATTGCCGTGCTGATTAATATTGTTTTGGCAATTTTTAATTTGGTGCCTCTTCCTCCCCTGGATGGTTCCAAAATTTTGGCTGCTTTTTTGCCTGAAAAATTACGTAACAAATTTTTAAGTTTGGAAAGATTTGGCTTTGTTTTTATAATCTTATTTGTGATGTTGGGCATCGAAATGATTCAACCGCTTATTTTTGGTTTATTCAGACTAATTACCGGCTTTTAAGTATTGACTTCTTTTTTCTATTTTGTTAAAGTATCTACAAAGAATAAAAAAATATCCTTGGATTCCCAAGGATTATTTTAAGATTAAAATATTTATTTCACTTATTACTGCCTGCCGTAGGTTATC
>CAZBVX010000033.1:0-1751 GCA_964495615.1 uncultured Gammaproteobacteria bacterium | reverse complement strand
GTTGTTTCTTTTTATTTATTTATTTTTGATAATTTTGTAGTTTGCTATTGGAATTTATCTATGCCAACAATGAATCAACTGGTCAAAAAAGGCCGCACTCCGAAAACCGGACGCAAAAAATCGTTAGCTCTTCATACTAGCCTCGATTCTTTGCATCGCAAAAAGAAAAACATTGCCAAAGGCGCTCCTTTCAAACAGGGTGTTTGCTTGAAGGTGACCACCACCACACCAAAAAAACCAAACTCCGCTCTCCGAAAAATCGCCAGGGTTCGTTTGTCCAATGGTATGGAAGTTACTGCTTACATCCCAGGAATGGGCCACAATTTGCAAGAACACTCCATTGTTTTGATCAAAGGTGGAAACACCAAAGATCTTCCAGGTGTTCGCTACAAGATTGTTCGCGGTGTTTTTGATGCTTCCGGTGTTGAAGCTCGCCGCCAAGGCCGCAGTTGCTATGGTGCTAAACGTCCAAAAGCAGCCAAATAATTTATTTTTATAAAAGAATTTCAATATTATAGCAGTGGATTGTGAAATAGCTGATAATCCATAGCTCACAATGTATGAGAGGTAAACAAGCTCCAAAAAGAGATATCCAAGGCGACGCCAAGTATAACGACAAAGCGATTGCCAAATTCATCAACTACATCATGGAACGTGGCAAAAAAAGTGTTGCCGAATCTATTGTCTATGATGCTTTTGAAGTTATCAAGCAAAAAACCAAACAAGACCCACGTCATATTTTCAACAAAGCCATCAAAAAAGTTTCTCCTTTGGTTGAAGTACGTGGCAAACGTGTTGGCGGCGCCAACTACCAAGTTCCTTTTCAGGTTCGTGGCGAACGCCGTTATTTTTTGGGTTGCAATTGGGTGATTAATGCTGCTTTGGCTCGCAAAGGTGCTTCCATGGCTGACAAATTAGCGGTTGAAATCCTTGATGCAAGTAATGGTGAAGGAGCAGCTGTTCGCAAACGTGAAGCGGTTCACAAGATGGCTGAGTCAAACAAGGCTTTCGCTCATTTCTCCAGATAAGCGGCTTTTGTTTTTGGTGAACTTCTTTACAAACTTTTATTTTTGGCGAACTTCGTCGTCGAAATTCGTTCTCGATCGCTCGCCGTATGTCAATACGGCTCGCTCCGCTCACGATTTCTTCCTAGAATTTCATCCAAAAATACAAGTTTTCATCTATATATAATACATTATATAATATCTCAATTTTCAAATAATTATAAAATAATATATGCCCCGAGATTATTCTCTAGAAAACACTAGAAACATTGGTATCATGGCTCACATCGATGCCGGAAAAACAACTTTCACCGAACGTGTTCTTTTTTACACTGGTAAAAAACACAAAATTGGTGAAACCCATGAAGGTAGCGCCGACATGGATTGGATGGAACAAGAAAAAGAACGCGGTATCACCATCACCTCCGCCGCCACTACTTGTTTTTGGAAGGGAAGCAAAATTAACGTTATCGACACTCCAGGACACGTTGACTTCACGGTAGAAGTAGAACGTTCCTTGCGCGTCCTTGATGGTGCAGTTGCGGTTTTTGATGGACAAGCTGGCGTTGAACCACAATCTGAAACTGTTTGGCGTCAAGCTGACAAGTATCACGTCCCACGCCTTTGTTTCGTTAACAAAATGGACAAGATGGGTGCTGACTTCTACATGAGCTTGGATTCCATCCGTAATCGTCTTAGTCCAAAAGCAGTTGCTGCTCAATTACCAATCGGTTGTGAAGATCATTT
>CAZBVX010000032.1:0-6599 GCA_964495615.1 uncultured Gammaproteobacteria bacterium | reverse complement strand
CTTGGTTTTCCAAATTCATATTCTGACTGGTTCGCAAAACAATATTTTTGGCAACCTCCAAAGCTCTTTCATTAACCATTTTTTCTAAACTTTTGTTTGGCGCGGAAAAACCATAAGTCAGTTTCAAGCCAAAGGCTTTCGCGGCTTCATTTAAATTATTCAAGGAAATCGCTCCGTCTGCTTCTCGTCGCTCCAAATCTTTTATCCCCTGTTTTGTAATTCCCATCTTTTTCCCTAACTGTTCCATCGACATTCCCAAGGCCGTTCGAGTAGCATAAACCCAACCACAAGCCGGGCTTGCCGGTTCTAGTTTATCAAAAGCTTTAATTTTCTTATTTAATTGCTCTAACTGAAGTTTTCTTTTCAAATTTTTCATAAAGTTATTACTTTACAAAATAAGTATAAAAATAAAGTTATTACTTTATTTTTTTAAACTATATTAGCTATTTATTTATCTAATATAAGTCAATAGTATTATAAACTAAATAAATAAAATTGTCAATTAAAAAAACAAAGCTTACAAAGTATAGGATGAACTATAAAAATTTTTTTGATTGTAGCCGAAATCTTGCAACAAAAAATATAGGCTATATCAATATTTTTATTAATATAAGCGAATATTTACAGCTTGATTAGTCTAATTATTAGTCTAGTTTAAGACCAGTTTATTGGTCTAATTATTGGTCTAATTTATTCAATCACGATTCTAGCATCCAGAACTTTAACCCCTTTGCCATTTTCCAAAGCCAGTAAAGGATTGATGTCCAATTCTTTGATTTCCGGGAAGTCCTTCAAGAGTTTGGCCAAGCGCAATACGGCATCCACAACTGCTTCAATGTCTACAGCCTTGGCCCCGCGAACCCCACTGAGCATTTTTTTGGATTTCAAAGAATTGAGCATCGCCAAAACATCTTCCCTGTTCAATGGATTCAAGCCAAAGGCGACATCTTTCAAAACTTCCACAAAGATTCCTCCCAAGCCAACCATAATCAGATTGCCGAAAGAAGCATCCTTGCTGCTGCCCAAAATTAATTCCACACCTTTTTCAGTCACCATTTCCACCATTAACACGCCTTCCAATCTGGCTTCCGGTTTTTTGGCAGCAATCGCGGTCATCATTTCATCAAACTTGTCACCCGCTTCTTCTGGCAAAACATTCAGCATGATTCCACCGACATCGCTTTTGTGTAAAATGTCTTGGGAAACAATTTTCAAAACCATTTTTACGCCCATTTCTTTGGCAATCGCTTCCGCTTCTTCCCTGGTTTTGGCAATTCGGCTTTGCAAAACCGGCAAACCATAAGCTTCCATAATTGCCAAAGCTCTCGCTTCCGGAAAAGATAGAACGCCAGCCGCTCGTGATTCATTGAATATTTTGGCAACTAATTCCCTGTTAACATCAGTAATTTCAGTACTTTCGCTAATTACGCGTGAAGAGTGTTCAAAAAAAGTATGCAGAGTATTCAAAGAGCGAACTGCTTCTTCTGGGAAAGCAAACACCGCCACGTCCGCATCTTTTAAAATTTTAATTCCTGGTGAAACCAATTCTTCGCCCATAAAAACTGCCGCTACTGGTTTGCCAAATTTTTGCTTGGCGGCAACCAGAGCTTGCGCTGTCGCTTCAATTTCGGTCATCGCTTGCGGGGTAAGAATTACTAAGACGGAATCAACATTATTATCACTCAGCACTGCTTCCAAAGAAGCTTGATAACGATCGGCCATCGCATCACCAATAAGATCAATTGGATTGTGAATATTGGCGGCGGCTGGCAAAGCAGTTTTTAATTTTTCTTTAGTTTCTTCCGACAATACTGCCGGCACCAAAGCGTCTTCGGTGGCCGCATCAATCGCCAAAACGCCTGGACCACCAGCGTTAGTAATAATTGCCAAACGCTTGGCACTCTTGATTGGATTGTCACTAAAAATTCTGATGTAATTGAATAATTCACTAGTGCTATAAGCTCTAATCACCCCGCTTTGATTGAACAGAGCTTCATAGGCCGCATCGTTCCCCGCCAAAGCACCAGTGTGGGAAGCGGAGGCACCAGCTCCCGCACTGCTGCGGCCGGATTTCAAAATAATAATTGGTTTTGGATTTTGACCGGTAGTAATTTTTCTAGCGATATGCATCAAGGCCTCAGTGTCGCTCAATTGCTCCACATACATCGCAATCACTTTGGTTTCTTCATCGTTAGCCAGATATTCCAGAATTGCCGTTTCATTAATAATTGTCTTGTTTCCGACGCTCATAAACTTGGAAAAACCAATTCCCATTTCTTTGGCGCAATCCAAAATTGCAGTACACAAAGCGCCGCTTTGAGAAATAAAAGCGACTGAACCTTTTGGTGGCATCACGGCCGCAAAGGAAGCATTGAGCTGCAAAGCGGGATTAATAATTCCCAAGCAATTCGGACCAATCAACACGATGCCATATTTTTCACAAATATTTTTTACTTGTTCTTCCAGTTCCCCGTTGCCAGTTTCTTTGAAGCCAGCGGAAATAATAATTGCGCCTTTGATTCCCAAAGCACCACCTTCTTCCATTACTTGAGGCACAATCGCGGCTGGCACAACAACAATCATCAAATCAACCGCTTTACCAATTGCCGTCAAAGAAGAATAACAAGGCAAGCCATAAATTTCTTCCGCTTTTGGATTAACGGGAAAAATTTCACCAGCAAAAGTTCCAGCGAGATTTTTGACAATTTCATTGCCGACACTTTTTTCTTTGGTCGAGGCACCGACAATCGCTACGCTGTTCGGCTTGAAAATAAGGTCTAAATTTTTCATAAAATATCTTGATTAATAATTAACTTGCGCAAAATTTTTTTGGCCGCCGCCAGCTGTTTCTGAGTGGTCGGTTTGGTGTTTGGTAATTTGTAGGCCTGCCCTAGTTTCTGATACTTCCGAACCCCTAAGATATGATAAGGTAAAATCTCCAATCTTTCCAGTCCTGATAATTTATTGCAAAAAATCCCTAGTTTTTTCAGATCTTCCGGGTCGTCAGTGAGACCAGAAACCAAAACCTGGCGAAGCCAAAATGGCTTGCCGGAAACATTACGTTCTTGAATATTTTTCAAAACTGCTGCATTGCTCGCACCGGTCAAATCCTGATGTTTTTTGTTGTCTAGTTGTTTGAGATCAAAAATAACTAAGTCTGCCAAAGCCATTAATTCCCGCGCCTCCTTGGTCCGCAAACTGCCATTGGTGTCCAAAACAACATTAAAGCCCAATTTCTTGGCTTTTTTGAACAAGCCAATTAATTCTTTGGCCTGTAAAAGCGGCTCTCCGCCCGAAACAGTTAGACCGCCGCCGCTAGAAAAATACGGCCGCTGTTCTTCCAATAAATTAATAATCTGCTGCTGAGAATAATTTTGGCCACCTTGCGGATTAATCGTGTCTGGATTGTGGCAATAGGCACAGCGAAAATTGCAACCCTGCAAAAAAAGAACTAAACGAATTCCCGGACCATCATGCGTGCCGAAAGTTTCCACCGAATGGATTTTTAACATAAAAAAATAAATTAGAGTCCTTTTATTATAATAGAAAAACGCGCCCTAGGCAAAAAGAAAAAACCGTCAATATTTTTCAATATTAACGGTTTTGTTTGTTCTTTTTTGTTTTAGCAGTTAGTTAACTGCATCCATTTTTTAATTTCTGGAGTAATTTGGCAATAAAGCGTTTTTTTTCGATTTATCTTCTCCGGATTAGTGGAGTGATAGCTTTTTATGACATCAAAATAAAAATCTCTTAAAAAAACATTCCATTTCTCCAAACCCTCTTTGCTTAATTTTATTTTTAGATTTTTCCCGCTTATTTCAACTAAGCCGGCATTAATCATAAAATTAGCCATCGCCAAATTTTCGTTAAAATATGGCTGAAGAGAATTGTCTTTGTGCATTTTTAAATTAAAGAATAAGCAAATTTTGGCCACCGAAAAAGCTAATAATTCCATACGTTTTTCACAAGAAAAACTTTCCAAAATACTAGCCATCCCACCGCAAGTTGCTTTTGCTTCTTCAAGAAGAGTTTTTTTCTCGCCCAATTTTTCATCATTTTCTGGCGTGCAGCCGATATGACGCATGCATTGACGAGAAATAGTTTGCGCAATCAAGCCTTCGGCAGTTAGCAATTCAGAAAACAAATCTTTTTTATTCGGCTCACAATACTTTGTTAAGATTTTTTTACAATCAACAACATGAGCTTCAGCCGCTTGCAAATCCAGAAGAACTCTTCCGCCATCGATTTTTCTTCTCGGAACCAATTGGCTAGGAATTTTAAAATTAGCGCTAGCGCCCGCTTTCAGAACAGTGACAAAAACGCCCATTTCAATTTTTTCCATTTTTTTGCTGGCAATTTCTACCAATTCTTCTTTGATGCCAATCTTGGAAGCAAATTTTGGTGCTGAATTTTTGATCTGATCAACCATTTTCTGTTCACCATTTTCGGTTCTCACCAAAAGACGAAATTCTGGACTGACACAGAAAGAATGTTCTCTTTTTTCCATGCCATGAATTGGCAAAAAACGGCAAGCGCCTGAAATTTTCACCCATTCTTCATCAACTTGATGCCACAAATTTTCCAACTGAGAAATATCCCGGCAATCATAAGCATCAGCAAGTGCCAAAAAATAAGGAGCAAATTCTTCGTTTTTCAAAACATTACTGCCTCTCAAAATGGTGACAATCGGATTGATTTCTGAAGGAAAAGCTTCCGCCCAAGCTTGACGATTATTGATTCCAGTGGCTTCAGAATAATCAAAAACGGTGTAATCAAAATTGGCAAGATTAGCTTCGACAGCTTGATGATAAGCTTTTTTTTCTTGCTCGTTCAAAGAATTGTAAGTAATTATAACTTTTTCAAACCAACGGCAATAGAGATTGTCGAACAAACCGCAAAGGATCAAAGAAGTTATCAAAAGTTCCGATTCTTTTTTGCTGATATTTTGATTGTTGAAAATTGATTCTTGCAAACAATCTCTTTCAAAACCAAAAATCACCGAAACGAAATCTTCCATAAATTTTAAATTGACCAAAGAATCACTTTTATCAATTTCACCGTTTTGTGAAGCCAAATATTTGACTAATTCTTCAATCGGCGAATCGGGGCAATTTGTTCCGCTTCCCTTTTCTTGTTTCTCAAGTAACGAACGAATCGTTGAAGAGTTTTTGATGTGCTCAGAAATAGCATTTAAAATAATTAGAACTGCATCTGATAATTTTTCATTCTTTACAGAAGGTTTTTTGAAGCCCTCTCTAATAACTTCTTTGCTAAAAAATAATTTTTTCTCCATTTCTTCTTGTTTTTATTAATATTTAATTGTTAAAGATTTTTTTAACCGAACCAGGAGACTGGTCAGGATTCTATAAATATTAATCTAAAAATGAATTTTTGTCAATAAAAAAGCTCGAAAAAATTCGAGCTAATTTTGTTTTTGATTTTTTTAATTTGCCGGTTTGGCATGAAAATTTAGATATTTTCTTCCACTCAGGGTTAGAAAAATGCCTTGATTTTCCATGATGCCTTCATCGCCAAAAGCGGTTTTGATGGCCTCAATGGTTTGAGATAGAATTGCCAAATGATTTTCGCCAGCCGGATTGGTTTTTTTGTCCAAAACATCGGCAAAATGAAAATCATTTTCATACAAGTGAATTGAACCATTAACAGTAAAATCGTCAGTAACAATCAAAAGTCTTTCGACGATGCGCTGATAATGTTCCTCTTCAATTTTTTTCAAATCGAAGTTGTTTCCTAAAATTAATTTTTCTCCCATTTCTGATTTTTTTTAATTTAAAAAGAACTAATTTTTAATAACTAAAAACTATACCATATAAATTATAATATGTAAAGACATCCCAAATAATCCACTAATAAATGCAAAATAATACCAATAAAAAAATAACGATAACTCATAAATAGGCCCAATAAATAAACCGGAAAGGCAAAAAAAGAATGAAAAGCGTGGTTATTAATACTGCAGCGCCCCGGTACAAAAACACTGGAAGAAAGCAAATGATCCAGGTCAATCAAATTGGCAGCGAGTAGTTGAAACAAAACTTTTTTGGCCGCAAATTTTCGTTTCAAAAATTTGGTTTCAACAAAATAAGCGATTCCCCACACCGCCAAAACAGATAGAAGATGCAGCCACCAGTCGGATTGAAAAAATATTTGTTTGAACATTTGATAATTATAGCATTAGCAGATAATAACAGGCAAAAAAAGAGAGTCATTTTTTGATTCTCTAGTTGTCTGATAAATTACAGAAATTACAACATTCGATAGTATTCGTGTTTTAGGTAAACACATATGGCGGCATACATATCCGCCTTGTGGTGTGTGTAGTTTTTTTGAGAAGGGTGAATATTGAGGGGTGAATATTCACCTGGTATAATAATATGTCAAAAGAACTACAACAAATATTGGAGGTCATAAAAAAAAATAATTTGGACACCAAATTTAGCGGCGGGTTCCGGGTTCGAATAAGCCACAACTCACACAATAAAACAGACCTTGCGGTCTGTTTTATTGTGTTAGCGGAGAGTGAGGGATAGCGGGGCGATTATATCGCCCCTTTTGCCTGCGCCGCTCGGAAGCGCTAA
>CAZBVX010000031.1:0-6712 GCA_964495615.1 uncultured Gammaproteobacteria bacterium | reverse complement strand
ATCTGGCTCCTTGGTATGGTTTCAAATCAGCCATCTTGATGCTCGCCGCAATTTTTGTTGCCTTCTATGATTTGATTGTTGGTTTGTTTGCTGGTCACGGAGCTGGTGATGCCGTGGGTGGTCCAGTAAAAATTGCCCAGATGACTGGCGAAGCGGCTCGTTTTGGTTTCTCTTATTTGATCAATTTTGTTGCGCTCCTTTCTTTGAATTTGGCGGTGATTAATATTTTACCCTTACCAGCTTTGGATGGCGGACGCTTGCTGTTCTTGTTGATTGAAAAAATAAAAGGCTCGCCGGTCAAAAAAGAAGCCGAAGCGATTGTCCACACGATTGGTTTCTGGCTCTTGATTTTGTTGATGGTGCTCATCACCTATAAAGACATTTTCCGTTAATTAATCATACTGTTTTATTTCGGGGGCGACCTCTGTCTAAAACAGTTTCAAATATATGAAAATCAGATTAAAAGCTACCAACTTGGAACTTACAGAAGCAATCAAGAATTATGTTCAAGAAAAAATAGATTCTACTGAAAAATATTTAGGCGGCATTCCAGTCATTAATTGTGATTTTGAAGTGGAAAAAACACTTCCTGGTCAGCACAAAGGAGAAGTATTCCGTGCCGAAATAAATCTGCAAGTTAGTCGTGAATTGCTGCGGGTTGAAAAAACTGAAAAAGATTTATACAAAGCGATTGACAAGGTGAAGGATCATTTGGTGCTGGTGATCAAGAAATATAAAGAAAAATTGCAAGACAAAAAACGTCAAGTTTCCGAAAAATAAAAAATAATAGAAAAAAGCCCAACAACAAGTGCTGGGCTTTTATTTTTTTTGGTTTTTAATTTAGCCGTAAGGAAATAAATATTTTACTGGTCGATTCTTTTTGATTCTTTCCAAAACTTTTTTTAATTTCCAGATATCTAGAATCATTAAAATTCCGACTAGAATTTTTACAAAGAAAAAATCTGCTGGCAGATTGAAAGCGCTGGCAATTGCAAAGATAATCATCGTGGCGGCAATCATATTTATCATCGTAACTGTGAAAAGAATAAACATTCTTTTCAAAAATCTATTTGGTTTTTTTATTTTTTCAAACAGATTTTCGATTAATTTTTTGATGGAGAGATCAATGATGGTTACACCGACAACAAAAAGAATTGAACTAACCCAAACATTGTGCGGCACCTCTCTACTCAGATCTTCTAAAAAAAATCTAATGCATCCGGCCAGAGCGAGAAGATTTAGGAGAAGCCAAAAGAAGCTTCCACATAATTTTTTAAATTTTTTCATGGCTAATATTTTTGTTTATTAAATTGTTAAATGTCTTTTTTCTAAAATATAATATTTTTCCAAATTAGTCAACTTTATTAATTTTGCAAAGCGTATTATACTAATATCACTATGAATTTACTAAATATCCTGTTCGGGGATCCGAACGAAAAAATTATCAAAGAAATCCGCGGCGAAGTGGCAAAAATCAATGCCTTGGAGCCAGCTTGGACCGCTTTATCCGACGAAGAATTAAAGGCCAAAACCGCCGAATTCAAAGAAAGATTAGCCAAAGGTGAAACTCTCGACCAACTGTTGCCAGAAGCTTTTGCGACCGTCAGAGAGGCTTCTCGCCGTATTCTTGGCCAAAGACATTATGACGTCCAATTGATTGGCGGTATTGTTTTACATCGCGGACAGATTGCGGAAATGAAAACCGGGGAAGGAAAAACCTTGGTGGCCACTTTGCCTTTGTATTTGAATGCTTTGGCTGGCCAAGGAGCTCATTTGATCACCGTCAATGACTATTTGGCTCGTGTCGGTGCTGGTTGGATGGCCAATGTTTTCTATTCTTTGGGTTTGACCACTAGTGTTATTGTCCATGAGGCAGCTTATACTTTTGATCCAGAATACACTGACGACACTCAATATGACGAACGCTTGAAACATTTCAAACCTTTGACCCGCAAAGAGGCTTATGCTTGTGATATCACTTATGGTACCAACAATGAATTTGGTTTTGATTATTTGCGCGACAACATGGTTTACACTTTGGAACAAGCCGTTCAAAGAGGTTTGCACTATGCCATTGTTGACGAAATCGACTCCATTTTGATTGATGAAGCCCGTACTCCTTTGATTATTTCTGCGCCAGCCGAAGAGTCCACCGACAAATATTTCAAATTTTCCGAATTGGTTAACCGCTTGGTGGAAAATGAAGATTATAATATTGACGAAAAATTACGCGCTGCCACTTTGACCGAAGCAGGGATGTCCAAAATGGAAAAATGGCTGGGTGTGGATAATATTTATGTCATGGGCGGCATCAAAGAAGTCCATCACATTGAGCAAGCCTTGAAAGCAATGGCTTTGTTCAAACGCGACAAGGATTATGTCGTCAAAGATGACGAGATTATCATTGTCGATGAATTTACTGGCCGTATGATGCCAGGACGCCGCTATAGCGAAGGTCTACATCAAGCCATTGAAGCCAAAGAAGGAGTGAAGGTTCAGAAAGAATCACAGACTATGGCGACAATTACTTTTCAAAATTTGTTCAGAATGTACAAAAAACTTTCTGGTATGACCGGTACAGCTTTGACGGAGGCAGAAGAATTTCACAAAATTTATAATTTGGAAACGGTTGTTATTCCAACCAACAAGCCAAACATCAGAAAAGATGGCAATGATTTGATTTATCGTACTGAAGAAGACAAATATCAAGCAGTGATTCGCGATATTAAAGAAAAAAACAAGCTTGGTCAGCCGATTTTGATCGGCACGATTTCGATTGAAAAAAATGAAGTCCTGGCTTCGATGATGGAGCTCGAAGGCCTTCATCCACAAATGTTGAACGCCAAGAATCACCAAAAGGAGGCGGAGATTATTTCTCAAGCTGGTCGTTTGGGTTCAATCACCTTGGCCACCAACATGGCTGGTCGTGGTGTTGATATTATTTTGGGCGGTAATCCTGATCCAGATGACGCGGAAGCCGTTGCCAAAGCCAAGGAGGAGCAAGAAAAAGTCCGAGCTTTGGGCGGTCTGCACGTTATCGGCACTGAACGCCACGAATCACGCCGTATCGACAATCAATTGCGTGGACGTGCCGGACGCCAAGGCGATCCAGGCTCTTCTCAATTCTACATTTCCACTGAAGACGATTTGATGCGTATTTTTGGCGGCGATCGCATGAAAAATTTGATGAAGACTTTGAATATTCCGGCCGACATGCCAATTGAAAACAAAATGATTTCCAATTCCATTGAGAATGCTCAAAAAAAAGTGGAAGGAAACAACTTTGACATGCGCAAACATTTGGTTGAATACGATGATGTGATTAACAAGCATCGAGAAGCAATCTATCGCCGCCGCCGAGAAATTTTGGAAATTTCTGAACAAGAAGTAGCTGAGGGGCAGAGAACTTTGTCCGATATTGTCTTGGAAATGGTGAGCGATGAAATCAAATTCGTGGTCAATTTTCATTGTGCTGGGGAAATCAAAGATTGGAATCTAAAAGAAGTGACTGAAACAATCAAAACTATTTTCCCGCTATCTGCTGAGCAAGAAAAAGCTATTAATATTTATTCAGAAAAATCCGGCCATGCCGACCTCAATCGCGAAGCCTTGATTGCTGAAATTTTTGCTTTTGCCAGTGAGGCTTATGAAAAATTAAAAAAAGTATTTACCACGGTTGGTGTCAAAGTTTCCGAAATGGAAAAAAGTATTTTGATTCGCTCCATCGATCAGCTCTGGGTTGAACATTTGGAAACCATTGATTACCTTCGCCGAGGTATTGGTTTGCGCGGCTACGGCCAGCACGATCCTTTGGTGGAATACAAAAAAGAAGCCTATCAAATGTATCATGAATTAATTGGCTTGATTCAGAAGCAAGTGGTTTATTCAATCTACAAAACTGCTGATTTCATGAATCAAGATGCGATGAACGCTGCTCTTTCCACGATTGCCCAAGAAGAGAAAAAATCTTTAATTTTTTCTGGTGCGCAAAAAGAAATGAGCAAAGAAACCAATTCCGCCAAAGACTTAATCACCCAAAAAGTCAGAAATGATGAAGGTGAAAAAATCGGTCGAAATGATTTGTGCCCTTGCGGCAGCGGAAAGAAATACAAGAAGTGCTGCGGGAAGTAGAAGATTAGATAACAATTTTTTATCCTGATTCAATTTTAAAATTAATTGCCTAAAACCAAATGAAAATTGCCTATATCCATAACGACAAGAAAATTAATACGGGAGCTAACCACATAAATAGTTTAATCATTTCTAGTCTAAAGAAGCACAATATAGACGTAAAAAATTATTATCCAAGATTTTCTCTCACCAATACGCCGTTGCATTTTAGAGGATTTAATAATATTTTATTTTTCTATTCATTACTGGAAAAGAAAAATCAAATTTTAAAATGCGATATTATCCAGGGAACTACCTATACTCCCATTGCTTTTTTGCAATTTGCCAAGCCAGTCGTTTCTCATTTTGGCTCAACAACTATTGGTTTTTTGCGATCGGTTCCCAAAACAAAAAAATTGGAACCTTGTTGCTCGAGTATTATTTATGAAATGAGGAAAGAAAAAATAATTTCTTGCGCAGACATCCAAACCAGAAGGCCCCTAAACGATATTGCCACAATTGAATATTACTCTGCCGAAAAAGCAGATTTGGTTGTCGCTACTTCGGAAATAGTTAAAAATGATTTGATTAGTGATGGTGTTGATCCTCAAAAAATAAAAGTGATTTACAACGCCATAGAAAATTATTGGTTTGACCAAGAGCCGGGCGAGGTATCTTCGGAACCAGTTTTAATTTTTTTAGGAAGAATCGGTGAAGATCCTTTCACTCTAAAACTAAAAGGTGTTGATCGTTTGGTTTGTTTGTATCGAAAATTTCCACAGATTCAAAAAGTTTCGATTGTAATGTCAAAAAACAAAAAATTAATTTCTTGGCTTGGAAACAAAATTCCTAATCATCAAGTTTTTCCCAACCTTATTAAAACAGAAATCCCTGGGAAGCTGGCAACTCTTTCTGGCGGAATATTCATAATTACTTCTCGATATGAAGGCTTTTCTCTTAGTTTGCTTGAAGGAATGTCGCAAGGCTTAATTCCGATTAGCTTCCCAGTTGGTGTTGCTCCAGAAATTATTAAAAATGGAGAAAATGGCTACCTGGTGAATTCTTTGGAGGAAGCGGAGGAGATAATAAAAAAATTAATCAATGATTATCAATTGCGCTGTCGACTTTCAAGAAACGCCAAAGAGCTAACAAAAAATTTCAAATCGGAAATAATGGCCGAAAAAATGGTTAAATTGTATAAAGAAATTTTAGAAAAGAAATTAAAATAAAATAAATAAAGGATGAATACTTAATGCTTCATCCTTTTTTTATCTTGCTTTTAAGCCGTATTTATGATAATTTTAGCTCTGTAAATACTTAAATATTATCCAAAAATATGTCAGATAATAACCAATCCCAAAATCAAAGGACTTCTTTTCCAGGCTTGGAACAAAGAGTCTTATCTTTTTGGAATATTAACGAAATTTTTCAGAAATCAGTCAACAAAGAAGCGCCGAAAGGTGACTATATTTTTTATGACGGACCTCCTTTTGCCACTGGCACGCCGCATTATGGTCACTTGGTCGGCAATATCTTGAAGGATGTTGTGCCACGTTATTTCACCATGAATGGTTATCGGGTTGAGCGTCGTTGGGGTTGGGATTGTCATGGTTTGCCGATTGAAAATATTGTCGAAAAAGAATTAGGCACCAAAACCAAAAAAGAAATTGAAGATTTGGGAGTGGCGAAATTTAATGACCTTTGTCGTTCCAAGGTGATGACTTATGCCGGAGAATGGGAGAAGATTATTAACCGTCTCGGTCGCTGGGCGGACATGAAGGATTCATATCGCACGATGGATCTGAATTTTATGGAAAGTGTTTGGTGGGCCTTCAAAGAATTGTGGGACAAAGGCTTGGTCTACAAAGATTATCGCTCCATGCATGTTTGCCCGCGTTGTGAAACCACTTTGTCTCAATCCGAAGTCACTGAAGGCTATCAAGACATCAAAGATCTTTCGGCAATCGCCAAATTTGAACTTGCTGATGAAGCGGGAACTTTTGTTTTGGCTTGGACCACCACTCCTTGGACTTTGATTGGTAATGTTGCTTTGGCAGTTGGTGCTGATATTGATTACGTCAAAATAAAAAGCGAAGATATTGTTTATATTATCGCCAAAGAATTAGCAGAGAAAGTAATGAAGGATAAAGATTTTGAAATTCTTGCCACAATGAAAGGCACTGATTTGATCGGCAAAGCTTACAAACCTTTGTTTGATTATTATGCCACTGATGAAAAATTAGAAAATCGTGAAAACGGTTGGAAAATTTATGATGCCGAATTTGTCACCACTACTGACGGTACTGGCGTAGTGCATATCGCTCCCGCTTTTGGTGAAGACGATATGAATCTTGGTCGTGAAAAAAAATTACCTTTTGTTCAACACGTTGGTATGGATGGAAAATTCAAACCAGAAGTTTTGGCTTTTCCGGGCTTGCACGTCAAACCAGTTAGTGATCACACTGCCACCGATATTGAAATCATAAAATACTTAGCCGGACAAGGAACTTTGTTCCATAAAGAAAAATATGAACACAGTTATCCTCATTGTTGGCGCTGCGATACCCCATTAATCAACTATGCTACTTCTTCTTGGCTTGTC
>CAZBVX010000030.1:6560-7010 GCA_964495615.1 uncultured Gammaproteobacteria bacterium | reverse complement strand
ATGGAAGGCGGTGTGCCAAAAATTATTGAAAACATTGAAGGAAACAGAACCACGCCAAGCACGGAAGCAATTTCGAAAAATGGTGAAAGATTGGTTGGCGCGGCTGCTAAAAGACAGGCGGTGATTAATCCGGAAAACACAGTTTATGCCGTTAAGCGCTTGATTGGCCGCAACTTCAAGGACGAAGAAGTTCAGCGCGATTTGAGCACTATGCCTTATAAGATTGTTCAATCCGGAGAAGGAATAAAAGTAAAAATGAGTGACAAAGAATTCACGCCGCAAGAAATTTCGGCAATGGTTTTGGCAAAAATGAAAGCTGATGCCGAGGCAAAAATCGGTGAAAAAATTACCGAAGCAATTATTACGGTTCCAGCTTATTTTGATGATGCTCAAAGGCAGGCCACCAAAGATGCCGGAACAATTGCCGGTTTAGATGTGAAGCGTATTATC
>CAZBVX010000030.1:0-6550 GCA_964495615.1 uncultured Gammaproteobacteria bacterium | reverse complement strand
AATAAAGAAAGACGCTGAGACCTATCTTGGAGGAACCATCAGAAAAGCCGTAATTACAGTTCCGGCACACTTTAACGATAACCAACGTCAAGCAACTAAAGACGCCGGCGAAATTGCAGGCTTAGATGTCATGCGTATCGTCAACGAACCAACCGCCGCCGCCTTGGCTTATGGTTTTGATAAAAAACAAGGACAGCAGATTGTGGTCTACGATTTGGGTGGCGGGACTTTTGATGTTTCCGTTTTGGATATTTCCGCTGACACTGTGGAAGTAAAATCCACGAACGGCGACACCCATCTAGGCGGTGAAGATTTTGATAAAAGAATTATTGATTGGATTATTGAAGAATTCAAAAAAGAACAGGGAATTGATTTATCCAAAGATACTTTGGCTTTGCAGCGCATCAAAGAATCGGCAGAAAAGGCCAAGATTGAATTATCAACTGCGATGGAAACTGAAATCAATCAGCCTTTTATCACTACTGATGCCAACGGTCCAAAGCATTTGGTGATGAAAATGACTAGAGCCAAATTGGAATCACTGGTAACGGATTTGGTCGACAAAACTATTGAGCCATGCAAAAAGGCTTTATCTGATGCCGGATATCAGGTGAGTGATATCGAAGAAGTAATTTTGGTTGGCGGCATGACTCGCATGCCTTTGGTTTTGCAGAAAGTGAAAGAATTTTTTGGCAAAGAACCAAACTTGAGTGTTAATCCAGACGAAGTGGTGGCTCTTGGTGCTGCCGTTCAGGCTGGTGTTTTGCAGGGTGACGTGAAGGATGTTTTGCTTTTGGATGTTACTCCTCTGACTTTGGGAATTGAAACTTTGGGAGGAGTTGCCACGCCGCTTATTGAAAGAAACACCACCATTCCAACAGCCAAATCACAAGTTTTTTCAACTGCTGCTGATGGTCAAACTAGTGTGGAAATTCACATTGTTCAAGGCGAACGTCCAATGGCAAGCGACAATAAAACTTTGGGCAGATTTATGTTAGATGGTATTCCAACTGCTCCGCGCGGCGTTCCGCAAGTGGAAGTAAATTTTGATTTGGATGCCAATGGTATTTTGAATGTTAGTGCTACCGATAAAGCAACCGGCAAACAACAAAAAATTACCATCACCGCTTCTTCTGGTCTTTCAAAGGAAGATGTGGAAAAAATGAAACAAGAAGCTGAGCTTCATGCCGAAGAAGATAAAAAGAAAAAAGAACAGGTAGAAGCCAAAAACCAAGCTGACGCAGTGGTTTTCACTACTGAAAAAATGATCAAAGAATCCGGTGACAAAATGAAAGCCGAAGACAAAACTGAATTAGAAGCAAAAGTGGAAGAATTGAAAAAGGTAAAAGACGGCGATGATTTGGAAGCAATCAACAAGGCGATGGCCTCATTAAACGAAGTTGCTCAGAAAATTGGCGCCGGGATGTATCAACAACCGGGTGCCGAAACTCCAGCGGGTGCTGAAGCACCAACTGAAGAAAAAAAAGATGACAACGTTGTTGAAGGTGAAGTAGAAAAAAAATAATAAATTTTTTATAGATTATCTCTGATTTTTTCAGAGATGATTTATTAAGAAATTAATTTTTGTTTAAGACAAATGTCAAAAGATTATTATAATATTTTAGGCGTCGGGAAAAGCGCTTCCGCGGCGGAAATCAAAACTGCTTTCAGAAAAAAGGCTCATCAGTATCACCCAGACAAAGGTGGTGATGCGGAAAAATTCAAAGAGATTAACGAAGCTTATCAGGTTTTGAGTAGTCCAGAGAAACGCCAACAATATGATCAGTTTGGATCAAATTTTCAAAATGGCCAAGCTGGTGGTTTTGGCGGTTTTGGCGGTCAGGGATTTGGCCAGGGGGTTAATATTAATATGGATGATTTGGGCGATTTATTCGGCGGTTTTGGCGATATTTTTGGCGGCTTTGGCGGCGGCGGACGTTCTCGTCGAGCAAGTAAGGGGCAAGATTTGGTTTTGGATATCAAAATAAGTTTCAAGGAAGCCGCTTTTGGAACTGAAAAAGAAATTTCTTATCCTCGTGTCGGTACTTGTTCAGCGTGTCACGGAAGTGGTGCTGCCGCTGGCACAAAAGTAAATACTTGCAGTACTTGCCACGGCAGTGGACGAGTGACTAGAATTCAAAGAACCATTCTTGGTAACATTCAATCGC
The DNA here is from genome assembly GCA_964495615.1 of uncultured Gammaproteobacteria bacterium. Lineage (GTDB taxonomy): Bacteria > Patescibacteriota > Patescibacteriia > Patescibacteriales > UBA12465 > CAINDR01. The sequence goes on along the minus strand of CAZBVX010000030.1, from coordinate 4,382 downwards.
AGACTCCTTGCCCGGATTGTCACGGCGAAGGGAAAATTCCTGAAAAAAAATGTGCCAATTGCCAAGGAACCGGCAGAGCGCGCGTCGAAGAAAAATTTACTATCAAAATTCCGGGAGGAATTGATAGCGGTGAATCAATCCGAGTTGCTGGTCGAGGGGAAGTGAGTGAAAAAGGTGTTCCGGCCGGTGATTTATTGGTGAGAGTGAAGGTGACACCTGATCGCCGCTTGGCTCGTGACAATGACGATGTTCGCAGTGTTGAAGAAATTGATGTAAAAACAGCTATTTTGGGAGGGAAAATTGAAGTAGAAACTTTGGATGGCTCTTTTGATTTGAAAATCCCGGAAGGCACCCAGCCAAATACTATTTTTCGTATTAAAGAAAAAGGAATAACCCATTTGCGCGGCCGCGGTCGAGGAGATCATTTTGTGGAAGTGAAAGTTGTTGTGCCAAAAAGTGTTAATCGTAGAGCAAAAAAAGCTTTAGAAGAATTAGAATTTTAAATATGCAATTTTTTGATACTCATGCCCATGTTAATTTTAAAGATTTTAGAGACGATGCCGACGAGGTGATTCGCCGTTCTTTGGATAATAACACCTGGATGGTTTTGGTTGGTTCAGAATACAAAACTTCCGGCCGCGCCTTGTCTTATGCCAACAAATATGAAAGTGGCGTCTATGCAGCAGTCGGTCTGCACCCCAATCAACTAGAAGAAATAGTTGCTCATACTAACGATGCCAATGGTTCAACGCAATATATGACTACTGGTGAAGAATTTAATTATGATACCTACGAAAAATTAGCTAAGTCTGAAAAAACTGTAGCAATTGGAGAAATTGGCCTTGATTATTATCACCTAGATCTTTCTTCAGATATTGCAGCAATTAAGAAAAAACAAAAAATTATTCTTTTGGAGCAATTAAGACTTGCTCGTTCTTTGGGTTTGCCGGTAATTATTCATTGCCGCCAAGCGCATGACGATTTGTTGCCTTTACTTCAAGAATTTAAAAAAGAAAATCGCGATACAATTCCAACTGATCGTCCTTGGGGAGTGATTCATTGTTTTTCTGGTGATGAAAATCTGGCTTGGGAATATTTTAAGCTTGGCTTAATGATTTCTTTTACTGGTCTGGTTACTTTTAGCCAAATGTGGGATGATTTAATTCGCAAAATTCCGCTGGAAAAAATCATGATTGAAACTGATTGTCCTTATATGACTCCAGAGCCATATCGCGGACAGCGCAATGAACCTCTTTTAGTCCAATATGTTGCTGGCCGAATTGCTGAAATTAAAGGAATGAAATTAGAAAAAGTAGCCGAAATTACCACCGCTAATGCCAAAATGTTTTTTGGTATTTAGAGGTATTATCAACAGATAATCATTGACTTGGTTCGATTTTTAAGCTATAAATAATAAGAACATTAAGTATTAATAAAAGGGGATACTCTTTTTTTTGTTTTTATGTCAGTCGGTGATCCAAACACCAACAAGACCTGGTCAATTGCTATCCGCACGATGAGCATTGCTTCTGCGTGGATTGTTGGTCCAGTTTTGCTCGGTTTGGTGATCGGCAAATGGTTAGATCGGAAATATTCATCTGGCCCCTGGCTGATGATTATTTCTTTGTCTTTTTTCTTTTTGGTTTCAATGTTCGGAATCACCAAAAATGCCTTAAAAGAATTTAAAAAGATTGAAGAAGAAGCCAAAAAAAATAAAGATCAAGAATAGTTTATGTCAGCTGGACAAGAAATTTTACACGAAAATACTTTGTTTGCCGAACCGATTTTTCAGATTGGTTCATTTTCGGTCAGCAATTCTTTGCTGAACTCCTGGTTAGTGGTGTTGGTGGTTCTAATTTTTGGTTTGATAATTAGAAAAAAAATAAAATTAATTCCTCGTGGAATTCAAAATGCCTTTGAAATTGTTTTTGAGGCATTTTTAAATATTTTTGACGGGGTCACTGGCAGCCGTAAAAAGTCCTTAAAATTTGCACCGTTAGTTCTCGCTTTTTTCTTTTTCATTCTCTTGAATAATTGGCTAGGAATGTTTCCTGGCGTCGGTTCAATCGGACAAGTGGTCAAAGAAGGCGAAGAGCTGATCTTTATTCCTTATTTTCGCGGGGCAACTGCCGATTTGAATACTACTTTAGCTTTGGCCACTATTGGTGTAGTTTTGAGCCACATTTTTGGTGTTATTGCTGTTGGCGGCTGGAATTATTTAAATAAATTCATCAACATTAAAGCCTTTTTGGAAATTCCCAAAAAAATCGTTAAAGAGCCTACTATTTTGTTAGTTAATCCAATCAAAGCTTTTGTTGGGGTGATTGAAATTATTTCCGAGCTGGCAAAAATTGCTAGTTTATCCTTTCGTCTATTCGGCAATGTTTTTGCTGGTGAAGTTCTATTGGCAGCCATGTCAGCAATTTTGGCCTTTGGCGTGCCGATTCCTTTTATGTTTTTGGAAATTATTGTCGGCTTGATTCAGGCGCTTATTTTTGCCATGTTAATTTTGACATATTTAACTGTCGCCACAACAGCTGAAGAGCATTAAAATTAATTTTAATATATAAAGAATTAAATAATTCAGCTGGCTCAGCTATTTGCTTGGCGGCTGAAAATAAACAGTATGGAAAATGTAATGTTAGCAAAGGCTTTGGCTATCAGCCTCGGTTCTATCGCTCCCGCTCTTGGTATCGGTATGATTGGCGCAAAAGCCATGGAAGCCATCGGCCGCAACCCAGAAGCTGCCGGTAAAATTTTGGTGCCAATGCTTTTGGCTTCAGCTTTCGCGGAAGCGGTTGCTATTTATGCCTTGGTTATTGCCTTTAGTATTAAATAGTAGGCTGATTTTCTGGACCGATTTTTTCGGTTCAGTTATTAGATTATTATTAAAAAAATATGGACTCATTAGTTTCTACTTTTCATCTTGATTTGAAATTATTTATCGCCCAAACGGTCAATTTTGCGATTGTTTTGGGAGTGCTTTATTTTTTTGCTTTTAAACCGATTGCCAAAATGATGGATGAAAGAAGCAAAAAAATTGAAAAAAGTCTAGCTGACGCCAAAGAAATTGAAGACCGGTTACAGGAGGCGGAAACCGAAAAAAAGACAATTATTACTGAAGCCAAAAAAGCCGCTACGGAAATTTTGGCCGCGGCCGATCTTCAAGGCGCAAAACGTCAAGACGAAATGATCAAAAAAGCCAAAGAAGATATTGAAAAAATTATTAGCTCAGAAAAAGGAAAATTAGCAACAGAAAGAACTGAAACCTTGAAAGAACTAAAAGCGGAAACCGCTTCTCTGATCGCTTTAACGGTGGAAAAATTACTCAAAGAAAAAATGGACGGCGCCAAAGATCAGGAGCTAATAAAAAATTTGGTTAAATAGTCGATATGAAAATTAATCCAAAACAATACGCCCAAAGTTTATATGAATCATTATTCGGAAAATCTGAAGAAGAATCTCGGAAGATTTTGCATAACTTTGTCGCGGTTTTGGGAAGAGATGGCGTGTTGAACCGCGAAAATGAGATTATTTCTGCTTTTGAGGAAATTTGGAATCAGGAAAACGGGGAATTGCCAGCTTCAATTTCCAGCGCCCATCAATTAGCTGATAATTCTCGAGAAGCAATCACAGATTATTTAAAAAACAAAACTGGTGCCAAAAAAATTGTTTTAACGGAAGAGGTTGATCAGGATTTGCTGGGTGGTTTTGTTTTGAAATATGAAAGCCGGGTCTTGGATGGCAGCTTGAAGACTAACCTGGAAGATCTAAAAAATAAAATGGAAAAATAATTTTAAAATCAATTTTTAATTATAAATTATTAATATGTTTACCAAAGACTTTATCATTGAACAGTTGAAGACGGAAATATCCGGATTTAAAGCGGAAATCAGCGAGAAATCAGTCGGCAGAGTTTTAAAAATTTCTGATGGCATCGCTCTTGTTTCTGGATTATCAGAAGCAATGATGTCAGAAATTTTAATTTTTAAAACTAGCCATGGAGAAGTTTCTGGTGTGGCTTTGAATTTGGAAGAAAATTTAGTTGGCGCCATTATTCTTGGTGAGTTTTCCAACATCAAAGAGGGTGATGAAGTTTTAGCAACCAAACGTATTTTGGAAGTGCCGGTTGGTGAAGCAATGATTGGACGGGTGGTTAATCCTCTCGGTGAAGCGATGGATGGCAAGGGAAAAATTGAAACCAAGGATTTTTATCCGGTAGAAAAAATTGCTCCGGGCGTTATTACTCGTGCTTCAGTTAATCAACCAGTTCAAACCGGCATCAAATCAATTGATGCGATGATTCCGATTGGCCGCGGACAGCGTGAACTTATTATTGGTGATCGCCAACTTGGGAAAACAGCAATTGCGATCGATACAAT
>CAZBVX010000029.1:6400-7030 GCA_964495615.1 uncultured Gammaproteobacteria bacterium | reverse complement strand
TCTAAAAAGTGTATAATATAAAAGTAAAAGAAATAAAATTATTATTTATGTTTGCCTTCAATAGTTGCAAAAGCGACAAAGGCGAATTTCGAAAACTATGAAGATGAAACAATCTTACTCCTCGTTTTCCTACGGCCCAATCCTCACCGTCATCGGTTTGGCGCTGTTGGTAGCAATTACTGTTTTTTCTTACTTCCAATTGAGAAGCATGGACAACAGAATGGCCAAAGCAGAAACGCAAATCGTTGAAAGTATGCAGAAATCAACCGCAGTAGTTAATTTCATCAACTCTGCTTTGTCTGCTCAACAAGAAGCAAAATAATTAATTTTTAAAAAATAAACATTCCGGATTTTCCGGTCATTAATTTTATGAGAAAAGAAAATATTACCCCTTTAATAATTGGTATCTTGGTAGGCGTAGTCGTAATGTTCTTTATTCAATTCAGTGCAAAAATGATTGATCAAAGATCACGCTTGGCTCAAATCGAAACTGCAGTAGCCAATAATGGCACCACCATTTCTGAAGTAGTTTCTTTCATCCAACAATCACAAAACGCCGGTCAAGGAACAGGCACTCCAGCAACCACCGAAAACAAATAATTATTGTTTCAAAAAACCGTTTTTCCTTAT
>CAZBVX010000029.1:0-6390 GCA_964495615.1 uncultured Gammaproteobacteria bacterium | reverse complement strand
GGTTAAAAGGTGTTATAATATAGTCTATATGACAAATGAACAAGCAAAAAACAGAATTGAAAAATTAAAGGCAGAAATCAACATTCACCGCTATAATTATCATGTTTTGGATCAAGAAACTATTTCTCCGGCCGCTTTGGATAGCCTGAAAAATGAGTTATTTATTTTAGAGAATGAATATCCTCAATTTATCACTCCTGATTGACCGACTCAGCGGGTGGGTGGTGAGCCTTTAGTAAAATTTCAAAAATCCGTTCATTCCAGGCAAATGATTTCTTTGTTCGATGCTTTTTCAGAAAACGATCTTCGCGATTGGGAAGAAAGAGGAAGAAGATATTTGGCCAGCGATGGCCTTCGTCCATCTTTGTTTCCGGAAGCTCGTCGTTTTGTTTCTGGCACTGAACCGGAATATTTTTGCGAGCTAAAATTGGATGGCTTGGCGGTGAATATTAATTTTCATCAAGGTGTTCTGGAGAAAGCAGCGACCAGGGGGGATGGCAAGGTTGGTGAAAATGTCACAAGCAATGTCCGTACCATCGCCAGCATTCCTTTGTCTTTGCGAGAAGCAACAAAAAAAGAATTAGCAACTTTGAATTTTGATCAGAAAACTATTGATTTAATTATTACCTTGGCCAACGAAGGTGATTTGGAGATTCGAGGCGAGGCCGTGATGACCAAAAAAGTTTTTGCTGAACTGAACAAAAAATATGAAAAGCTTAGCAAACCTTTACTCGCCAACACTAGAAACGGGGTGGCTGGTTCTTTGCGCCAGCTTGATCCAAAAATTAGCGCCGAAAGAAAATTAGATTTTTTTTCTTATGATTTTTTGATTCCGGACACGGAAATTAATCGCGAAATTTTTGCCCGTTTTGATTTTGGTATTAATGATTTGAAATTAGCTGATCGCGGCCGAATTATTGAAACGCGTTTTCAAGCAAACGCCTTAGCCTCTCTTTTTGGTTTCAAAACTTTATCAGCCAATCGCGTTTGCTTTGGCTTGAAAGAAGTTTTTGCTTTTTTTGCCGAGGTGGCCAAGAAGCGTGAAAAATTAGCTTTTGATATTGATGGCGTAGTAGTAAAATTTAATGATTTACGTTTTTGGGAAACAATGGGAATTGTCGGCAAAGCTCCGCGTTATATGATGGCCTACAAATTTCCAGCCATTCAAGCAACCACGATTGTGGAAGACGTCGTTTGGCAAGTTGGAAGAACCGGCGTTTTAACGCCAACCGCTTCCTTGAAGCCAGTTTCCGTTGCTGGGGTAGTGGTTTCGCGGGCCACTTTGCATAATTGGGATGAAATTGGCCGTCTCGGCTTGATGATTGGCGACACAATAGTTATTGAAAGAGCGGGTGATGTGATTCCCAAAGTCGCTGAAGTTTTGGTTAATCTGCGTTCGGGAAATGAAAAAAAAATTAGCATCCCGCGTTTTTGTCCGCGTTGTGAAGGTGTGGTGACCAGAGAAGAAGGGGAGGTTGCTTTCCGTTGTTTGAACAAAAAATGTTTTGCCGTAAATCTGCGCCGCCTTTCACATTTTGTTTCCAAGAATGCTGCCGGACTGGATGGTTTGGGGATTAAAATTGTGGAGCAATTATTTGTGGAAGGCCTAATCAAAGATGCGGCTGATCTATATTTTTTGCACGAATCAGATTTGCTTTCTTTGCCGCGCTTCGCTGAAAAAAAAGCGGAAAATATTATCAAAGTAATTGATGAACATCGGGTGATGCCTTTGAATCGTTTTATTTTTGCTCTCGGTATTCGTCACGTTGGCGAAGAAAGTGCGACCGCTTTGGCGGCGTTGTTTGCTCGGGAAAAACAAAAAAATACCGCCGACCATTTTTCTATTTCGGAAGTACAAAAATTTTTTGCCGGCTTGAAAATTGAGGACTGGCAAGAAATTGAAGATGTCGGACCAAAAGTTTCGGAAAGCTTGTTTGAATTTTGGCACGATGAACATAATCAAAAATTATTAGAAAAATTTGCTGCCGGCGGAGTTTCTTTGAATCTGAATGCCGCTTCTTTGGCCGCTTTATCAGAAAATGGCGCCTTAAAAGGCAAAACTTTTGTTTTGACCGGTTCACTGCTTGGTTTGACAAGGGATGAGGCAAAAGATAAAATAAAGGCACAAGGTGGGCAAATTTCCTCTGCAGTCAGCCGAAAAACCGATTTTGTGGTGGTTGGTGAAGCTCCCGGTGACAAATACGAAAAAGCCCAAGAATTGGGAGTAAAAATATTGAATGAGGAAGATTTTTTGAAATTATTAGCGGGTGAATAAAACAAAAACCCGCCTAAGACGGGTTTTTGAAATTTTTTTTCATCTCGCATGTTTGCACACTGTGAACAGATTTGACTACTATATTTTATCATATTGACCACGAAGGTCAATAGTGGACCTGCCTGCCGGCAGGCAGGCCCACAGGGAATTGAACCCTGGAGATGCAAATGTCAAATCTGTTCTCGCAAACCATACTGGGCCCATGTTCGCATTATTACATAGACCCAATAAAAAATATTTTTATAAACTATCAACAATTTATAAATGCTAAACCCTGAAGAAATATTTCACATTGCTCAATTAGCAAAGTTGGAAATTAATGAACAAGAAGCCGAAAAATACAGTCGAGAACTCTCGGCCATTTTGGCGTATGTGGAACAGCTGGATCAAGCCGACATTAGCAAAATCAGCCAAGAAACCAGAATTACCGATTCAGAAAATGTTTTTCGTGCCGATGAAGTAAAAGCTTGGGACGCCGAAGAAAGGGAATTAGCCCTCAATCAGGGCGAAGTTTTGGATGGTTTAGTTAAGGTCAAAAAAGTTTTGTAAAATATGTTATTAAATGAACTAACAATCAAAGAAGCGCGTGCCAAACTGGATTCGGGGGAAATCAGTGCTGTTGAATTAACCGAGGCTTGTCTCAAAGCAATTGAAGAAAAAAATCCAGAATTGAATGCCGTCCTAACAGTTTGCCGCGAAGAAGCTTTGTGCGAAGCCAAGTCTGTCGATGAAAAAATTAAATCTGGCGAGCGTAGTCCATTACTCGGCATTCCATATTTAGCCAAAGACGCTTTAATGACCAAGAAGGTCCGCACCACCGCCGCTTCCAAAATTTTGGAAAATTATGTTGCTCCTTTTGATGCCACAGTAATCGCCAAACTGAAATCCGCCGGAGCAGTGCTTTTGGGAAAAACCAACTTGGATGAATTTGCGCACGGTTCTTCGACAGAAAATTCTGCTTTTGGAGTTACCAAAAATCCATACGATCTCACTTGTGTTGCCGGTGGTTCTTCCGGCGGTAGCACCGCCGCCGTGGCAGCCAATCTCTGTTTATTTTCTCTGGGTAGCGACACTGGCGGTTCTATTCGTCAGCCAGCCTCTTTTTGTGATGTCGTTGGTTTCAAGCCTAGTTACGGGCGAGTTTCTCGTTTTGGCTTGCTTTCTATGACTTCTTCCACGGATGTTATCGGTCCAATCACCAAAAATGTGGAAGATGCGGAAATAGTTTTTTCAGTAATGGAGGGGAAGGATGAACACGATGCCACCTCAAAAGAAGTAACTGAAAAAATTAATTTTCAAAATTTTTCCGGCGCAAAAATTGGTATCCCAAAAGAATATATTAGTGAACTAAAAAATGAAGAAGTAAAAAAATCTTTGTCAGAAGCAATTGAAAAATTGAAAGTTGCCGGTGCAAAAGTGGAAGAAATTTCTTTGCCAAATTCTCGCTTCGGTGTACCGGTTTATTATTTGGTAACCCCAAGTGAAGTTAGTTCTAATCTCGCTCGCTTTGATGGTATTGCTTGGGGCTTTTCTGTTGATGAGGCAAAAAATCTGCATGACTTCTACCTAAAAACTCGCGGCCAAGGTTTTGGTGCGGAAACCAAAAGAAGAATTATGCTTGGCACTTATGCTTTATCGGCTGGTTATTTTGCTTCTTATTACAAAAAGGCTCAGGCCGTTCGCGCCTTAATTATTGAAGACTTTAATCAGACTTTCAAAAAATACGATTTTATTCTCAGTCCAACTTCGCCGCATCCGGCGTTCAAAATTGGTGCGCAGAGCAATGACCCGCTAACCATGTATTTGGAAGATATATTTCTGATTGGTGCATCGCTAGCTGGCTTGCCATCAATTTCGGTACCAGCGAAAGTTGAAAAAAATCAAATGCCAATCGGTTTGCAGTTAATTGCCCCTCGTTTTAGCGACAAAAATTTATTAGCCGCCGCTGCGGTTTTAGAAAAAATATTAGCTTAAAAAATATGAATTCAATGAATGTCATGGAAAGACCGCCAAAAGAAAACAAAAATATTTGGTGGTTTGTTGGTGCTTTAGCTTTGGTAATTATTTTGGTAGTTCTTTGGATCGTTTGGCCGCATCAATCAGTTTCCAAAAATCAGGAAGAAAATCAAGCGCCAGTAACAGAAAATAATTCTGCCACCACTAGTGCTAGTTTCACAAATTCAGTGATGCCGGAAATTTCGGAAGCCGATCATTTGTGGGGCGACAAGAATGCCAAGCTGGGTTTGATTGTCTATGAAGATTTATCCAAATCATTTTCCGGCACTCTTGATCAAAGCCTGGAACAGCTCAAAAAAGATTATAGCAACAGTTTAAAAATTGTTTATCGCCCTTTTATTATTAATGGCTCAATTGGTTTGCGGGCTGCTCAAGCCGTGGAATGTGCTTTTGTCAAAGAAAAGGGCTGGGAGTTTCGCCAAGACTTGATTGAAATTGTAAAAAGCCGCTCACTTTTGGAAGAAGATTTTGTTTTAATTGCCAATAAGTTAGGTTTGGATGAGAAAGAATTTAGTACTTGTTTAGCTGACCAGCAAAAAGCGGTTGATTTGGCCACGCAGAGCAAGGATGCCGCCAAATATGGCGTTATTGGCGCCCCAACTTTGTTTGTTGGTGATGAGATGATTAATGGTGCTCGCCCTTTGAATGATTTTGTGGATTCGGCTGATGATAAAATTGAGGGCTTGAACACTATTATTCAAAGAAAGCTTCAGTAATGAAAATTTTAAAAAATGGCCTTTGGCAGTAAAAAACCAAGGGTCATTTTGTATCTCTTGCCAGATTTTTGATTAGCGTTTATTATGGAAAGGTAGCAAAAGGAGAGCCCACCCAAGGCGGGCAGGTTCGCAACAAAATTGGAGAGTTCGCATAGTGGTCTAGTGCGCACGCTTGGAAAGCGTGTGTACCGCAAGGTACCGAGGGTTCGAATCCCTCACTCTCCGCAGTTAGGTAAAAACAGAGTCACAAGCTCTGTTTTTGTTTTAATATAAGTAAATATTTTTAGTTCTAAAGTTTAAATTTACTTTTTTGGAAAACATTTATTTCTGTGATATTATTATTTAATATGAGAAATACAGAAGGAAACAACTACGCTTTCATTGATAGTCAAAATTTGAATTTGGGCATCAATAAACTTAACTGGAAATTAGATTCTGGAAAGTTTCGTATTTATTTAAAGGAAAAATATAAAGTTTCTCAAGCATTTTTGTTTATCGGGTTCATTCCAGAAAATCAGGATTTATATTCATCATTACAAAAAGATGGTTATATTTTGATTTTTAAACCAGTTTTGTTTGATGGTGATAGAAAACCAAAAGGGAACGTTGATGCTGATTTAGTTTTACAGACCATGATCGAATTTAATAATTATGATCAAGCGATTATTATTTCTAGTGACGGTGATTTTTATTGTTTAGTAAAATATTTGTATGAACAAGGAAAATTACTTAAAGTAATAAGTCCTGATGTTAAAAATTGTTCCAGACTGCTTAAAAAGACCGCTAAAGAAAAAATAGTTTTTATGGATAATCTTAGAAATAAATTAGAATATTTACCAAAAAAGAAAAGCACCGCTTAAGGACGAAACCTTAAGAGGTGCTTGTTCATAGAAATTCTGTAATTATAATAGCAGTTATATCGTAAATAATCAATAGGCACGCAAAAATATGTTAAAAATACGCTTAATTGAAGAAGATGATTTGGACACTCTATCTGAAGTCTATACTTTTGTGTATAAAGTCTTTAATTCTGGAGAAAAATGGACTAAGGAGTCGGCTAAGGAGATGTTAAACCATTGGCTTATTAAACAGCCAGATTTAGCATTTTTAGCAGAATATGACGGCCAGATAGTTGGCGGTTTTTTGTCGAGTATAAAGCCTTGGTGGGATGGCGTGCATTTGTTTGATGGCGAATTATTTGTCCATCCAGATTTCCAAAACAAGAAAATAGGCAAAGCCTTATTAAAAAGAATGTTGGAGGAGGCAATTCAAAAATATAACGCTAAAATGTTTGATGCTTTTACTTTTAATGGTTACGAATTTCCTCTTAACTGGTATAAGAGAATAGGTTTTAGTGAAATTAAGGAATGGACAATGCTCTCT
>CAZBVX010000028.1:0-7226 GCA_964495615.1 uncultured Gammaproteobacteria bacterium | reverse complement strand
TTGCTCGGAATGATTTCTTATTTTGTTGCTCTTTATTTATTCGGCGGTTTCAAAAAAGAAGATGTGCTGAGTATTGCTCAATCATTTCATCTAAAAAAATGAAAAATTTATTAATTACAACTGATAACTTGAACAATACTGGCGGAGTGAGTCATTACTATTCTCATCTGGCAAAATTTTGGCCAAACCAAGAGCTAGCAGTTCTTGATAATACTGACGGAAGATTGTTGGCAAAAAGTTTTTGGCCGAAATGGCGAAAAAGTTTTGGCGAAATTAAAAAAGAATTAAAATCCAGCGATGCCGAGTGGTTGTTGGTCGGGCAGATTTTGCCTTTGGGCACTGTTGCTTATTTACTTTCATTTTTCCAACCCTTGAAATACTGTTTAATTTTTCACGGCATGGATTTGAGCTTGGCTTTTAGCGGCCGAAAAAAATTTATTAGCCGTTTGATTATTAATCGAGCCGCCAAAATTGTCTGCGCCAACAACTTTACCGCCGAAAAATTAAAAGAAAAAAATCCAAAATGGGCAGAAAAAATTTTTGTGGTCAATCCAGGTATTTCGCCAGAAGATAAAAATTTTGTTCAGATGTCAGCTAGTGATAATTTTAATTTGTTATCCTTGGGCCGCTTGGTGCGCCGCAAGGGAATTGACCAAACAATTGCCGCTTTGGAAATTTTAGAAAAAAATTGTGCGACAAAAAATTGGTGGTCCGAATTTACTTACACGATTGCTGGTACCGGTCCAGACGAAGAATATTTAAAAAAATTGATTAGCCAACTTTCTGAAAATCTGCAACGAAAAATTATTTTTACTGGTTTGGTGGATGATGAAAAAAAATGGCAGCTATTGAACCGGTGCTCAGTTTTTATTATGCCTTCTCGAAATATTGCCGGCGACTTTGAAGGTTTTGGCATTGTTTATTTGGAGGCCGGTTTGTGTCAAAAACCGGTGATTGCCGGAAATTCCGGCGGCGTAGCCGATGCGGTGCTTGATGGTGAAACTGGTTTTTTGCTTAATCCGGAAAGTCCAGCCGATTTGGCGCAAGCGATTCAGACTTTGGCGGAAGATGAAAATTTGCGAACTAGAATGGGTCAACAAGGAAAAATTCATGCCCAATCTTTTTTCTGGAATATCCAAGCCGAAAAATTTTCTCAATTTTTATTAAAATAAATTTAAATAGTTTTTAACATGATTTCTATTATTATCCCGGTGTATAATCAGGCCGACAAATTAGGAGCAACGCTCAAAAGTATTGCTGTTCAGACTGATCAAGACTTTGAAGTAATTGTTGTTGATGATGGCTCCAAAGATAATCCCGAAAAAGTATTTGGTGAATTTATTCTGGCTGCGGGAAATTCTTGTTTGCGTGGCGAAGGTTGTTATGCTTTTTTCCGTCAAGAAAATCAAGGAGCTCCAGCCGCTCGCAATCGTGGCTTTCGAGAATCCAAAGGCGAATATTTGTTTTTCTGCGATGCCGACATTGTCATGAAGCCGGATTTATTGGAAAAATTGCGCCTAACCTTGGAAACTCATCCGGAGGCGAGCTATGCCTATTCTTCTTTTATGTTTGGTACCAAGCTATTTAAAGTCGGTCCCTTTGATGCCCAAAAGATGCGCCAGATGCCATATATTAATCCAATGGCTCTATTGCGCCGCTGCGATTTTCCAAAAAGTGGCTGGGATGAAAGTATTAAAAAATTTCAAGATTGGGATTTGTGGCTGACTGTTTTGGAAGAAGGTCATATTGGAATTTTTGTGCCGGAAGTTTTGTATTCGGTGGCTACTGGCGGAACAATGAGTACTTGGTTGCCAAGTTTTGCCTACAAATTATGTCCATTTTTGCCGGCGGTCAAAAGATATCGCGCGGCCATGAAAATAATTAAACAAAAACACAATTTATGATAATCAAAAAATATTTTAAAAATAAATATTTTTTAACTTTCGGAATTATTTTTCTTCTGGAAACGCTTTCTTTTCTGGGCTACCTCAATGGCGCAATAAATGTTTTTGCTTTTATGGCGCTCGTAGTAGCTTTCGCTTTTTTGTGTATTTATCGTTTTCCGGCGGCGCTTCTGGTGTCTTTAACGGAATTGATTATCGGTTCAAAGGGTTATTTATTTTATTTTGATTTAAACGGCCGGCAGATTTCCATTCGCATTGCTTTCTGGGCGGTCTTGATGCTTTTTTGGCTTTTGAATTTTGCTAGAAAATATTTTACTGACCGTCAAAAAACTTTGGCTGTTTTTAAAAATTTTTCTTTTTCCAAAAAATATTTTTTCTTGGCAGCCTTTGTTGTTTTGAGTGTCGGCATTGCTTTGGTTAAACACAACGCTTTTGCTAATTGGTTTTTTGATTTCAATGCCTGGATCTATTTTTTGGTGCTTCTGCCTTGGCTGGATTATTTCGGCCAAACCGAAAAAAGAAAAGAAATTTGGCAGAATATTTTTGCGGTCAGTGTGGCCGCCGTTTCTTGGTTGGCACTAAAATCGCTGGTGATGTTATTTATTTTCACTCATTTTTCTTTTGAATCAGTCTATAGTTTATATCGCTGGATTCGCACCACCGGAGTTGGGGAAGTAACTTTGATGCCCAGCGGAATTTATCGGGTATTTTTCCAATCGCAAATTTATTTGTTGTTTAGTTGGTTTTTTGCTTTTTTTATTTTTTCATCAATCAAAGAAAAAAAGAGCAAAATTTTAGCCGCTCTCGCTTTAATAATTTCTTCAGCGGTGATTATTCTCAGTTTTTCTCGTTCTTTCTGGGTTGGTATACTGAGCGGGGGATTGGCAGCCGCAATTATTTCTTTTATTTATTTACCATGGCGCCAGTGGTTCAAATCTTGGGCCTGGACGGCTCTTTTTGCCGCTCTCGGTTTTGCCTTAGTAATGGGTCTCGCCAAATTTCCCTTTCCTCAACCAACCAAGGATTTTTCCGCCTCTTCTTTGTCTTCCAGGGTAGAAATAAACACTAGCGAGGCAGCAACGGCCTCTCGCTGGGCACTTCTTCCCGAATTATGGAAAAAAATTAAATCTGGACCAATTTTGGGCTCAGGATTTGGCGCTACCGTGACTTACAAAGCTAGCGATCCGAGAATTTTGGAAATTGACCCTTCCGGAACTTACACTACCTATGCTTTTGAGTGGGGCTGGCTGGATTTGTGGTTAAAATTAGGATTTTTTGGGGTCTTATCCTATATATTTTTACTGCTTGCGATTCAAAAAAATAACTTAAAAACAAAAACCGCTACCGGCAGAGCCTTTGTGGCCGCGTTAATTGCCTTAACAACTCTCAATATCTTTACTCCTTATCTCAATCATCCTCTGGGAATAATGTTTATTATTTTAGCTTCGCTTTATCCAATTTTTAGAGATTGACATATCTTTGTTAATGTGATATTTTAAAAAGCCAATTAGTAAATTTAAAACCAAATAAAATAGAAGAAATTATGAAAAACAATGAAAGAACAATGGTTATTGTTGGATCAAGCTTTGTGTTTTTGGATAGTATAAGCTTTTTTTTCTTAGATCCTGAAGATAGCTTGACTCTTGTTGTCGTTTGCTCAGAAAGAGCTTCCGACGTCTCTTTTAAAACAAAAGAAGAGGCGGAAAAAGAATTTGAAGGTTTGGCAAAAAAGTTAATAATGAAAAAAAACGTTGTTAATTTTGCTGGCAAATATCTCATTTCTGATAAAATTTCTTTTTTATCTCTGGATGCCAAAGAGAATGGCAAAAAGAGAGAGTTTGTATTAAAAATCTTTTTTGAAAACGGCGCGTTTGTTGATGAAGAATTTTTAATGAATGAAGAAAAAAAAGAAGAAATAGATCAGCTAGTTGCCGATTTAAGATTAGGGAAAATTTTTAAACCAAACGAAACAACCACAATTGTTTTTGACAAAATAGTGGGTGTTCATCTGGAATTTTTAGAGAATAAGCAACCAGGGCTGTTTGTTGAGACAAAGGGCCACGAAATTCCATTTACTGGATCGCCAGAATCTCTGAGCGGCTTGATAGAAAATATTAATAAATTATCCAAACTTAATCCAGCAACTATTTATTCTTAAAATCCAAAGCTATTCGCTAAGCCGTCTATTTGTAGGCGGCTTTTTTATTTGGGAAATCTAGCCTTGTCTTTTTTTTGTTTTTCTACTATATTAAAAGCTATATTTAGCTAATTATTAAAATTTTATGAATGAGCAAATTATTTCACAAGAGGGTTATGACAAGCTGCAAGCCGAACTAACTCTCTTAACCACCGTCCGTCGAAAAGAAATTGCCGAACGTATTGAAAGAGCCAAGGAATTAGGCGATTTAAGCGAGAATGCTGAGTACAGTGAAGCCAAAGATGCTCAGGCGATGAACGAGGGTCGAATTCTGGAATTAACCAACACCTTAAAAAATGTCACCATTGTCCAGCGCAATTCTGCCAGTAATGAAGTAGCAATGGGTTCACGAGTCACTGTCAAAGTTAATGGCAATGAAAAAGAATATTTAATTGTTAGCTTCAATGAAGCTGATCCAATCAACGGAAAAATTTCTAACGAATCTCCTTTGGGCGTTGCCTTCTTGCATCACCAAAAGGGCGATGAAGTAATGGTGGAAACTCCAAAAGGAAAAGTAAGCTACAAAATTGTCAAAGTTGAATAAACTTTAATTATATGGAAAGCCAAAATCAAGAAAACATCGGCGGTGAATACGCTGATCGTCTCAAAAAATTAGAAAGTCTCAAAAGCGCCGGCATCAACCCTTATCCGGCCAAAGCCACTCGCGACTTGATGATCGCTGATTTGTTGCAAGATTTTTCCCAGCTTTCCGAAAGCGCCAAAGAAATTCATTTGTGCGGCCGTTTGCGCGGCTTGCGTTCTCATGGCAACTTAACTTTCGCCAACTTGGAAGATGAAAGCGGTTCTTTGCAGATTGCTTTATCCAAAAAAGAATTAGGCGATGAACAATACAAAAAATTTGTGAAGCTAGTTGATGTGGCAGATTTTATTGAAGTCCTTGGTACTTGTTTTGTGACTCACAAAGGCGAAAATAGTTTGATGGTCAAAGAATGGAAAATACTTTCCAAAGCTTTGCGCCCAATTCCAAATTCCTGGTATGGTTTGAAAGATGAAGAGGACCGCTTGCGCAAACGTTATTTGGATTTTTTGATGAATCCAGAAATGCGCGAGATGTTCAAAAAGAAATCTGCTTTTTGGGATGTCACCAGAACTTTCATGAAAGCGCATGGTTTTTTTGAAGTAGAAACCCCAACCATTGAAACTACTACTGGCGGTGCGGAAGCCAATCCTTTTAAAACTCATCACGATGATTTTGATTTGGATGTTTTTTTGCGCATTTCAATCGGTGAATTATGGCAGAAGCGTTTGATGGCGGCTGGCTTTGAAAAAACTTTTGAAGTCGGTCGTGCCTATCGCAATGAAGGTTCCAGTCCAGACCATCTCCAAGAATTCACTAATATGGAATTTTATTGGGCTTACGCCAATTATAATGATGGCATGAAATTAGCTCAGGAGCTGTATCAAGAAATTGCACAGAAAGTATTTGGTACCACCAAGTTCACCACCAAAGGCATGTCTTATGACCTAGCCGGTGAATGGGAGAGAATTGATTATTGCGGCACAGTTTTGGAAAAAACTGGCATTGATATTTTGAAAGCCACCGAAGCGGAAATGATTGCCAAATTGGAAGAACTGGAAGTAAAATACGAAGGCAACAACCGTGAACGTTTGATGGATACCCTTTGGAAATATTGCCGCAAAAGTATTGCCGGTCCAGTATTTTTGGTTAATCATCCAAAATTAGTTTCACCATTGGCTAAGGCCAAGGAAGACAATCCAGAGCTCACCGAACGTTTTCAGATTATTATTGCTGGTTCGGAAATCGGAAATGGTTTCTCGGAATTGAATGATCCGATTGACCAGCGCCAACGTTTTGAACTTCAACAGCAGTTGATTGACCGCGGCGACAAGGAAGCGATGATGGCTGATTGGGAGTTTGTGGAGATGCAAGAACACGGCATGCCACCAACGTGCGGATTTGGTTTCGGGGAAAGATTATTTGCTTTCTTAATGGATAAGCCAATTCGTGAAGTGACTTTGTTCCCATTGATGAAACCAAAAATGGCGGAGGGAAGTGAAGAGATTGGAAAAAAGGAAAAATAATTTTAAAATAATTTTTTGCCGGCTGCCTAGCGGTTGGCATTATTCGGGGATCGTCTAATGGTAGGACATCAGCCTTTGGAGCATAGAATCATGGTTCGAATCCATGTCCCCGAGCCAACAACATTTTGGTTTTTAAGACCGACAGGAGAGGTCTAATATTACCAAAAAATCAAAAGAACTCAGTTTGCGCTGAGTTCTTTTGTTTAAGTCAAATAAGAGGAAAGGCCTATAAATAAAGGGGATTTTTGGTTCGAATCCGATACACAGTTTTTATGTGACAAAAATATGGTTTCAAATATATTTTTATTAAGCTATAATGTGTATATAATTTGAGCAATTTTTCATAAATTATGATTTTAGATAAACAAAAGAAAAGAGTTGAACCATTTCTAAAATGGGCTGGTGGTAAATCTCAATTATTAGAACAATTTAAACCCTTGTTTCCTAAAGAAGGAACGTATAAAAGATATATCGAGCCATTTATCGGCGGAGGGGCTGTCTTTTTTTATTTAGAACCAAAAGAAGCTATTATCTCTGATTTAAATAAAGATCTAATTGAAACCTATAAGATTATAAAAAGTCATCCGAAAGAGTTGATTGCATTATTGAAGAAATACGAAAAAAAGCATAGTAAAGAGTTTTATTTGAAAATCAGGGAAGAATATAATGCTGATAAATTGGATAAGATTAATAAAGCCGCTCATTTAATATATCTAAATAAGGCTTGTTTTAACGGTCTCTACAGGGTTAATAGTAAAGGTGGCTTTAATGTTCCATTTGGTAAACATAAAAAGTTTTCAGTTAATGAAACTGGGCTATTAGCAACTAGCAAAATATTAAAAAATACTAAAATAGAACACACTGATTTTACACAGGTCTTAAAAAATGCCAAGAAAGGAGACTTTGTTTATTTTGATCCACCATACTATCCGTTAAATACTGGCTCAAATTTTACTACTTATACCAAGGAAAACTTTTTAGAAAAAGAACAGGAAGAACTTAAAAAAACTTTTAAGAAACTTGATGCCCGTGGGTGTATACTTATGTTAAGCAATTCAGAT
>CAZBVX010000027.1:0-7434 GCA_964495615.1 uncultured Gammaproteobacteria bacterium | reverse complement strand
CTTTTCAAATATTTTCCAGTTAATTCAGTGTTGACCCAAGTTCCCTGTTCAGAAGGATCAATGACAATTTCTTCATCTGAGCTAGTAGCAGTGATTGTTGTTGGAACACTACTCAATTCGCGGAATTCCAAAAGAGGAGTTTCGCCAATCATTTTGATAGCTTCATCAACATTCTTGATGCCAGCTAATTCAACAATAATACGGTATTCGCCACTAGCGGAATGATTGATTTGCACTAGAGGTTCACTAACACCGAATTGGTTGACTCTTCTTTCAATGATGTCGCGCGCAGATTCTAGAGCGTTGGCACGATCAGCTTCAGGAATGTTTTTGACATCAGCCAGATAGACCAAATGTGATCCACCTTGAAGATCCAAACCCAAACTAAAAGAAACCTCCTTGGTTTGTGGCAAAGAAATTACTCCGTTAGTTTTTTGAGAAAGATTTTTTGCAAAACTATTATAGTTGCCTCCAAGAGCAACTAAGCTAACGGCAATCGCAAAAATAGCGATTAAACCCAATACCCACCAAGCCTTGGCTTTGACGGATAATTTTGAAAACTTTTCAACGATGTTCATAAAAATTCTAATTATTGAAAATAATCTTATAACTTCTCAAAGCTTGCCATAAAAAAAAACAAAAATCAAGCGAAAAGCCCCAATATTTACAAAATCGCCTCTTTATATTATAATCAATTTAAGTAATTAAAATTAAATTTTCAAATATGCCAATAATTCCAACAGTTATTGAAAAAGAGGGGCAAGTAGAGCGCGCCTATGATATTTATTCCCGCCTCCTAAAAGACCGCATTATTTTTCTGGGCGAACAAATTGACGACCGCACTGCCAACATTATTATTGCTCAATTATTATTCCTAGACGCTGAAAATAACCACGATATCAAATTTTATATCAATTCTCCTGGTGGCTCAGTCTCTGCCGGATTAGCAATTTACGACACTATGCAATACATCAAATCTGATGTTTCCACAATTTGTGTCGGCATGGCAGCCTCAATGGCCTCAGTTCTCTTGGCCGCCGGAAAAAAAGGAAAAAGACTTGCTTTGCCAAATAGTGAAATTATGATTCACCAAGTAATGGGTGGTGCTGAAGGCCAAGCTAGCGACATCAAAATCATGGCCGAACACATCATTAAAACCAAAAATAAACTAAACCAAATCATCGGCAAACACACCGGCAAAAAAAGCGAAATCGTGGAAAAAGACAGTGATCGCGACAACTACATGAGCGCCGAAGAGGCCAAAAAATATGGATTAATTGACAAAGTAATCGGTGAATAAAAAAATAAAAATAAAAAAACAACGCTTTCTTTGAGCGTTGTTTTTTTTGTTATTTTACAGAATTTAATTGAAAATTATCAATCATCATTTCAAACAAATTAGTGAAATTATTCGCATTTCCATCAACCGCGCCGACTGAAAAAACATAAATATTTGCTTTGGCCTGGTCATTTAAATAAAATACTTTTTTGTCTTCATTGTAGACACCGGACCAGGAACCATCAGCGGCCGACCTGGCTTCACCAGGGCTTTGCTCTGGAAATTCTGTTTGAAACCAATCCAAAATCGATAAATTGTTTGTATTATTTTGATGAATAATTTGGATAAAATAATTTTCATCAACTGAAGTAACCAAAACAGTTTCATTACCATTCAAGTTTTTTAGAAGCCAATCTTTTGGATATAAAATAGAATATTTCAATAAAGGATTATCAAAAGAAGTTAGATAAGAAGAATCTGCTAATCGCCCAGACGCTGCTGGATTGTAACTATTTTTTAATTCAATTAAGTCAGCATTTCCATCACCATCAGAATCAATATTTTGCGGATCAGAACCAAATAATAACTCCTCTTCGTCGCTCAATCCGTCATTGTCAGAGTCAACCACCAACAAAGAGGTGATATTGCTTGGTATTTCTGGTTCAGTTGTGGTGGCAACAAGAGTGCTGGTGGCGACTTCAATCTCGGGGAGATTTGGCAAAGAAGTGGTTGCTGGTTCTTGAATTGGTGTTAGCGTGTTTTCGTTTTCCAGAGGCTCTTCATTAATGATTGTGTTTTGTTGATTAGTGCTTGGGGTAAGGGAGGGCTGAATAATCAAAACATATGCCGCGTAAATCAGGGCCAAAATTAAAATAATACCGCCAATAATAATAAAAATGCCAGTTTTTTTGTGACTTTGCCGTGCAGAAAAACCTCCCTTGCTTGATTCTGGACTAGAAGAAAGTGGCGAAGGCATGTTATGAACAATAAAATCCGAATCTAATCGTTTCGATAATTCTTCGTTTTCACTGTTTTTTTCCTGTTTTTTTTCTTTTAGACTCATATTTTATTTAATCAAAAAATAAACCACAACCACAACCAAAACAAGTACCCATCCCGAAACCACCAAGGCAAAAGTTTTGTTGGGAACTTTCCGTCGCAACTGTGGCATCACGTGAATATAGATCGGTTTGGTCCAAATTGATTGCTTATTTTGTTTTGAATAGTCCTTGAGATCCATCATAAAAAATTAGACTTTTACTTCTAGTTTTCCCTCTCCGTTAGGATTGTACCCCTTTTCCACTTCGGAACCATCTGGATAAGTATCTCCATCAGTATCGGCGTTCAAAGGATTGGTTAAATAAGTTTTTACTTCTTCATAATCAGAAAGACCATCACCGTCAGTATCAACACTGTTAATATCGGTGCCAAACAAAGCCTCTTCTTGGTCGCTCAAGCCATCGCCGTCAGTGTCGACTGTTGCCTCTAATGGCTCCTCTATTGAAATTGGCTCATTACTAATTGGCTCCATTTCTGGATTTGCTGGATTTGCTGGATTTAAAGGATCAACTAACTCCACAACATCAGTGGTTGTTGGTACTTCATTTAGCAAATCGTCGGAAGTGGTGGCCAAATTATTTTCTTGCTGATTAATAATTTCTTCCATATTTTGAATATCTTCTGAAGTATTACTATCAACAACAATTGGAGTGTTATTTGGAGTATTAGTTTTCTTTTCTGGTTCAATGAATTGTGTATAAACAAAATAGCCAGCTACCGAAACAATAGCGGCAACCACCACCAAGATGAGAACCATCTTTAAGAATTTTGTGCCACGCTCTCCAGCTGCCGGCATATTGTCTTCAACATTCAAATAAGCTTCCTTGCCAGCACCAGGAAAAACCTGATTTGGCGTGGAATTTTGAGCTGGTGATTGAATTGGCGAAGATCCAGAAAAAGTTGGCATAGCTGCCGGAGTTGGCGTTTTATCGACATCAGAAAAAATGTCATCCACTTCTTTTGTTCCTTCTGGAGAGGAAGCGTTTAGATCGTTGAACATAAAGGTCTATTTATTTTTTTAGTATTTAATTATTTTTTAAATTTTTCTTGGCAAGCGAACAAAAATTCTTGATCGCTTATTTTTTCACAAATTGTTTGGTCACCCAATTCTCCGGCCAAACCCAACAAACAAATCTCTTTACCGTTCAAACCTTGCATTTCTTGACAACGATCAACCTCTTTGCTGATTTTTATTTCTTGATAAAGCGCAGTATCATGAGCTGCTTTTTCCAAACGATTACTTTCTTTTTCCCGCCAAACACTAATACTTTCCGGCACTGAATAAGTTTTTGCCGGCTGATTTTTGCCTCCTGACTGATTTTTGTTTTCTTGAGGATTTTCTAATTTTTGACTAAAAAAGATAAACAACAAAACAACAACCGCAATCAACAAAATTACTGCCGACCCAATGATAATTATTTTGTGCTGACGATTTTGCCAATTAATCATATATTTAGAAATTATCACCAGAAACTAGGGTTGATAAATGATAAATTAAATTACCAAAAACTTTAAATTCTTCAACTTTTATTCCGTTAACCGTGCTGGCCAACTGCAACAACCCAACTCGATTACAAGAACTAGCCCAAGAGGCTGAATCTCTACTGGCTGCCTGTGCAGGATAGATAGAAGTGAACCAATCGATTAGTCGAGAACTAGAAGCTAAACATTCTACATTGGAACATTGATTGCCACAGGAAGCGCCATCGCTAGCCAATCTGAATTTTGGTGAAAAACTATTGATTGAAAATTGATCTGGCAATTCAAATAATTGTGTTGGCTGAAAAGCAGTAGAACTATTTTTTTTGACCGTATTAATATTAGAAACTCCTGAATATCCAGAAACAATGCCAGCATAACCACTGAAATAATTAAAATTTCGTGAAACAGAATTAATTGTTTTTGCGTTAGCCAAATCAAGAATGCTTCCCTTGCCAAAAATAACCATACCGCCATTTTTGATAAAATTTTCCACCATCAATTTTGCCTCTGAACTCAAATCATCACTATCACCAGAACCAAAACCAAAAATTATTAAATTATAATTTTGCAAAAGATCACCAATTGGCAAATAATTATTGACTTCTAAATTAAAATTGCTCATCGTAGCGTTATCAACCTTGTAATCTATTGTTCCTGGATTGGTGCTGATATTTTCGATAGCAATACTATTTCTAAACAAAGAATAGTCTTCATTGTTTCCCAGGGCATTCAAAACACCTTTTGCAGAAATGGTGTGACCTGTGGAATTGCTAGGATAAACTTGTAGAATTTTTAAATTGCGAACAATTTTACATCTCTTGTTACAAATTTCCCCCAAAGAAGCTTGGACTGAATACGGATCGCCAGGATCACAAACTTCTCCTTTGTCTGATTGGATTATTCCATCACCGCAATAAGCGCAGTCGGCATGACAATAGTTGTCATTGTTATTGCCTGGATCATATTTTTCAAAAGCATCATCAGTGGAATAAGTATCATCGTCTTCTCCGCAAATTCCGTCACCGCAGAATCCGCCAGTAGCCCGGCAGAAATCATTAGTAGTGATTGGATTTGGTATGACTCCGTGATTAGTAGGAGTGGTGCAGGCATATTGTTTCATTACTGAACTATCAGCAGCATTGACGGCCACTCCAGCCAAACCATCACATTCTTCAACGCCATCATTATAGAGCCCCCCTCTTTTTTCTTGGTTTGGTGCTTGTTTGACACCATCGCCGCAATAAGTGTTAACCTTCAAAGAAAAAGTACTCACTGCCGAAGCGCCATATTCATTTTTGGCAGTAATGGTAATTGGAAAAATACTTTGTGGGGTTGGTGCTGAAATAGTTTCATCAAGGTCTTGTAATTTATCATAATAAGCTTGATAAGCCTGATCACTAGTCTGACAGACACCCCCTGTATCACCAACATATTTTTCTGCCAAAGCCTCACCAGTCACAAAAGACGCCCTAATAAAAGAAAGCGTTTTTATGATTGGTGCCAAAAAACTAGAACTAGGCAGAGTATTTTTTTCATAAGTTTTATTATCGGCAGGAGGGGTGCTAGTTGGAGTGGTGGTGCTGGTTTTATTGTTTGTGTTTCTGTTGGTATTGGTTGGAAACTTAATAAAATTTATACCTTTTCCTAAAACACTATTATAATTATTTAATAATTTTTGAGTAACTTTTGAATAATTTAATTTATCAGATTGCAAAACTGCCCCCTGGTCATTAACGTTACAAGTGCCAAAATCACTAATAGCTGGTGGCTGCGGAAGATTTTCAGCAATTACTTTGCCATAAATAGTGATTGTATTTTTGCCAGGAGTTGTTTTGAGATTTGTTGGCGGATTAGTGCCGGTCAAACCAGAAACGGTATATGAGATATCGTGATTATCGGCATTAGAAACCTTGATTAAGCAAGAATAATTATCATATTTGCGCACATTTTCTTCACATTGATAATCAAAAATTGGCTTGTCTTGTTTGAGAGTGATAGTAAAATCTTTGTTAGCCACCACTGTTCCGGATGAATTTTTTAAGCTAACAGTATATTTCAAAATCGTGTCAGTGCTAGCTGAAAGACCATTAATGATGGCCGCTTCTTGGAAAATTGTTAATTTGAATCTTCCTCTTTCTAATTGTTCAATTTTTAACTTTAAACCATTATTAATATTTGAAGCTGTTTTTAGTATTGTTGGCAAAGGCAAGGATTGATTAGCGCCATTGAGCTTCAAGGCGTAGGAAGGTAAAGATTCACTGGCAACTGAACTGTCATTAATATAAAAAGCATAGGATAGTTTGTTTTTGTTTAAAATGAAATCAACACTTTCCGCCTCCACTCGCGGTTTATCTCGTCCAATAATAATTTTCGCTGTGGTAGTGGCAATAGCGCCAGTGCGCTTGTCGGTAATACTTAATTCAATCGGAAAATTGCCCTCAGCTTTTACTTTTTTGGCATAAATTTTCTTTTGATTGGGATTATTGGTGTCAATCAAAATCAAGCCGCCCTCAAAAGCGCTAGCTGTGTTTTCTTTGAGGATCAAGCTCCAATCTAATGGATTGCCGCTTGGATTAACAACTTTTGCATAACCATTGAATTCACGACCGATTTCACCTTGAAGGTTGAAAGCCTCAAAGGCCAAACCGGAAGGAATGGTTGTGGACCCCAAATTAACCGAACAGGCAGAAGACTGCAAAGAGCCGTCTTCAGTGTTAAAATTTTTGGCTGATTCCATGGAAGCACAAAGCTGATATTGATTACCGCTATTTTGGGATTGATAAGCCAAAACCAAACTGTTGTCTGGAAATTTCAAGCCTGGATTAGTTTGAATAGCAGAAGTGCTCAAATTTTTGTTCCAACAAGTAGTAGCATCAAAACCAGAACAAGCTCCGAGTTTGTTGATTGGATCAATTAAAGATTTGTCCAGACCCAATTGAATAGCAAAAGTATTTTGCCAACTTGGCCAAGTAGAAACAGTCACGTGAGGAAGGTAACTCCCGGTTGGTAAATCAGGAAATTTGCCATTAGCGTTTTTGTATTTTTCTAGAGAATCCTTGATTTCTGACAAAATTGCCAAACGTTTAACATCCCTAACTACTTTTGCTTTCAAACTATCGCAAAAACCGCCAGCCAGACAATCTGAATCAATCAAACAAGTAGAAGTAGCCGAAACGGTGTAGGTGCATTTTCCAGGAATAGTTAAATTATTATTAAATTTCCAATTAGCAATAATCTGGGCTAAAGCATCAGTAGTGCCGGCTTTTGGATCTTGATTATAAGAAATCAAATAAACATTAGTGTAGATTGTTTGACCAACAATATTGGTGGCATTAACATAAACCGTGCGGCCATCACGAATCGCTTCATAACCATCAACAATCAAATACTGAGGTGAACCAGAAAAACCTTGCTTCAAATACCAGCGTTCAATACCATAGTGCTCAACATTGGGCAGGATACGAATCGCAACTGCATCCAAATTTTGTCCGACAGGTTCGGTGCTAGTGGCCGCTTGAACAGAAGGCGCGAAAAAGACGCTTGAAACAGCAAGTAAAAGAAAAAGCCAATAGCAATTTCTGCTTTTAACTATGGGTTGAAACATTAGTGGTTTC
>CAZBVX010000026.1:0-7740 GCA_964495615.1 uncultured Gammaproteobacteria bacterium | reverse complement strand
TATATTGTCCAGTGGCTGGTGATTGCTTGGACGGCAATTTTGTTAAATATTAAATAAAATTTTTATGGATTTACTCAAACAGATGAAAGAGATTTGTCGAATTTATGAAATTAATCCTCAGCGATCCAAGGGGCAGAATTTTTTGGTAACCGAAAGTATTTATGACAAAATTGTAAATAGTGCAGAAATTGGTCAAACTGAAACAATCGTGGAAGTTGGTCCTGGCCTGGGCTTTTTGACTGCAAAATTAGCCAAAAAAGCCAAAAAAGTAATTGCCGTGGAACTGGATGATCGTTTAGCGGAAGTTTTAAGAATTGCGATTGATTCGCAAGGAGTTGAAAATGTCGAAATTATTAATCAAGACATCTTAAAATTTAATCCAGAAAAGATTGGCGCCTACAAGATTGTGGCTAATATTCCATATAATATTAGTTCAATTCTTTTGCGGAATTTTTTAAGCGCCAGAAATAAACCAGAAATGATGGTTTTAATGCTTCAAAAAGAAGTTGCCGAAAGGATTGTTGCTCAAGTTCCAAATATGAATATGCTCGCTCTCTCAGTTCAATTTTTTGGCGAGGCAAAAATAGTTCGCGAAGTGAAGGCGGGAAATTTTTGGCCAGAGCCGAAAGTGGATAGCGCGGTTATAAAAATAAAAACCAAAGAAACAAAATATCATCCCGATGAAGAAAAACTTTTTTTCCGTCTGGCAAAAATTGGTTTTGCCGCCAAGCGCAAGATGCTTAAGAATAATCTCTGCGGCGGCTTAAAATTAAAAGGAGAAGAGAGAAAAAAAATAGAAGATATTTTTGAAAAATTAAATTTTTCTTCCAAGGTGCGGGCCGAAGATTTGAGTCTGGAAAATTGGGAAAAATTATTTGCTGAAATGAAGAAGATTATGGTATAATCTCGGTATATATCTTTTATTTATCTCTTACTTATGCGGGAATTTGATAAAAACCAAAAAGTCGCCATTGTTACCCTGGGTTGTGTGGCGATTTTTATATTTTTTGGCGCTGCCTGGCAATTCAAAACTCGCCTAGAAAAACCATTTAATTACGGAGGAGAAGAAAAAAATACCAAAATTACTTTTGGTTGCGAGTCAGGAAATTGTCAGAATGATATTTCTAGCTTAATGACTAATGAGCCGGCCACGGCCAGTGGCACGCCAATTGCTGATAGTGAATTGGAAATTCCAGACCGTTTGAAAAATTCTGCTGCTCTTGCTGTTTCCAGTTCCACTTTTTCTGGCGCAACCAGTTCGACAATTAATTTGCAAAATTTAAATTCGACCGATGAAGAAAAATTGCAAAATTTGCTAAGCGGCCAAGGAGATGCCGCTTCATTGCGTTCCTTGATGTTGGAAGGCGGTGCTGACCCGGAAATGCTCAAACAAATTAGCGATGAAGAACTTTTGAAAATTTATCAAGAATCTTTAAGCCAAGGAGTCGCTTCAAGCACCAACTCCGGAAATTAATTTTTTACTTTTTTTATAATATTTATGCGTTCCAATCCTTCGCGTTTAAAAAAAACGATTTTGGTTGCTGTCTTGTTTTGCAGTTTTTTGGCCTTCACTTCTCCGGCTTATGCAACTCCGGTTTCCGAGACTGCTTCTGTTCCGCAAACTATCAGCAGAGCAATCACAAAATTGTGGGACAAATACAAAGACGCCTTGCAAAAAGCGGGTTCAAGAGCTTTTCAGTCAACTGTTCGTTCAGCCTTGAACAAGATTGCTTATGACACGGCGACTTATGTTGGTTCTGGAGGAAAAGGACAAAAACCTCTTTTTGTCACCAAAAATTGGGGTTCTTACTTGGAACAAATCGGTGATGAGGCCGCTGGACAATTCATTGAAGATTTTGCCAGTAGTTTTGCTTCTGATGTTCAAGCTGATCAATCC
Source organism: uncultured Gammaproteobacteria bacterium (assembly GCA_964495615.1). Lineage (GTDB taxonomy): Bacteria > Patescibacteriota > Patescibacteriia > Patescibacteriales > UBA12465 > CAINDR01. The sequence continues at coordinate 5,843 of CAZBVX010000026.1, read as the reverse complement.
AGAGATCGTGGTGAAAAAAATTGTGACGCTCAGGTTGAAAAATGTCAAGATGCTTGCATGGTTATTGATGAAAATTCTTTTGGTAATTGTTATGATGATTGTGTAAAAAAATACAACACTTGCATGGGGAATGTCCAGGCAAACTACACTAATGCCCTTGCTAATAATTCAAAATCCGCAGCTAGCGGCACCAAAGCCTCAAACCTAAACCTCTGTAATCCTTCTATTGAGGTTAGAATGAAAATAGCTCTGGGTTTGGTCAATCAGCAACGCCCAACTCGCCCAAATTGTTCTTGGTCTGACCTGCAAAAAAATTGGACTTCTGCTTTTGCTAGAAAAGATATTTCCGAATCTGAATTTTATTCCAAGTTGCGCAATATGTTCGAGACGCAATCTTCTGATTTGAGCGCCGCCCTAGTGATTCATACAGGAATGATGGAAGAAGTCAGCTTGAAAACTGATACCAGTAAAACTAATTTGATTGGTAAGGGTGGTTGGCTGGATGCCTATAATATTGGTGAGCAGTTAATTGGCCTTCCTGGTCAAGCAGAAGTCAAAACTGAACTAGCTCAGCAAGGATATATTAGCAACATGGGAACTTTCACTGGCGATGCCCTGATTGATGCTGGAAATATCTTTTTAAATCAAATGGCAATGTCCGCCTTTAATAATTGGATGTCTGGTTTGAGCGGTGGCAATTCTTCCAGTGGTAATTATGGCGGTAATTCTTCTTCGGTTTATTCTTATGAATCTGGATCTTCCAGTTCAGCCGATTACTACAAAAACAAACTATCATTAATGAGTATTTTGAAGCCGCAATTTGCTGAAAGGGCAGACTATAATGTTTTAGCTGAAATGGCGACTTGTCCGGATGCCAAAAATCCGGGACCGAACAATTGCGTGATTGATAGCCGTTTTATGGAAGCCATTTCTTCACAAAAAACAATCGGCGAAGCTTTGACCGATGGTTCTTTGAATGGTTCTTGGTTAATGACCACAAATAACAAAGCAAATTCTTATCAAGAAAATTATTCCTTGCGTAATGCTTTAATTTTGCGTAAATTCCGCATTCTGCCAGTTGGCTGGGAGGCGGCAATCGAAAAAGCAGCCGCTCAAGGCAAAAATGCCACCTTGGCTGATATCGTTTCTTGTTTTAGCGCTGATGATAATTATCGCACTTTCTCTTCTCCGGAAATTGAAAATAATCAAACTTGGTGCCGTGATTTGATTGATCCGAAATGGGTTTTAAAAGCGCCGCAAAGTTATTGTGCCAAATCTGGTTTTGGTAATCAGATTATTTCTTCTCAAGTAGTAGAAACTGGTGAAACCGGAACTTCTAGTCCTTCCACAAAACTTTCCATCACCCGCCAAGATGAATATTGTGCTGATGAAAAAACTTGTATTAAAGAAAACTCCAAAGGGGTTTGTGATGCTTATGGTTATTGTACCGAAGATCGCCGCACTTGGAATTTTGGCAGTGATTCCTGTGATCCAATCTTTAATAGCTGCGAAACTTTTGCTGATACCAACGGCAATACAGTTTCTTATTTGAAAAATACTCTGGATTACGGAACTTGTTCCGAAGGCAACTCTGGCTGTCGTCAATATTCCACTTTTGGTTCTTATGCCTCTTCTACTAACCAAATTTCTTGGTCTGGAAATAATGCTTATTCAATTTTCTTGAATAGCAAAGCCGAAAGCTGTGATACCGCTAGCGAAGGTTGCCAAATGATGACCAGAGTAAAACCATCTTGGGGTGATAATTTAATTTTTAATAATAATTTTGCTCTTGATGTAGTCGGTGCCTCGATAACTAACGGTATTTTAAATGGTCATTGGAAAGTTTCGGGGACGGGAGCAGTTCTTTCAGAGGCAAGTAGCGCTAGTAAATTTTTGAGCTTTACTGGTAATAATGCCGGCTTGATTTCGGATGAAAATTTTTCAGTTACTCCAGGAAACATGACGCCGATTGAGGGGTATTATTATACTTTGAGCGCTGAAGTTTATTCTACTTCCGGAACTGTCACGATGAAACTCGGTGGCACTGATTCAGTTTCCAAAACCATGGCCGAACGAAATGCTTGGCAGACTATTTCAGTAACCGCAAAACCAAGTGATGGAATTAGCTCTTTGGATTTTTCAATTTTAGTTAGCAGTGGAACTTTCTATTTGCGCAATATCAAACTGGAAGCAAATAATCATTTTTCCGGCTGGTCTGATTATGGTGCAGTAACTACTCAAGAAAAATTAATTCCAAGTTATTTGGCCCCTTTGTGCTACGTCAATCCTTTTGCTACTGGCATGTATGATTACCGTTTGAAAGATAATGCTCCAGAAATTTGCCAGAACTTTGCTCGCCGCTGCAACAAAGACGAAGTTGGTTGCCAAAATTTTGCTTCCGCAGATGGCTTTTCTTTGACTGGTAAAGTAAGTTTTGATGAATATTGTCCGCAAGAATGTGTCAACTATGATTCTTACGTTCAGCAGAAAACCAATTTCCAAAGTGTTTCTGCCAACTATTTTATTCCTAGTTCGGCTACGGCTTGTTCTGCTTCCGCTGTTGGCTGTTCTCGTTTCACCAATTTGGATGATGCCAACCAGGGCGGAGAAAATAATGAATATTATTCCGCTTTGCGCCGCTGTGTTCAACCGAACAACAATACTTGTGGCGCTTTCTATTCTTGGAGCGGAGAAAATGAAAGTGGTTATCAGTTAACCGCTTATAGCTTGGTAAAAAATGGCAATCAACCTAGTGTTGGTGCCTATAATGATAGTGCTGAATGTAATAAAACAATTTTTGAACTAAGTCCTGCCAATCCTGATTACAATCCAGATTGCCGCCAATTCTATGATAAGAATGGGGTGGTCTCCTATCACTTATATTCAAAGACCATTACTTGTTCTACTGATTGCCGTCGAGTTCGCCTAGATGAAACCACCAACAAAAAAGAATGCGAAGCTAATGGCGGCACTTTCACCAACAATATTTGTATTTTCCAAGCCCTGCCAAACCAGAGCACGGTTTGTGCTCCTCAAGAAAATGGTTGCCGCGAATACAATGGCAACAATGGCAATAATGTCCGCATTGTTTCGGCTTATGATTTTGAAGATTCTAATCCAGTATTTTCTGGTAAAGTTACTATCAGTACTGCCTCCACCAACAAAAACGGCAAATCAATTTTGTTGGATGGCGTTGCTGCGGTGCCGATGGATAATTTGGTTAAACAAAATGCCGCTTATTCTTTGAAATTCTTGGCTAAAGCGGCTGATCAAAACAATACTTTGCAAGTTTATTTCCTTGATGCCAAAGGCAATAAAGTTTATTTTGATAGTGGCACCGGAAACGATTCGGTTACTATTAACGATGTTGAGTGGCGAGTCTATCAAATTAGTTTGCCAACTTTGAATCATCGCGTAGAGAGTGGAGAAAAATTAGTTCTGGAAAGTAATGACAAAATATATTTAGATTCAATTGTTTTGACTGAGATTACTGATCGTTATTACTTAATCAAAGATTCTTGGGTTACTCCAGATATTTGTTACTATGATTTGAATGATGATTATCGCGGTCCTGAATACAATCTTGGTTGTAGTGCTTATACTGATCCAAATGGTACCAATCACAACTTGCGACAATTCGGCGGCTTGTGTGATTCCACTTCTGCCGGTTGTGAAGCGATTATTGATACTCAAAATTCCAACAATCCATTCGCTCAATCTTTTGCCGACAACACGGTTAATGTTGCTGCCGACAAAATGATTTATGCGATTTTCGACAAAACAAAACAATGCTCTTCAGACAATATCGGCTGCAGTCGTTTGGGTAAAGGAGAAAAATCCGGTTCCACAACTATTTTTAATGATGCCTATATCAAAAACAATCCAAATGATTACGGTTCCACGATTTGTAAATCAGAAAATGTTGGTTGTGAAACTTTTTATGGTGCCAGCGGCGGTACCAGTTATTTCCGTAATCCATTCGGTGATGCTTGCCAATATCGCGCTAGTCAAGCCACCAGCAATCAAACTTGGGGCTGGTTCAAGCTGCCAGTGAAGCGTTGTGACGCCAATAGTGACAATCAAATTTCTGGCACTGAACTAGGGACTACTGTTTGTGGAAATAATAGTAATTGCAATGGTAAAAATTGTATTTTGGATACTAGTGATTATCCTTGCGATGTTTCTTATTTCAAAACTATCGGCAACAGCAGCGCTGGCACTCCTCAACCGTCAAAAAATGTTGGTCTTTGTGAAGCAGCCGCTTCTGGCTGTTCGGAATATATTGATTCTTCCAGTGAAGTTTCTCCAAACTTGGTGGTCAACCCAACTTTTGCTGATCTGGATCGAGACGGCAAGGCCGGCGATTTATGGACAAACAACAAGCAAGATCTTTATTTGAGCGCTAGAAAATTATATATTGCCCGCAGTGATGGCGAAGTTAACAACACTTTAACTTGCGATAATTATGGCGGTCCAATTATTAATATTTTGGGATCAGATAATAATATTTCTACCACTTCCACTTCAAGTATTAGTGTCACAAAAAACGGTACATATTTCATCTTAAAATATAATGCCGTTTGTCATTTAACCAACAACATCGTTGGCGTTGCTCGCGCTAAAAATATTTCAATCCGGGAAGCGCTGGTTGCTTATCAGGCAGAAGGTAATATGGACACCAAAACTTGCGGTTCACGAGTTGATTTTGATGATGGTTGTGTCTTGTTTAATAACCGGGCAAACAACGGCAGCCAAGGAACAATTTCTCCTTTGTCTTACAATGTCTTCACTAGCCCAAATATTAGCGGCACTGCCAGTGCTTGCTCTGGTAATAGTTGCAATTCTAATGTGGTCGTCAAGGTAACGCCAAATCGTGTTTGTAGCCGTTGGTTGTCTTGTACCACCAAAATTAAAAATGAAAAGACTGGTGAAGAATATTGTTATAGTCTTGGTGAGTGCGACAAATTATCAGAGAACGGTGATTGTGCCAATTTTGTCGGTACCGCAACCAGCACCCATACTTTTGCTTACGCCAATGACAAAAATGCTACTGGCTATCAATTACTAAATTCTTTCTACGTCGCTAATATGCAAGAAGTTGGTAATCGCAGTGATTTTGGTCCAATTACTTTTGAAAGTGGCAGTGGAAATTTTAATTTCGTGGCAATCTTCAATAATCGCATACCTAGCTACAACAACAGCAAAAGTTCTAGCGATTATACAATAATTCAAGAACCAAAATCTGACAAAGAAAAATTCTCAGTTTCTTATCCAGCCGAAGGAAGAAAGTTCGCGGGCATTGATGCCAAAAAAATGGTTGGACAAGAGAGGGTTTCAATTAGTCCGAACACTGATTATTATCTTAATTATTTAGTAAATACTGATGAACTAACGCCAGGCGCAATGGCAATGGTTCGAGTTTTGGATACAAATAGAACGGTCTTGGCAGAATTTACCGATAAAACTAATGGCTGGCAGAGAATCGTTCACAAGATTAATGTTCCAAAAAATTCAATTTCCATCATGTTTGGTACTAAGCAAACTGACGGTGTTTCCGGAAGGGTTTATTATGATGATATTAGAATGGAACCGGTTTTAAAAATCAACAACACTGGCGTGGATAGCAAAGATTACCTTGCCAAAGAATGCCGCCTGTATCCAGACGAAGAAAGTCTTACTTGCACCAGCAATAATCAAAATGTAGTGAAAAATGGTCTAGAAGGCTACTGCTTGAAGCACGACCCAATCAATCCTGGTGTTTGTTTGCAATGGTTGCCAATAGACAGTATTGCCTCAGCAAGTTTTAGTGAAAAGAATGCTGGCTACAAAGGTCCTTATCCTTT
>CAZBVX010000025.1:0-8722 GCA_964495615.1 uncultured Gammaproteobacteria bacterium | reverse complement strand
TGTCATATAAAAGAATATCGGCAGCCATCAAAACTGGATAATCAAAAATACCCACCGAGACTGAATCTTGTTTGCTGCCAGTTTTCTCCTTGAACTGGATCATTTTTTTCAAATCAGAAATATAGGTTCCGCAACAATTCAAAACCCAAGCCAATTCGGTATGTGCCGGAACAGTTGATTGCTGAAAAATAATAGATTTTTTTGGATTGATGCCGGCCGCTAAATAAATTTTAGTAATATCCAAAATTCGGCGGCGCAATTCTTCCGGTTCTTGTTTGACGGTAATTGCATGATAATCTACCACGGAAAAAATACAATTATATTCTTCCTGCATAGCTACCCATTGAGAAATTGCTCCAATGTAGTTACCGATTGTCAAATCTCCACTTGGCTTGATACCGGAAAAAATTGTTTTTTTGATTGCCATAAAATATTTTTAACTTCTTTTTATATTAATATTCTAGATTAACTGCGTATTTTTAGCAAATAAATCATCCTTGAATTAATGATGTTTTGTGCTAATATTAAATAGTCAATTCTCTATAAAATTAGGGGCTCGTAGTATAGTGGTAATACGGGGCATTCGCATTGCTCAGACGCGAGTCCGATTCTCGCCGAGTCCACAAAAAAACAAGGCGGGCTGTGGTATAATGGTATTATGCACGATTCGGGTTCGTGCGATCGCGGTTCGATTCCGCGCAGCCCGACATTCATTGTTAAAATTATGATCGATTTCAAACAAAAAATAGAAAAAGATGAACGTTATCGTTATCCTTTAGAAGAAGAGCCTCGCCCAAACAAAAAAACTAAACGTCTTTTCATATATTTAGGAATTTTGGGTGTAATTATCTTTCTTTTTGCTGGGAAAGTTTTGGTTTCCAGTAAGAGTTCTTCTGAATGGTTCAAAAATACTTTTTTTAGCGGACTTTCTCATTTGGTTATCAATCCCACTTCTCAACTTGAAGGAGAAGAAAATGACCGAATTAACATTCTTTTATTGGGAATGGGAGGAAAAAATCACGAAGGAGGAAATTTGACTGACACCATTATCCTTCTTTCGCTAAAACCATCCACCAAGCAAGCAGCAATGATTTCTATACCCAGAGACATGGTTGCGCCAGACAGCAAGGGCAATTGGAAAAAAATAAACAGCATTAATGCCTATGCTGAAAAAGAAAAAGAAGGAAGCGGCGGCAAAGCCGTTTGTGACACCCTGAGCACCTTACTAGATGAACCAATTCCTTATTATATTCGCGCTGACTTTGAAGGTTTTGTTAATATTATCGATGAAGTCGGCGGAGTTGATGTTTATGTTGAAAACACTTTTGATGACTACACCTATCCAATAAGCGGACGCGAAGATGCTGCTGATTATTATTCTCGTTTTGAACATCTTCATTTTGATAAAGGTTGGCAAAAAATGGATGGATCCACTGCCCTAAAATATGCCCGCAGTCGCCACTCTCTAGGAGTTGAAGGTAGTGATTTTGCTCGCGCAAAAAGACAGCAGATAGTTTTGGAGGCAGCAAAAGACAAGGTTCTTTCCAGAAATACTTTAACCAATCCAGCAACTCTCACCAAAATTATTGGACAATTAGACTCACATATCGGCACCAATCTACAAATCTCCGAAATGATCAAGCTTTGGAATATGTTCAAAGATATTCAAAAAGCACAAATCACCAACAAAGTGCTGGACAATAGTACTTCCGGTTTATTAATAGATGGTCGAGGCGATGGCGGTGCCTATATTTTGCTTCCGCGCGGAAACAACTTCAGACCAATCAGAGATATGATCGACACTATTTTTGGCGATATTCTTCAGCCTGGCAGTAATTCTTCGGATATTTTCGTTCCGGAAATAAAAAATTCAGAAATAATAAAACTAAAAAAAATAAAAGAACCAGCCACAATTGAAATTCTGAATGGCACTTGGATCAGCGGAATTGCCTCCAAAGCCTCTGTTGTTCTGAAAGAAGCTGGTTTCACGGTTTTGAAATTAGGAAATTCTCAAGAAAGAAATTATACTCGAAATACCATCTATGATCTTACTTATGGAACAAAAGAAGAAGCATTGGAAGCTCTAAAAACTGCCTACAATGCTGAGGTTTCTTTTTCTTGGCCTCTTTGGTTGGAAGAAAAAATTTCTGCTTACGAAGAAGATATTGCTTCTTCCACGGAAGATGTCAGCACTTCAACAGAAATTGTTGATGAAAATTCTATCGAAATTTTCGATGAAGAAAATCTTGCCAGTAGCACTGCCACTAGCACCATTCCCTCAAAAACAAATACCCTTGCTAATCCTGGACCAGACTTCATTCTTATTTTAGGAGACAAAAATAATACTGCGGCTAAATAATAAAAAAATGAATAAAAAAACAAAACCACTAATCGCTCTTTTCGGGCGAACTAATGTTGGAAAATCTACTCTCTTTAATTGCTTGGTTGAAAAACGACAAGCTTTGGTTTCTGATATCCCAGGCACTACTCGCGATAGTAATTTAGGAGAAGTGGAGTGGGATGGTTTTAATTTTGACCTTGTCGATACTGCCGGAATTTTGGATAGTATTTTTTTAGAAAAAAAATCAAAAGGACAGCTAACCGACATTGATGAAAAAACTCAAAGACAAGCCAAGGCTTATTTGGAAAAAGCTGATTTGTTAGTCTTTCTTGTTGATAGCAAGTCCGGATTAATGGCTGAAGATAAAGAACTAGCAAAAATTATCAAAAAAATTCCCAGCCTCAAAAACAAAATTCTTTTAGTCGCCAACAAAACTGATAGTTCAAGACAAAGATTGGAAACTGCCGAATTCAACAAATTAGGATTAGGCGAACCGCTTTTAATCTCTGCTGCTAGCGGCAGCGGCACCGGAGATTTATTGGCAGAAATTATTAATAGATTAAAAAAATTAAAATTAATTGACCGCCATTCAAAAGTTAGAGTAGAAAAAAATGAAGAGGAAGGGCCAATAAAAATTTGTATCCTTGGAAAGCCGAATGTCGGCAAATCATCTTTTCTGAATTCAATTCTAGGTTACGAAAGAGTAATTGTTTCTGAGGTTGCCCACACCACTCGCGAGCCACAAAACACCGATCTTGAATTTCAGGGAAAAAAATTGCAGATTGTTGACACTGCTGGAATTAGCCGTCAAGGACACAAGGCGGAACGTTTGGAGAAATATGGCATTGAAAAAACTTTATCTGTTTTGAAAAAATCAGACATTGCTTTTTTGATGATTGATATTGGTGAAGGTATCACTCACCAAGATGCAAAATTAGTCCAAGAAATTTTTGATCGCGGTAATAGTTTGGTTATTGTTGCTAATAAATGGGACAAAATTGAAGAACGCAACCAAAAAAAATGGCGGGAAAATATTTATAGCAAATTTCCTTTTGCTTCCTGGGCACCAATTGAATTTGTTTCTTCTCTTTCCGGAAGCAGCAAGCAAAATCAAAAAAAAGAAAAAGAATTTTCTCCGGAAGAATTGAGCAAAAAAATCAACCATCTCTTATCAATGGCGATTGAAATTGATGCTTGCCGAAAAATTTCTCTCAGTGAATCGCAATTGGCAAAATTCTTGAGCAAGATTGTCAAAACTCATCGTCCAGCCAAAGGAAAAGGTTTGAAACATCCTCACATCTACGAAATAAAACAAACCCACACCGAACCACCAAAATTTGGTATCCGAATCGGTTCTCGTGATGATTTACATTTTTCTTATGTTCGCTTTATTGAAAATCGCCTACGCGAAAAATACAACTTTCTTGGCACACCAATCAAAATGAGTATCGAAAAGAACCCAAAAAGACACGGTGTTCGCGAAGGAAGACCGAAATCATAAATTTATTTTTTGGAGAAGCGCTGTTTATCAGCGTTTCTTTATAATTAATATGAAAATAATTGTCGGCCTAGGAAACCCTGGGCAAGAATACGAAAACACTAGGCACAACGTCGGCTTCTCCGCTCTTGATTTTCTGTTTCCAGAAGCGAAATGGAAAGAAGAAAAGCGTTTTGAGGCTTTGGTGGCTGAATATTCAGAAGGCTTGCTAATCAAACCCCTGACTTTTATGAACAACTCTGGACGAGCAGTTCGAAAAGTTTTGGATTATTATGGTTTGCTCGAAAAGACTCTTGGAATTGTTGCCAAAAAAAATAGCGACCTCTCCGAAACCTTAACTGTTATTCAAGATGATATTGATCTTTCTTTTGGAATCAACAAAATAGCCACCGATTCCAGCAGTGCCGGACATAATGGCGTCAAATCACTAATTAGTCATTTAAAAACTCAGAAATTCAAGAGGGTTCGCTTGGGTGTTAAAAATGAATTATTTAGAAATCCGATTCCTGCTGACAAATTTGTCTTAGGAAGATTTAATGCCGAAGAAAAAAAGAAGTTGCCGGAAATATTTGAAGAAATAAAAAAACATCTTTAAACGTTAGCAAAAAACCCTTGAAAATTATCAAGGGTTTTTTGTATTTTATGCTAAAAAATAATTCAGAAAGAGATTTTTATTTTTTCTTTGCTTATAGTGATCTTTTTGGTGCGGAAAAAATTTCATTAATAAAAAAATTTTTTGGCACCCTGAAAAAAGCTTGGCTGGCGGAAAAAATAGACTGGCAAGAATTTAAAAGTTCAACTGTTGAAAAGTTTTTTAAATTCAAAAAAAATTTTTCACCAGAAAAAGAAAAAAATTATCTTCAAGAAAACAAAATTAGTTATCTTTTAATAATTGATGAAGATTACCCAAGCAACCTAAAAAATATTTCCTATCCGCCGCCAATTATTTTTTATTTAGGGAATATCTCTATTGCTGAAGAACAAAAAGAATATTCCTTAGCGGTTGTCGGCTCAAGAATCGCCAGTGCTTATGGCCGGCAAGCCACCAAAGAATTAATTGCCGGATTAGACAAACGTTTTTTAATTGTCAGTGGTCTGGCTTTTGGTATCGACACCTGTGCTCACCAGGAGGCTTTGGCAAACGGAATAAAAACTGGCGCCGTTCTTGGCGGTCCCTTAGAAAAAGACATCATCTCCTGCCCGGCAGAAAACTACTGGCTGGCCAAAAAAATTATTACCGATGGCGGATTTATTGTGACTGAATTTCCGCCTCACTCCTTGATTCAAAAAAGCAATTTCCCGCGCCGCAATCGGATTATTGCCGGACTATGCCTTGGCACCTTGGTTGTTGAAGCTGGCCAAAAATCAGGCGCTAACAAAACTGCCGAATATGCCAGAGACGCCAATAGAATAGTAATGGCTGTCCCGGGATCAATTTATAGTGAATTAAGTATTGGTACAAATAAACTATTAAAAGATCACACGGACGCTGTCAGCAGCCCTGAAGACATCTATCGCTGCCTTAGCATAAAAATGACTAATTCAAAAAAACCAAAAATCAAAAATATTGAAAATATTGAAAAAATAGCTGGAGAGGATGGTTTAAAAATTATAAAATCTCTTTTATTATTGAATAAAATAGCTAATATTGAGGAGATAATTGAAAATTGCCAACTTGACACCCCGTGCGTACATAGTACACTAACAATATTGGAATTATCCGGGATTGTTTCTCGAAATAGCAGTGGACAAATATTATTATCGAAAAATTTATGAAATTAATTATTGTTGAATCTCCAACTAAGGCCAAAACAATTGCCAAGTTTTTGGGTAAAGATTTTTTTGTAGAATCTTCTTTCGGACACATCCGTGATTTACCGCAAAAAGAAATGGGGATTGATATTGAAAATGGCTTTTCACCAAAGTACGTCATTCCAACTAAATCCAGAAAAATAGTCACCAAGTTAAAAGGCTTAGTCGCCAAAAGCGACGAAGTGATTCTAGCAAGCGATGAAGACCGCGAAGGAGAAGCAATTGCCTGGCATCTTCAAGAAGCTTTAAAATTAAAAGCTGGCCAAAGCAGCCGAATTGCCTTTCACGAAATCACCAAGTCGGCAATTTTGGAAGCCTTGGCTCATCCAAGAGAATTAGATCTCAAAATGGTTAACGCTCAACAAGCTCGACGCATCCTTGATCGCTTGGTTGGCTACAAGCTTTCCCCGTTCCTCTGGAAAAAAGTAGCAAAAGGATTATCCGCTGGTCGAGTACAGAGCGTCGCGATTAGATTTATTGTTGAAAGAGAAAGAGAAATTAAAAAATTCGTTTCTGCTGAATATTGGAGTTTGACGCTAAAAGTAAGCCAAAAAGAAACAGAACAAGCATTTGAAGCAAATTTATTTAAAATCAAAAACAAAGCTTTCAACAAGCTAAGCATCAACGAGAAGCTGGCTGAAGAAATCGAGGCACAAATAAAAACTGCTGACTGGTTCGTTTCCGGAATCGAAAAAAAGGCCACCAAAAAATCACCAGCTGCCCCTTTTACTACCGCCACTCTCCAGCAAAGCGCCAACCGACATCTTGGCTTCAGCGCCAAACAAACCATGACCGTCGCTCAAAAACTTTATGAACAAGGCTTCATTACCTACATGAGAACCGACTCCTTGAATTTGTCGGAAAAATTTCTAACCGAAGCTCGTGAATATTTGCATCAAGAATATGGCAATAAATATTTACCAAAAGAAGCTAGAAAATACAAAAACAAAAGCAAAAATGCTCAAGAGGCCCACGAGGCTGTTCGTCCAACCGAAGTTTTTAAAACACCAGACAGCTTAAAAAACAAACTTGATTCTTCTGAGTATCGCCTTTACCGCTTAATTTGGCAAAGATCTCTGGCTTGCCAATCAGCTGATGCCCAAATCGCCGCGACTGCCATTGACTTAAAAACCAAAGACAAAAATGCCAGTGACTACACCTTCCGCAGCACCGGACAAATTGTTTCTTTTGATGGCTATCTAAAAATCTACCCAGAAAAAACCGAAGAACAAGAATTGCCAAGTGTTGAAGAGGGAGAAGTACTAATGTTATTGGATACTATCAAGAACCAACATTTCACCAAAGGTCCCGCCAGATATTCCGATGCTGGCTTGGTCAAAGAATTGGAAAAACATGGCATTGGCCGTCCTTCAACTTATGCTCCAACCATCAACACTATTATTGTTCGCAACTACGTTAACCGCGATGAGCACAAAAAACTTTTTCCAACCGATATTGCCTTTGTGGTTAATGACTTGTTGGTTGCTCACTTTCCAAAAATTGTTGATTATGCTTTCACCGCTGGCATGGAAAATAATTTGGATGAAGTTGCTGAAGGCAAAAAAGAGTGGCAACCAGTTATTGGTGAATTCTACCATGATTTCCATGAAAATTTAGAAAACAAATATAAAGAAATTAATAAAAAAGATATTATGCCAGAAGAAACTAGCCAAGAAATCTGCGACAAATGCGGATCGTCAATGATTGTCAAAACCGGACGCTATGGAAAATTCCTGGCCTGCTCTGGTTTTCCAGATTGTAAAAACATCAAGTCCATAAGCGGTGGGAACAACCAACAAACAGGCGGTGAAGGTGGAGATAAAAAGCCAGACGCCAACCTAGAAGCTCTGGAAAAAAAGTTTGCTGGTGAAAAATGTGAAAAATGCGGCTCTGATATGGTGGTAAAAAATGGAAAATTCGGACCATTTCTTGCTTGCTCTGGATATCCAAAATGCAAAAATATCAAAAGCATTGTTGATGATAGTGCAGTCACCTGCCCAGCTTGCAACAAAGGAAAGATCGTCAAAAAATTCAGCCGCAAAGGAATTTTTTATGCTTGCTCCGCTTATCCAGATTGCAAAAATGCTTATTGGGGTAGACCAACCGGCGAAGTTTGCCAGGTCTGCGGTTCATTAATCATTGAAACAAAAGACGGATCAAAATGTTCAGACAAAGGATGCAGTAACAGTAAATAAATTTTTGATTCAAAAGAAAAAAGACTATCTATATTTAATAGATAGCCTTTTGTTTTTAGTGATTTTCTGTTAAAGGAGAATAATAATTAAAATTGTGATAATCAAAATTAAAATTGGAAGACTAATTACTAAAATTAAATTTGTTTTTTTCTCATAACTTTTAAATTTTGATCCTCCACAATAGAAAATCAAAAGAATAAAAAATATAGAAAATACCGTCAACGAATATACAGATAAATAATACAAAAAAACAGAAGCGATTGAATTTCTAAAAAAAATAAAAGTTCCTAAAATAATAAAGAAATAAATTGGAACAAAGTAAGATTTTATATTACTCCAACGAGTCAGAATTTTTGCTCTTTTTTCCCAATTCTCTTCTGGGCCTTTATCGACCCAGATATTAATTTTATATAATTTTATATATAAAAAAATGAGAATAAAAGAAGATATTATTGATACAATACCCCAAACAAAAACATTTTGATTTGCTAGTTGTGGAACATCTGCATTATCGGCAAAAACTGGCGACCACAAAAATAATACGATTAATAATATTAACTTTTTCATTTTCTTTTCGCCCCGTTAACTACGGGACCAGAGTTCTATATTTATATTTTAACGAACTATTAACCTTGTATCCTATAATAAATAATCTGTTTTGTAAAGAATTTTTGCCCTGCAAAAAAACTGCCATTTTTTGGCAGTTTTCTTTATTTAAAGTAGTTTTTATTTACTTTTTTCTTTTCTTTTTGACTTCTTTTTTCTTCTCTTTCTTGCCGGCGAAAGTGGAAAAAATATTTTTTATTATTTCTGCCGCTCCCAAAAACAAAGCTGAGCTATGATGCACTTTTTCTTCGACAAAAGAAATTAATTCTC
>CAZBVX010000024.1:0-9319 GCA_964495615.1 uncultured Gammaproteobacteria bacterium | reverse complement strand
TTACTGAAAGAGTGGCTAGCAAACCAATGATCGCGATTACGACCAAAAGTTCAATTAAGGTAAAACCTTTCTTGTTTTTTTTCATATTTTTTTCATTTCCCCAAGAGGAAAATAAAGCATTTGAAATAACATCGATTATTATTTCAAAATATTTTTATTAATAGTTAGCTATTAGATAATAAAATTATAGCATAGCGCCAAAAAGCACACAATAGTTTTTTGCAAAATTCTAGAAAGCAGTCGCCATGTTATACATCGGCAAAATAACAGCCGCCACCATGATTGCCACCCCGACACCCAGAATCACCATGATGATTGGTTCCAACAAGGCATTAAGATTATTCAGTTTGTTGGTCACTTCACGGGAATAAAAATCTGTGACCTTGTCCAAAACCATATCCAACTTACCGGTTCTTTCGCCGATTGCCATCATTTGCGGCACCATTTTTGGAATCTCATTACTTGCTTCCATGACACTGGAAATTGGCCGTCCATCACTAATTGCCAACAAGGTTCGGCGAATAATATCGCGATAGACAGTGTTGCCAGCAACTGCCCCCGCCACCTCCAAAGACTTCGTGATCGTGACCCCGCCTTTCAATAAAGTACTGAAGGAACGAGTGAAACGAATCAAAAAAATCTTGTTAAACAAATCACCAAAAATCGGCAAGCGCAAAAGCAGTTGATCGGTCGCTCTTTTCCCTCCTGGAGTTTTGAGATAGGCACGGAACAAAAAGATGAGCGCCACCAGAGCAATCGCCAAGAAAATAATATAGTCTTGCAAGAAACGAGAAACTGCCAAAACAATTTTGGTGGCCATTGGCAATTCAGTGCCGGTTTCTGACAAAACTTCAGTTAATGAAGGGATCACAAAAACCATCAACATCACCGCCACGCCGCCCAAAGCACTAATAATGAAAGCTGGATAAATCATCGCACCCGTGAATTTTTTGTTCATGTCATAATTCTTTTCCATTTCATCCGCCAAATAATTCAAAACTTCATCCAACTTGCCGGAAGTTTCACCGGAACGAACAATGTTGATAAAAAAATAGGAAAAAAATTTTGGATATTTTGATAAGGCATCAGAAAGATTGGCCCCGCCATCAACGTCAGCAGCAATTTGTATAATCATTTTTTGCAAATAGAGGTTTTTGGTCTGATCAACCATGACGCGCAAAGATTCCACCACCGGCACCCCAGCTGAAATCATCACTGAAAATTGGCGCGAAAAAATCACCAAATCTTTGGTCTTTGGCTTAAAAATAAAAAGAGTAATTTTTGTTTCCAAGTCACTGGAAATTTCTCTGATTTTATAAGGAGCCAAGTCGCGGCGGCGAATTTTTGTCAAAGCATCATTCTCCGACAAAGCCACCAAGCGGCCATGGCGATTTTTTCCCTCTGAAGTTTTTGCACGATAAGAATAAATCATAATCTTAGGATTCAATCACACGGAGCACTTCTTCCAAAACAGTCACTCCTTGCAAAATTTTAATCACCCCGTCTTGCTTAATAGAAATAAAATCCTGGCTCTGACGAACCACGTCCACATTAAGAACTTGTTTTTCATCAGCAATAATTTCTCGGATTTTGTCAGAAATTTCCACCACTTCCGCAATCGAAACTCGTCCCAAGAAACCAGTGTTTTCACAATGTGCACAACCGACCGGCTGATAGAATTTGTAGTTTTGTAAATTGGCAACGCCTTGCCAATCTGGCAATTCTTTGCGTATTACTTCATCACTCAAACCTTCCAACATTTCTTGGATATTTGATATCTCTCCCGGCGTGGCTGGTTTTTCTTGACGACAATGCGGACAAATTTTTCTCACCAAACGCTGAGCAACCAGCGCGCGCAAAGTTGAAGAAACCAAGAAACGTTCCACTTTCATATCTTCCAAACGGAAAATAGCTCCCAAGGCATCGTTGGTGTGGATTGATGACAAAACCAAATGACCAGTCAAACTGGCCTGAATCGCCAATTCCGCCGTTTCTTCATCACGAATTTCTCCGACCATAATGATGTTCGGATCTTGACGCAAGAGTGAACGAAGTCCGTTAGCAAAAGAGAAACCGATTTTTGGCCTGATTTGCGCCTGGTTTATTCCTTTGATTTCATATTCGACCGGATCTTCCAAAGTAGAAATATTAACCCCTTCTTGATTGAGGATAGTTAGGATTGCATAAAGAGTGGTTGATTTACCAGAACCAGTTGGACCACTGACCAAAATAATTCCGTTGGTTTTTTTGATACTGCGCTGAATACTATCCATTGCAACAGCGTTAAATCCCAAATCTTCCAGAGCTGGCGCTCCTTTGGTTGAATCCAAAATACGCATCACCACTTTTTCAGTGCTAGAAAGAGGCAAAGTGGAAACACGAAAATCAACATTTTTTCCATTCACCAAAAGACGAACACGTCCATCTTGCGGAATACGAGCTTCGTCTAATTTTAGTTTTGCCAAAACCTTGATTCTCGCGATTACTGAATTATGAATACTTTTCGGCAGAGTCAAAGAAGTGTGCAAGATGCCATCAATGCGATAACGGACTCGGCTTTCTTTTTCAAAAGGCTCAATGTGGATATCGGAAGCACGGGCCTCAACTGCATGGCGGATAATTGCCGAAACGATTTTGGCGACTGGCGCACTATTAATTTCATCACTGCTAACATTAACTGTTCCATCATCGACTGAATTAATCTGAATCAATTCATCGCCCTCTTCTTTCATCTTTTCATCCAAAGCGCTGGAAATTTCTTCTTCAATCTTCTGATATTCTTTCAAAATTTTGGCCATTCCGGAGCGGGAAATAATAAAATACTTTGGCGTCAATTTTTGTTCTTGAGAAAGAAAATTGACTGCCTCCATTGCTTTCAAGTTTGGATCAGTGAGTCCGAATTTCAAAAACTTTCCTTCCCTGCCCAAGCAGACAATATTATAGTTGCGAGCAATGTCTTGAGGCAAAAGAGCCAAATCTTCTCGAGAGATATTAGTGTTGATGGCATCAAAAAAAGGCAGGTTATAGACTGCCGCCCAAAGCTCATAGAGCTTTTCTTCACTAATTATTTTTTCTCTAACCAAATAATCATCCAAATCAAAATCCGGCTTGGCAAGCTTGGAAATAATTTCTCCTTGCTGGTCAGCCGTGATCAAATTTTGCACTCTCAAAAGAGATAATAATTGTTCTTTTCTATTCATAAACTATTTTTTTTCTGCTTCATCAACCTTGAACAACTGCTGATTGCCAATCTTAAAATCAATATTTTTTTTGATTTCTGAAGAAGTAGCGGTTAATTCGGAAAAAGTTGCCGGGGCCAACCAGTCCTGGCGCAAGCTCAAAAATCTTTGGTCTTTGATGAAGCTCTCATTAAAAGAAACTTCTTTTCTTTTTACTCCCGGCAACTCACTGTGATAAATATTTTCTGCTCCGGCGATAATATTCAAAAAATCATTGCAAGCACCTCTGGAAAACAAACAAAAACCTCCTAGCGATAGGATTAGAACTCCCAAGATATAAAATACTAAAGCATCTTTTTTCATGTTTAGTTCGCTTTTAGGTAATAAGTATAGAAATCAAAATCAGCTGTTTGATCGCCTGGCTGAAAATTTAATCTTTCAACATCCATCAAACGGACATTACTTTCCATGATTGAAAGTAATTTTTTGAAATCCAAATAATTCACGGCACTCACACTAATTTTCACTTTTACTTTGCCGACATTTTTGTTGGCCGCACCAATTGAATTTCCCAACTCTTTTTCAACAGCAATGGAATTTACGGTGTAGCCGTTCTTGATGATTACTTGCTCCAATTCAAGAAACAATTGTTCTTGAACATATTCGGAAGGCAAAAAATCTTCTACCCTCTTCACCAGTTTCGGATCAATTTTTTGATAGGAGCGATTCAGGGAACCGAGATCAATTAATTTCTGCACTGTTTCGTTATATTTTTTTCGTTCTTCCAAGGTTTTCTCACTAATAGAGATAGTGGCGGCTTTGAATTTTGGAGAAATAACAAAATAATAAGCGCTCACAAAAAATATTAAAACCACCACAAAAAGCACTAAGCCAAAATATTTTTTTAAAAATTCAGCTAGCCAAATTTGGAAACTATTCGGTTTTTTTTCGATGTTTTCCATTTATTTTGCTGGTGGAATAAAAAATAATTCCGGTTTTACTTTTAGTTTGAGCGTGAAAGAAACTTTGTCCGTGCCGGTTGGTTTGGTAATTAACCCTTCCTCAATAGTTTCCGGATCAGTACTGGAAGAAATCGGGGTGCTTAGTTTTCCAGCCTTTTTGTCGCCGGAACTTCCCTCGCTAACTGTGGCGGAAATGGTGTAGTCGTCAGACAGTAATTTTTTTACTTGCCAATTAATATCGCTATAATGCAAAGATTTTGCTTCTAGGGTGTATTCTCCTTTGTTGTCGCCAGTAAAACTTTCAAAAGTGACCGTGCTGAGAGTGTTTCTTTCTAGGTAGCGGAAAAAATTGGTCCAATAAATATGATTATTCATCAGCGGCGTAATCAAATCGGCGCGCTTGCTAAAATCCAAGGCTTCGTCAGCGGTTTTTTGGAAATTTTTGATTTCTTTTTGTGCTTGAGCCGTATTTTTGATGAGGTCCTCTGAAGTTGAAGAATTATTTTCCCACCAAGAAATAATAAAATAAACTTGCCCCACCACAATCGCTGTCATCAGAAGCGCAGCAAAAATTAGGTTGAAATAACGGCGGCCGTCTATTTTTCCTTCGGAAACTTGACCAACCAAATCCAAATCCAAAATTTCTGGATTGCGAAAATCGGCTTTTGGGCGGCTAACTGTCGGTCTTGGTGCGGCTGGCTTTGGTGCGGCTGGCGGAGCACTTTGAATAGGCGGAGCACTTTGGATAGGCGGAGCCTGAACCGGAGGAATTTGAACCGGGATTTCGGAAGAAAAAGATTTTGTTGACGGCAAAGAGCCTTTTTCTTGATTCAAAAAGGCTTCGAGGTTGCTGCTTGGTTTCTTTTTTTTCTGTCCAAATATCATAAAAATTAAATCTCGCGCATTGCCAAACCGATGGCTACTGCCAAGCGCGGACCAACTTCACTGATGACGTCTTTTAGTTCGGCCGGATAATCAATTCTGGCCCAAGGATCACCGACAAAAACTGGCATTTCTAATTTTTTGGCCAAATAATCCGGCAAGCCGAACATCATTGATCCACCGCCGGAAAGAATTATTTTTTCTACTTTTCCTTTGTAGTTGGTGGCAAAAAAATCTAGCATGTATTCAATTTCGCTCAAAATCGGCTGGACGGCAGAAATAATTACTGGCGGAAATTCAACGCTGTGATTGCCGCCACTAAGCGTCAAGCTCAAATCCAATTTGAACTGTTCAGCTTTGGCAAAAGTGGTGTCCATATTTTTTGCCAAAACATTGGTGATGGTGCGGCTGCAAACTTCCAAACTGCGGCTAATGATTGGAATACTTTCTCGAACAATCACAATGTCGGTGCTGTTGGCGCCAATTTCCACAATCATCGCTGTTGATGGATCAGTGCCCATCAAAGAACGAATCAGTGAAAAAGTTTCTGTTTCCAGACTGGCTAATTCCATTTTGGCTTTGCCAAAAATTTCGATGTAGCGGCGGACTAATTTTTTTGGTGAACCAGTTAAAAAAATATTGAGGTTGTTGCCTTCCTTGCCGTCGGCAGACGGAATTATTTTCCAATCCAAAATCATTTCTTCCAAAGGCAACGGAATTACTTTGCGCGCTTCTTCGCGCACCGCTTCTGGCAAAACTTTTCGATCATTGTTAACAACATTGATGATTGAAGAAAAAACTGAAAAGGTCGGCAAAGAGACCACCGCTCGTCTGGATTTGATGTTTGCTTCGCGGCGCACCTTGTTGATGGCGCTGGCCAAATATTCAGCGTCTTCTAGTTTTGTGAATTGAATACCATTCACATTTTCGGTGAAACCATAACCAACCAAAGACAAACGAGAGCCTTTTTTCTTGAGCTCTACCATTTTTAGTGATGAATCGCCGATATCAATACCGAGATATGTGTTATCTGAAGAAAATAAAGAACCCATAATAAAGGATAAAAATCAATTGTGTGTTATCTTTTAATATTATATAATAATATCAGAAACGAAACAAGCTAAAAAACAAAAAAACACATGAACTTTTTTCAACGCTACAAAAAAATTTTTTATCTGCTCGGCTTTCTGTCCGCTTCCATTTTAATCGGCGTTCTAATGTGGAAAACTTTTTTCACTGGCGAACTCAATCCGGCAGAAATTTTGGGTGGAAATCAAAACCCAGTCGGCACCCTGCCAACCTCCACCGAAGGCCTCGGCACAATTGTTGATGAAAATGGCAACACCGTTCCGGTTAGCGGCGACAACACCACTCCGGGCAGCGAACAATCCAACTCCCAAAACATTCCGGGTCGAGAAAGCGAATCTGTTTCGCCAATTGCTAGCGGCGGCCTGACTTCTGCCAGAAATGTTTCTGACGCGCCGATTATCGGTGCCACCATCAGTCAAAACTCCGTCCAATACTACAACGAATTCGACGGAAAATTTTACAAACTAGATGCCAACGGCAATCCGGTTGCCATCACCGACAAAACCTTCCCGAATGTTCAAGATATCACCTGGTCCCCAGACAACAACAAAGCGATTCTTGAATATCCAGATGGTACAAAATCCGTCTACAATTTTCAAACTGACACTTCAACTATTCTCCCTTCCCACTGGGAAGATTTTTCTTTCTCGCCGGACAGCAGTAAAATTTCTTCCAAAAGTTTGGGGCAAGATGTTGACAATCGCTACTTAATTGTCGCCAATGATGATGGGTCGAGAGCGAAAGCAGTTGAATTTATTGGTGAAAACGCCAAAGACGTCACCGTTGATTGGTCGCCGAACAATCAAGTCGCAGCAACCTATGTCGACGGCGTTGATTTTGATCGCAAGGAAGTTTATTTCATCGGCTTCAACGGCGAGAATATGAAATCAATGACCGTTCAAGGAAGAGGTTTCCAATCTGAGTGGTCAAGCACTGGCAACAAACTTCTTTATAGCGTCTACAACTCCGGCACCGATATGAAACCAAAACTTTGGATTGCCGAAACTGAAAATGGCAATATCGGTTCAGTCACCAAAGGAATTACTTTGGAAACCTGGGCGAGCAAATGTACTTTTGCCAATGACGATGAACTCTATTGTGCTGTGCCAAAAAATCTCCAAGCTGGCGCTGGCTTGTTTCCAGAAACTGCCGACACTACTGCTGACAACCTATACAAAATTAATCTCAAAACTGGCACCAAAAACCTAATCGCCACCCCGAGCGGCGACTACACCATCTCCCAGATTCTAGTCGATCAAGGCCAGTCAAAACTATATTTTACTGACAAACAGAGCGGCGAACTTTATCAAGTAAATTTGAAATAGTCATTCCGTCACAAAAGTATAAAGCCGCCGGAAGGCGGTTTTTTGTTTGGTTTTTTTATTTTATGAAATTGTTTAAAAAAATATTTAAATTTATTTTAGATCTTCTTTTCCCTTTGCGTTGTTTGAGTTGTCAGCGGGAAGATTTTTGGTTGTGCCCAGCTTGTTTTGAAAAATTACCGCTAGATCCATCTTATGAACGTTTTGAAAAAATTTTGGTTTTCTCCGCTAGTGATTATGAAAAAATTATCATCAAAAAAATTATCAAAACTGCCAAATTTTCTGCCATTCCCGAATTGGCTAGTCTGGCTGGAAAATTATTGGTGCGCTCCGTCCTCAAATTTCCGGAAATCAAAGACTTGCTGCAACACGAAAATGATTTGCTCATCGTGCCCATTCCCCTTTCTCCTCGCCGCCAGCGAGAAAGAAGTTTTAATCAAAGCTTGTTAATCGCCCAAGAATTGAGTGAACATTTTTCTTTGCCGATTATTGACGGTTTGAAAAAAATTGAACGCCAGCCGCAATCTGAATTGGCCGCCGAAAAAAGAAGCAAAAATATCGCCAACGCTTTTTCTTGGCAAGGAGAAAATTTGGCCGGTCAAAAAATTATTCTCGTTGATGACGTGGTCACCACTGGCGCCACCCTGGCGGAAGCCGCCAAAGTGCTCAAAAAAGCCGGCGCCAAAAAAGTGATTGGTTTGGCAGTGGCAAGATAGATTGATAGAAATATTATGGAAAACTATCAACTAGCTGATAGAAATATCAAAAAAACTATTAATAAAAATTGACAATCGACTATTAATCGACTATAATACGACTATATATGTTTAATCCAAAATATACAATTTCTCATAGATTATTAGCTAATATTAAAAGAATTAGCGAAATTATTAGCGAACTAAACAATCGAAATTTTCCTCATGTAGTTTTGCTAGACATGGAACGCCGCGCTCGCGCAATATCGGCATATTCTTCAACTAGTATCGAAGGAAATCCTCTGCCCTTAACAGACGTGAAAAGAATTTTAAAAAACAAACCGGAATTTGCCAGAGATAGCGAAAAAGAAGTTTTAAACTATAACCAAGCTTTAATTGAATTAGATAATTTAATCAAATCCGGCCAAGAAATTTTTAATACAAAATTTATTTTAAAAATTCAGCAAATAATTACGACTGGATTAATTGAAAAATATCGCTGCGGGAAAATCCGCCAAGAACCGGTTTTTGTTAATAATCCAAAAACACGCCAAACTGTTTATCTGCCACCAGATTACCAGGATGTTAATAAATTATTAGAAGAACTATTTTTCTATCTCAACAAAAACAAAAATATCATCGACCCTTTAATCTTGGCAGGAATATTTCACAAACAATTTGTGATTATCCATCCTTTTATTGACGGCAACGGAAGAACTACTAGACTAGCTACCAAGGCGCTGCTGGCAAAAATGGGGCTTAATACTTTTCATCTTTTTAGTTTTGAAAATTATTACAATCAAAACGTTAGCCGTTATTTTGAAGAAGTTGGCGTTTCGGGAAATTATTACGAAATTAAAGATAAGATTGATTTTACTTCTTGGTTAGAATATTTTACTGATGGCATAATTGATGAGCTCTTGAGAGTTGTCAAAGAATTAGAAAAAGAAATTGTTTCCCCAGAAAAGGAGTTAAAGGAACATCATCAAAAAATAATCACTTATCTAAAAAAGAAAGGCTATATCACAGACAAAGATTATTCTACTTTAACCGAACGCGCCAAAGCGACTAGAATTTTAGATTTTAAAAAATTAATAAGCGACGGAATTATTGAAAAAGTCGGCAAAGGAAAAGCTACTTATTACAAAATGAAATAAAAATTTCCTTTACAATTCCCCTTTTATCCGCTA
>CAZBVX010000023.1:0-10538 GCA_964495615.1 uncultured Gammaproteobacteria bacterium | reverse complement strand
AAGACAAGTAATTAACAATTAAAAATGTTCTTTTTAAAAAAAGAACGGAAAGGAAAAAAAATATCATGACTAAATTTGCTCAAGAAGAAGTCTTATAACCCGAATTTCAATATTTAAATAAATATTAGAAATTCGGGTTTTTTATTAAAATAGTTTAATGATATTGTTGCGGGTGATGTATCAAATCAAAAAACCACCTCTCGGTGGTTTTTAAAATTATTTAGCCCAATAGTCATCCCATTCTTTTCTTTTTCTTGCTTCTTCTTTTCTTATTCTCTCTGCTGTTATTTTGGCAATTTTGAGATCTGATTTTTGTCTTTCTTCTTTGGTCAATGTTCTACTTGCTGGTTCTTTAACGTATTGATTAAATCTGCCATATAATTCCTCGCCAGGACTTAGATCTTTATCTTCTTCTTCTTCTTCTTTTTCTGTTTTCTGAATTTCTTCTCGTATTTCTCTCATTTCTCGCTCTTCTTCCTTTTTTGCTTTCAAGACATCTTCGGAATAATTTCCCCAATTAAGGTCTTTTAGCTCAGGCTGAGCTTCCAGTTTTTTTTCTGGAATTTCCTCAAAAGACATTTCGTATTGTCCGCTAGGGTTAGTAATTTTTTCGTGCTTCATAATATTATTATAGCATTTTTATGCTATAATTGTGAATAGCCTTGATTTCCTAAGATATTAATGGCAAAATAAGCAAATATGAAAAGTAAAATTGCCAAATTATTGGCTGAAAAAATCGAAGAATTAAGCGGCCAAGAAATTGCTGCCGAACAAATATTGGTAAAAATCGAAATTCCGCCAACGCGTGATTTGGGCGATTTTGCTTTCCCGTGTTTTGTGGTTGCCAAACCTTTGGGCTTGGCTCCGGCGGCGATTGCTGAAAAATTAGCGGCTTTGCTTTCTGGTCATGACAGTATTCAGCGTGCCGAGGCGGCTGGCCCATATCTCAACCTATTTGTTAATCGCGCTTATTTTGCAATTTCAGTTTTGGAGGAAGTTTTAGAAAAACAGGAAACATTCGGCAATGCCCCAGTAGACGACAAAAAAATTGTGATTGAATATCCTTCACCAAACACCAACAAGCCTTTGCATCTTGGACATTTGCGCAACTTGTTTATTGGCGAATCTTTGGCTCGCCTTTTGGAAAGCAATGGCAAAAAAGTATTCCGTACTAATCTTTTTAACGATCGCGGTATTCATATTTGCAAATCCATGCTGGCTTATCAACTAGCGGGCAACAATGCTGAACCGGACAAAAAATCCGACCATTTTGTCGGTGATTTTTATGTAAAATTTTCTGCACTCGCCAAGGAAAATGAAAATTTAGAAAAAGAAGCGCAGGCAATGCTGGTCAAATGGGAAAATGGCGATCAAGAAATTCATCAACTTTGGCAGAAAATGAACAACTGGGCCTTTGAAGGTTTCAAAGAAACTTTTGAATTAGTCGGCATCAAACACGACAAAAATTATTTTGAAAGTGAAATTTATCAGGAAGGAAAAAAGTTAGTTTTGGAAAATTTAGCCAAAGGTGTTTTAACTAAAAGGGAAGATGGAGCAGTTATTATTGATTTGACCGCTAATGGCTTGGATGAAAAAGTTTTGCTGCGCGCCGATGGCACTAGCGTTTATATGACGCAGGATTTGTATTTGGCGCTTTTGAAAGATAAAGACTATAATTACGACGATTCAATTTATATTGTCGGCAATGAGCAGGATTATCATTTCAAAGTCTTAGCTCTCGTTTTGAAAAAAATGGGTTTTCAAAAAAGTATCCGCCACCTTTCTTATGGCATGATTGCTTTGCCGCAAGGCCGCATGAAATCTCGCGAAGGCACCGTAGTTGATGCTGATAATTTGGTTTGGGAATTAACCGATTTGGCCAAAGAGGGAATTATTGAAAGAAATAGCGAGATTGATCCCGATGAAGCTGCGGAAAGAGCACAGAAAATCGCTTTGGCCGCCATCAAATACAAACTACTCAAAGCCAATATTTTTAAGGACATGATTTTTGATCCGAAAGAGTCCTTGAGTTTTGATGGCGACACTGGTCCTTATCTACTTTATTCTTTTGCCCGTGCCAATTCCATTCTCGCCAAGGTTTCTGAAGTGGAAGGCGACTATCACGACACCGCCAATTTGGAAGATGCCGAATTTGCCTTGATTCAAAAGATTGCCGCTTTTCCTGAATTATTGAATTATGCTAGTGAGAGCCACAATCCTTCCTTACTTGCTCATTACTCTTTCGAGCTAGCGCAAATTTTTAATGAATTCTATCATTCTTGCCAGGTGGCCAATAATGAAAACACCAATCTTCGTTTGAAACTGGTGAAAGCTTTCAATCTAGTTCTCGGCCGCTCCTTGAACATTCTCGGCATTGAGACTTTGGATAAGATGTAAATTACTTAGTTAAAAAAATCCCGCCGTTAAGCGGGATTTTTTGTTTTGGCGAGAAGTTTTTGATAATCTTCCCAGCGTTCTTGTTCTCCTTGAAGAAATTGCTTCGCCCAAACCGTTAAAAAATTATTTTTTTCTAAAACCGAAATTTTTTCCGCTTGGCGGATTGCGGCTTGCAAAGTTTTTTTCAGGTAGTTGTGAAAATAAGGATAAAGATTTTGAAAGACCTCAACTTCTAATTGAGAAAAATTGTCTTTTTTGTTTTTGAATTTTTTCATCAAGCTCACCGTGACGGCAGTGGGAATATTGTCTTGCAAATCATCGCGCCAGTCATACAAATCATCGGCTAATTGGCGGCAATTAAGAAAAGAAATTAAAAACTTTTTGAATTTATTTTGCTCAGCCAAAGTCACTTTTCTTTTTTCTAGAAAAACAAAAACTACCAGATACAAACCCAAAGATTTTTGGTGGCCATTTTCCAAAATTATTTTTTCATCCAATTTTGACCAATATTTTTGGTCTTTTTTGATTTCCTGAACCCGCTTGAATTCTTCCTGATTCGCTTGTTCCATTAAGAGAAAAATATTTTCGGCAATCTTGCTTGGACCGCTGAGAATTTTGGCGCTTTGGAAGAGTAGCAAATTAGCGGCTGGCAATTCAGATAAGCTGGTACCACCATCCATGAGGTGGTCGTAAATAGTATAAGAGCCCCAAAGGTTTAAGTTTGCTTTTTTCCATTCACTTTTTTCGCAAATAGAAAGGGGAGCGAAAGATTTTTTGTCTTTCCAAGATTTTTCTAGAGCGCTAATAATTTCTACCGACGCTCGGCCTTCGGGGCTGTTGGTGATGCGGGAAAAATTTTCTTGAATAGTTTTTTGGAAAGGATTTTTCATAAATTAAGCATTATTTTTTGGCAGCAGAACCGTAAAAATACAACCTTTTTCTGGTAAATTTTTAACCGAAATTGTGCCGTGAAAACTTTTTTCCACTAAATGTTTGATTGATGATAATCCCAAGCCCAAACCTTTGCCGTTTTTGGTGCTGAAAAATGAATCAAATATTTTTTGAATAATTTCTTCTTTAATTCCTGGTCCATTGTCTTTGACGGTTAAGAAGATATCATTATTATTTCTCAATCCTAATTTGACATTGATTCTTTTTTCTTCTTGCGGGCAGCTTTCTAGCGCATCCAGGGAATTCGCTACTAAATTAAAAATTATTTGGCTGAATTTGAGAGGGTCGCCAAACATTTCCACTTCTTCTTGGTAGCGGAATTTTATTTCTATTTTATTTTTCAGCGCTCGGTATTTGGAAAATTCCAACATGCTTTTGATTTCTTGACTGGGGAAAAATTGTTTTTGGCACTCTTCCTGTTTCAACTGTTTTTTAACGCCAGCAATCAAAACCTCCATTCTTTTGGCTGCCGACACTGCTTGTTCGATTTGTTCGGAGGTTTCCGGATGTTTTTCCGTTTTGGTAATTTGTTCCAAATTCAAAGATATAGCAGTCAAAGGATTGATTAGGTCATGAAAAATACTTGAAGAAATTCGGCCGAATTCTGCCAATCGATAAAGCTGGCCGATTTTGTCCAACTGCATTTTTTGCAATTCTTGCGTTCTTTTTTTGACAGTAATTTCCAAATTGTCTCTCTCAATTTTTAAATTTTTTTCTGATTCCAGGGCACGAAAAAGTGAATTTTCGATTTCTCGATTGGAAAGCCAAGAAATAGTGGCCATAATTAAGAGAGTGATCACAATTGGAATGGCATCATAAATTGTCACCATTTCTGCTGTCCAATAAGTGTTTGGTGAAACAATTCCGTGTCCTTGCAAATAGCCCAATGTGCTGAGGTAAACACCAATAAAGGCCGTGATTATTAAAGAAAATTTGGTGCTAAGCAAAATGCCCGAAGTCAAAATAGTGAGAGCATAGAGCAAGAGGCTTTGTGGCAAATCTATTCCCCAGTGATATGAAAGATATAAGTTGGGAACAAAAAAGATTGATAAAAAAATCAAAGAAGCGCTTTTCAATTTTCCTTTGCGGGATAGCAGGTGAGCAATAATAAAAGTAAGGCTCATGATTAAAAAAATAATCAATTTGAAGCCGCGATCTTCTTCGGGGACGACATCAATTAATTCTCTCACCAAAGACAAAGCCAAAAAAGCAAGCATTAATATTTCCGAAGAAATTAATAAGATATTCAGAATAAATTCTTTTCTTTTTTTATCTTCGGAACTGCTTTTTGGTTTTAGCAAATTTTGCCGGACTACTTCGACAATCAAACGAAAAATCCTTTTCATATTTTTAATTTTTAGAGCCAGGGTTTTCCAGGATTGAAAACGGAGACAATTGATGCGGCAATACTGCCGGCGGCGATTAATTTCTTTTTGTTGTTAATTTTTTTTAGATTTTTTCTTTTTTCTTTTTTCATTTTTTTTGTTGGTTTGCCGGGCTGAGAAAGCGATATTTGGGAACCTCCAATCGATAACCTCGGCCGGGCAAAGTGCTGATTATTTTTTGTTTTTTATCATTTAATTTTTTTCTTAATTTTAAAATATGCATTTCAATCGTGTTGGAAAATGGGTCGCCATTAATATCCCAAACACCTTCTAATAATTTTGTTCGCGACAAAACTTTTCCTTGATGTTTGACGAAAAATTCCAGCAGCGCATATTCTTTTCCGGTTAAACTAACCGGCTTTTTTCGATTGGTTGCCGAAAAACTTTCTGGATCCAGGACGATTTGTCCGCAAGAAAAAGTTTCTTTATTATTAATTTTTGGCCGTTTAGTCAAAACTTTTATTCTGGCGGAAAGTTCAGCCATCGAAAAAGGTTTGGTTAAATAATCATCAGCACCCGATTCCAAAACAACAACTTTGTCGTCTATTTCGGAACGGACGGTCAACATGATGATCGGCGTGCTGATTTTTTCGGCACGGATTTCTTTGATTGCTTCCAGGCCATTCATTTTTGGCAGCATGTAATCCATGATGATTAAATCATAGCTGTTGGTTCGAGCGAGAAAAGAACCTTCTTCGCCATCACGAGCTGAGTCGATGATGTAATTTTCACTTCTTAAAGCTTGAGCGAGTAGAAGATTCAAAGATGGTTCATCTTCCACAATTAAAATTTTCATAAATTATTAAATTAAAATAAAAAATTATATTTTTATTTTACCACAGAGCAGATAAATAAAAGATAAATTATTGCTCACCACGGGGTAAAACTTTTTTGCCTTTTTTTCTTGGTTTGTTTCTCCGTGCCGAACCTGCTATAATTCAAGTATTATGAAGAGAAAATGGGTGTTTTCCAACAAATCCATCCTGGAAAATGATAATCGTCCAGACAATCCTTTCACCATCAAAGAGGGTCGTTTTGGCGTGCTCAAAGATTCTTTTCACCACACCGATTGGACCGAACATTCCTTTATTGCCGACAACACCAAGCGGGCCGAATCGGTCGGTCTCACTTTTGATTTGAATCGTCTTTTCTGGGTTCGTATTATTTTGGTGCTTTTTCTTGGCATTATTGTTGGCCGAGCGATTTATTTGCAGCTTATCAAAGGAGATTATTATTATGGTTTGTCAGAAGGAAATCGTTTGCGTTCGGAAATTATTGAACCGAAACGGGGAATTATTTATGACCGCAATCTGGTTCCTCTCGTCCACAATTCCGCCAACTTTGTGCTCTACACAATTCCTTATAATCTGCCCAAAGATGAAGAAACCAGAGATGCCCTGTTGCGCAAGACAATTAATGTTTTGGAGGGAATAGATTATTCAGCAGAACAAAAAAGTGCCGATCAAACTTTGGCCTTGGTCCAGGATAGTCCTTTGTTTTTTCAAGTCAAAGAACAATTGGCAGCCATCAAAAGCGGTTCCTACAAAATTTATGAGCCATTTTTTATTGCCGACAACATTCCTTATGAAATTGCCATGCGCCTGTATTTGGAATGTAATGGTGAGCCGGGAATTTTTCTTTCCAACAAAATTCAAAGAGCCTATGAAATTTCCGAAGAAGACCACACTGCTTCTTTGTCCCATCTTCTTGGCTATACTGGAAAAATAAGTGAAAAAGAATTGGCTGCTCAGCCAGGCAAATATACTTTGATTGATTATATTGGTAAAACTGGTCTGGAATATGTTTGGGAGGATGAACTAAAAGGAACACCAGGGAAAAAAGATTCGGAAGTAGATGCTCTTGGTCGAGTAATAAAAGTGGTGAGCGAAACTGCTTCCATTGATGGTACAAACCTAAAATTAGCCCTAGACAAGGGACTGCAAAGAGAAAGCGAATTAGTCTTGAAGCGTTATTTAGAAAAACTAAATCTCAGCTCCGGTTCTGTGGTGGCACTTGATCCGCGGAATGGTGAAGTGTTAGCGATGGTTTCTTTGCCGGCTTATAACAACAATCTTTTTGCTCGAGGAATCAAAAGCGAAGAATATCGGCAATTTTTAGAAGATCCGGCAAAGCCTCTATTTAATCGTTCAATTTCCGGTGAATATCCTTCTGGCTCAACGGTCAAGATTGTGGTTGCTGCTGGTGCTTTGCAGGAAAAAATAATTTCTGAAAACACCACAGTATTTTCTAATGGTGGTTTGCGTATTGGTGTTTGGAATTTTCCAGACTGGAAACCGGGAGGGCATGGCACAGTTGATGTTCGTTCAGCAATTGCTAATTCAGTAAATACTTTTTTCTATTATATTGGTGGTGGCTATAACGATTTTGTTGGTTTGGGAGTTGATCGCTTAGCAAAATATCTAAAGCTTTTTGGCCTTAGTGAAAAAACAGGAATTGATTTAACCGGTGAACGTCCAGGTTTTGTGCCGAGCGCCGCCTGGAAAAAAGAAGTAAAAAAGGAAAGTTGGTATATTGGCGATACTTATCATCTTTCCATTGGTCAAGGAGATTTGACTGTCACTCCTCTGCAAGTAGCAAACTACACCGCTGCCGTGGCTAACGGAGGAACTCTTTATCAGCCGCACTTGGTGAAGGAAATTTTGGATGACAAAAATCAATTAATCCGTGAAGTCCCAACAAAAATCATTCGCAACAATTTAGTTGATGCTAACAACTTGCGCATTGTTCGTGAGGGGATGAGAGAAACGGTTACTGCTGGCAGTGCGCGCAGTTTGCAATCTGTGCCGGTGCCGGTTGCTGGAAAAACAGGCACCGCTCAATGGAACTCCAAAAAATATCCACATGCTTGGTTTGCTGGTTTTGCTCCCTATGAAGATCCGCAAATTGTGATCGCTGTTTTGGTTGAAGAAGGTCGCGAAGGAAGTTCAGTAGCGACACCAATTGCCAAAGAAATTCTCACTTGGTATTTTGGCGACCGGGGAGAAGTTAACCCGGAAAACATTAATGTCGTGCTGCCAATTGCCACCAGTACCGTTATTGATTAATATTTTTTTATGCCTTTATATCTTCATCTTTTTCTCCATTTTGCAATTGCAATTTTGGTAGCGCTATTATTCTGGCGAATCACCGGCAAAAATAAAGATTTTTTCTGGCCTTTTATTGTCGCCGCTATTTTGGGCGGTTTTCTGATTGACGTCGATCATGCTATTGAATACTTATTAGTCTTCGGGCGCTTTTCGATGTTTGGCTTTTTGCATGGTTGGGAATTTTTGTGGAGCGGAAAAAATATTTTAATTTTTCATGCCTGGGAATACGTGCCAATTTTCCTAATCCTCGCTTTTTTGTTGCGCCGTTATAAAAAAATATCACTTTTTTTGGTGGTTTTTACCGTCGCCGCTTTTATTCATTTGGTCTCAGATTGTTTTATTAATGGTTTCACTCCTGAATTTTATTCCATTTCTTATCGAGCGGCTCATGATTTTTCCGCCCAAGAAATTTTACCGCTCAGAAATTTACAGTGGGACCAGGAACAATATCAAAAGTGGCTGCCAGAAATGCAAAGGGAAGCTAGTCGATAAATTTGAAAAAATAAAGAAAATTGCCTTTTTAGCACTCTCTTGACGGGAGTGCTAATTTGCTATATAATAGCAGAGGAATGAAAAATATATGATTTCTGAACGAAAAAAATTAATTCTCCAAACCATCATCAAAGAACACGTGAAGACCGCTCAACCGGTTTCTTCTGGTCTTTTGGTGACAAAATACAAGTTAGGGGTTTCCCCGGCCACCGTCCGAAATGACATGATGGAACTGGAAGAAGAAGGCTATATTTTTCAGCCGCACACTTCCGCGGGACGCATTCCGACAGTTTGGGCTTATAGCGAAGAGGTTAAAGGTCTAAAAAAAGAAGATAGAAAAATCCAAGATTCTGAAAAAGAAGCTCTGGAAAAAATTTTTCAGAATGATGAAAATGCTTTCAAGCAGATTGCCAAATTAATTTCTGAATTTTCCGGCAGTGCCGTTTTTTGGGCTTTTCACAAAAATAGTTTTTTCCACACGGGTTTGGCGAATTTATTTGCTCAGCCGGAATTTCGCCAAGTGGAAGCAGTTTGCGACGTGTCAGTGGCGATTGATAAGATGGAAGAAATTATTAGCGCCTTGTTTGAAGAATTACCATTGGGAACAAAAGTTTTGGTGGGTGAAGAAAATCCGTTTGGAATTTTTTTAAGTGTTACTTTATTAAAGTACAGTAACGCCGGACAGCTTGGTGTTTTTGGAATTCTAAGTCCAATTCGCGCCGACTATGGGCACAACCTTTCTTTGGTTGAATTTATTCAAGAACAATTTAAATAAAACTTATGGAAGATCAAAAAGAAAACAAAAATTTAGTAGCCGCACATGGCTTTATTATTAATTCTCGCCACGAAATTCTTTTGTTAAAAGAAAAAAATACTGACTTGTGGCTCGGCTTGACCGCCTTGGTGAAAAAGGAAAAAGACCCCCTAGATACCATCAAGAAAAAAGCAGAGAAAGAATTGAATTTAAAAGTAAATAATTTTCAGATTTTTGACACTGGCTTAATTGATGATTTATTGGTTTTGCGTTTTGTCGCTACTGAGTTTTCTGGCGAACCGAAATTGGCTGAGAAGTATGAAGAATTTGCTTGGTATAGTTTTTCTGAAGCCCGGGAATTAAAAAATATTTGTCCTTTTGTAAAAAAAGCCTTAACAAAAATGGAAGCGGAAATGGAAAAAAATGATTCAGAAAAGAAATATTTGCGCGCCTTGGCAGATTATCAGAATTTACTAAAACAGCATGCCCAGGACAAAAGCAATTTTATCAAATTTGCCTTGGAAGGTTTTTTGGAAGAAATTTTGCCGGTCTATGATCACTTGAAAATGTCGATTGCTACTTTGCCAGAAGAAGAAAAGAAAAATTCCTGGGTAACGGGAGTGACTTATGTTCTCAAACAATTCAAGGATACTTTAGAAAGCCATGGTATTGAAGAAATAAAAACAATTGGTGAAAAATTTGATCACCAAACCATGGAAGCTGTCGAAGGAACCGGTGAAAAAATAAAAACAGAAGTAATGGCCGGTTATAAATTAAATGGAAAATTAATTCGCGCCGCTAAAGTAATTGTCGGCGAATAATATAAAAATATGTCATTAATCAAATGGGCTCCATTTTTTTCAGACGATGAAATGGATAAAACTTTCGGAGAATTTCTGCCGGCTGTTCGCGGCGACCAATTTGGTTTCACCCCAGCGGTAGATATGTACGAAGATCAAAACAATATTATTATTGAAACTCAACTGGCCGGTATTGATCCGGAAAAAGTTGATATTTCAATAGAAAACAACACCTTGTGTTTAAAAGGTGAAAGTGAAAAAAAGAGCGAAGTGGACGACAAGAATTATTATCGCAAAGAAATTCGCCGCGGTTCTTTCTATCGAAGTATTGCTTTGCCGGAAAAGGTGGATAGCGAAAAAGCAATTGCCACTAATGAAGGGGGAATGTTAAAAATTGTCATTCCCAAAGCTCCAGAATTAAAAGCCAAAAAAATTAAAATTCAAAAAAAATAATAATTAATAAATATTTAAAATAAAAAATATGGGAAAAATTTTAGGAATTGATTTGGGTACCACCAATTCAGCCATGGCGATCATGGAAGGCGGTGTGCCAAAAATTATTGAAAATATCGAGGGAAATAGAACTACGCCAAGCACGGAAGCGATTTCCAAAAATGGCGAAAGATTAGTCGGCGCGGCTGCTAAAAGACAG
>CAZBVX010000022.1:0-11573 GCA_964495615.1 uncultured Gammaproteobacteria bacterium | reverse complement strand
GCACAGACTGGACAAATCAAACCGCCGTGCAAAGCATCAAAACGATTATCTTCAGATTTGATTGGCAATCCACAAGTCAAACATTTGTCTAAGCGAGGTGTATAGCCTAGTTCAGAAAGCAATTTCCAGAGATAGGCCGCTAGCAATACCTCCCCTTTTTCTTTTTTTAAATCAGTGGTTCGTTTGTCTAGATATTCCAAAAAACTTTCCGTCAAAAAAAACAATTCTGCGTCTGGCTCTTCTTCTTTAGTTAATTTATCCAAAGCCGCCAAAGCGGCGCCGGCATAAAATAAGCGATTCAAGTCTTGGCGAACGGTAATTCGTGAATCGATCGAACGAGCTGCACCAAGATAATCACGTCTTCCTCGAACAATCATCGCTTCAATTAAAGAAAAGGGTTCAATGTGCCCAGCTAATTTTGAGGCTGGACGTTCCGCACCTCGCACCACGAGATTCATTTTTCCGTAATCGCGTGTATAAAGAACGACCGCGCGATCATATTCCTTGAACGGGCGGCGTTTGATGATTATTCCGAGCGTATTTTTAGTTTCTTGAGTGGGCATCTAAATAATTTTGTAAAATTATTGCGGCAGCAATCTCGTCACGGCCGGCACGCATTTTTTTTGAACCGCCAAGGGCATCAGCGGCTTTGCTGGATAAACGTTCATCAAATTCAATGACGGGAATAACTAATGATTTTTTGAGGGCGATTAAAAAAGTGAGATATTCGGCAGTTAATTTTTCATCAACCTTGCCGGAAAGTTTTTCCGGACGACCAATCACCACTTCATCAATTTCTTCTTCGTCAACCAAAACTAATACTTCCCCCAAAGAAGCGACGGTTTGAAAAGGTAAGGCCATTTTGGTTTCATTATCAGCAGTTGCCAAACCCAAGCGCTTGCTTCCCCAATCAATTCCCAAATATTTTTTCACTTCGGACATATTATTCAGCGGTTAAAATTTCACAACCATTTTTGGTGACCGCTACGGTGTGCTCAAAATGAGCGCTCAGGCTTCCATCAGCAGTTTTGATGGTGTATTTGTTGTCTTTGTCTATTTTGATGCGCCAGGTGCCAAAATTAATCATTGGCTCCACCGCCAAAACCATTCCTTCTTGAATGGTGATATTTTCCGGATCGTCATCTGGAATTTCGTAATTAAAGACTGCTGGATCTTCGTGAGCCAAATAGCCAACCCCATGGCCAACCAAATCTCGTACTACGCCATAGTTGTGCTTTTCGGCGTAATCTTGAATAATTTTACCTAATTCACCAATTTTTAAACCAGGCTTGATGGCTTTCAAGCCTTTTTCTAAACATTCTCGGGTGACTTGCAATAATTTCTTGGTGGCAGTGCTTACTTTGCCGACTGGGAAAGTGTAGGACATGTCAGTAAAAAATCCACCCAAAGGCGAATGGGGATTTTTTGGTAAATTAAATTTTTGACGCAAACTTTCTTCGGCCGGCCACTCAATTCCCAAATCAACATCAACAATATCTCCAGACTTCAAAATTCTTCCCGGAGTCGCTGTGCCATGAACGACTTCGTCATTAATTGAAACACAAAGCATATCTGGAAAAAATTTTCCGCCACCCATCGGATAGTTTTTAAAAGCTGGTCTAGCCCCGGCTTCATCAGCCATTTTGCAAGCCAAAGCTTCCAAATCGGCAGTGTTTGTGCCTGGTTTGATTTCTTTGCCAAGCGCCTTCAAAATGGCGTGCAAAATTTTGCCGCCTTCACGAATAGCACGAATTTCCTCTTCGGATTTGATTAAATTATTCATAAAAATTAATTATATTATAACACTGACAACCCCTTCTGGCAAAAAGACCACTCTAAAATAGAATGGTCTTTTTTCGAGATTTTTGAATTGTTTTTAGATTCCATCGTATTCTCTCATGGTCATCTGGGCTTCAATCTGCTTCACGGTTTCAATAACCACCGAAACCACGATCAACAAACTAGTACCACCAATAGACAGAGATTGCAAACCAGAGAAATATTGAACAATCAAAGGCAAAACAGCGATAACGCCCAAGAACAAAGCACCAACTAAAATAATTCGGTGAGTAGTGTTTGCTAGATATTCTTGAGTGTGCTTCCCTGGTCTAATACCAGGAATAAAACCACCTTGTTTCTGAAGATTTTCTGAAATTTGATCTGGATGAAAAACGATTTCAGTGTAGAAATAAGTGAAAGCAAAAACTAAAATGAAATAAATAACACCGTAGAAAAGTTGATTAGCAAACAAATCGATTACCTTCTGAGAAAATTCAGCCAACCAAACACTGCGAGCATGAATTGTGAATTGCGCAATCATGGATGGAAACAAAACTACCGAAATTGCGAAAATGATTGGAATAACCCCAGCCATATTAACACGTAATGGTAAATGACTAGAAGTGCCGCCAAAAGCACGATTTCCACGAATCTGGCGAGCATATTGAACCGGAATATTGCGCTGACCTTCATTAATAATTACCACACCGATGATGGTGATCAAACCAACCAGAGCGAAGCCGATCATCATGAACAATTGACTAGAATCAAAGGTTTGATAAAGCTGGACCGCTTGTCGTGGAAGAATAGCAACGATACCGGCAAAAATTAATAAAGAAATACCATTACCAATTTTCTTTTCAGAAATTAATTCACCAATCCACATCAAGAAAATGGTACCGGCAGTGATGGTGATGATGATACTAATCATATCAAAAGGAGAAATGTTCCCCAAAATTCCACTAGCTGAACGTTGCAAAAGAACAATCATGCCATAGGCTTGCATAGCTGCCAAAGGAACGGTTGCCCAACGGGTCCAGCGATTGATTTTTTGACGTCCAGATTCTTCTTTCTGCATTTCTTGAATTTTTGGAAAAATCATTCCCAAAAGTTGAAAAATAATAGAAGAAGTAATATAAGGAGCAATACCCATCATGACAATGGAAAAATTTTCCATACCGCCACCAGAGAAGAGATTCATCATCCCCAAGATTTGATTATTAGCAAAAAGATTTTTCAAAGCTACTGCATTGACTCCCGGAATCGGAATATGAGCCGCTAGGCGAAAAACCACCAACATCAAAAGCACAAAAATAATACTCTTGCGCAAATCTTTTACTTTCCAAATTTGATTTAATTTTTCAAACATATAAGCCATACAAAGACATCGCGCAAAACGCGACGTCTAAGTAATTATAATTGGGTTTTTACAGTTTCACTCATTTTGACGCCTTCAAATTTTACTTTGACAGTCAATTTTTCCTTGCCAAGAATTTTTACCGGCAAAGAGATTCGAGAAATAATATTTCTTTCAAACAAAGTGGTTGGACTAACTGTTTCACCTTCTTTGTAGTTGAGATTAATCAATTTCACATTTACTACTTGATTTTTTGGCTGCAAAGATTTGAAGCCGCGAGATTTTGGAGTCTGCAATAACTGCTGCTTCATACCCAAGCGTTTCAAATTACTAACACCGGAGCGGGATTTTTGACCCTTTTGACCGCGAGTACTATAAGTACCATGGCCAGAAGCGTTTCCGCGACCAACCCTTTTGCGATCTTTCTTGCCGCTTGAAGCGGGTATGGAGTTTAATGACAACATACTATTTTATGATAAATTTAATTTGTATAATTATTCTTTTTCGGTGACAGCTTTTTCTTCAACTTTTACTTTTTCAGCAACATTTCTGGTGCGCAAGGAAGCAAGAGCTTTGATGGTGCAACGAGCATTGTTCAGCTTGTTGTTTCCACCCAAAGTTTTACTGGTGATATTGCTAACACCGGCTAGCTCCAAAATGGAACGAGCAACGCCGCCGGCAATAACGCCTTTACCTTTTTTTGCTGGTTTGAAAATAATACGGGAAGCACCATTGTGTCCAAGAACTTCATGAGGAATAGTTCCATCAACCATTGCCACGGTGATCATGTCTCTTTTGGCGCGATTAACTGCTTTGTTGACCGCCATTGTGACATCGGCGCCTTTGCCAACACCAACACCAATTTTTCCTTTGCGATCGCCAATGGCGACACAAGTTCGAAAATTCATTCTTTTTCCTCCAGCCATCACACGAGTAACACGAGCAACATCAAGAATGCGTTGTTCAAATTCATCACGATTTTTTTCGCGATCATTACCGCCACGTCTTGGGCCGCGAGGACCGCCAGTGGAACGTCTTCTTTCTCCGCCTTGTGGTCGGTCGGCTGTTTTATTTTCAACAGTTTGATTTTTCTTTTCGTCAGACATAAATATAAATTTAAGGCTTTAAGGTTAGCAAATAATTCCCGCTTCACGCATTGCTTCGGCAACTGCCTGAACACGGCCGTGATAGCGATTAGCACCGCGATCAAAAACAATAGCAGTAATTCCCTTGCTTTTTGCTTTTTCAGCCATTAACTTTCCAGCTTCACGGGAAATTTCAGTTTTGGTGCCTTTGGTTTTTACTTCGCGAGTATTGACGCTGGCCAAAGTAATTCCGGCAACATCGTCAATTAATTGCAAATTCATACCGCGTAAAGAGCGAAAAACACTCAAACGTGGACGTTCAGCAGTACCGCTGATTTTTGCACGGATTTTGTTGCGCAATCTCTCTTTCTTTTCTTGTAAGGCTTTTTGGATATTCATATTATTTCACAAAATGCTAATTATTTACCTTTGGCGGCAGATTTGCCAGCCTTGCGTCTAATAACTTCTGTTTGATATTTCACACCTTTTCCTTTGTATGGTTCAGGTTTGCGGAATTTTCTGATTTTATAAGCAACGTTACCAATTAATTCGTTATCAATTCCGGAAATAGCGATGATATTTCCTTCAACAGTGGCGGTGATTCCCTCTGGTAAAGTAAAAACAATTGGATGAGAATAACCAAGACTCAAATTGAGAATTTTACCAGCAACATTGGCGCGATAACCGACACCATTGATTTCTAGTTTTTTGGTGAAACCAACACTAACACCAATAATCATGTTGTTAATTAAACCGCGAAACAAACCCCAAAAAGCACGTTGCTTTTGGTCGGTGGAATCTTCAACAGAAACAACAATTTCTTTTTCGTTAATCGTCAGTACTACTGGTTTTTTGATTTCGCGCTTTAATTCTCCTTTTGGGCCTTTGACTGTGAGGATGTTGTTTTCAAAAGAAACAGTAACACCAGCTGGCAAGATAATTGGTAATTTTCCTAATCGTGACATATATTTAAAATTCTATTTAGTAATTAGAAGATTTCTCCAAGCACTTCCCCGCCAATCTTTTCTTTGCGAGCTTCATGGTTGGTCATCACTCCTTTGGAGGTGGACAAGATTGCAATACCAAAATTGTTTAAGACTGTTGGGACGTGGTCCTTATCAACATAAACACGCAAACCTGGTTTGCTGATACGTTTGATGGAACTGATGCTTGGACGTCCACTTTTCTGATATTTCAAAGTGATTCGCAGTTCATCAAAACCGGCCTTCTTGCCAACATTGGCGTTAGAAAGCACTTCTGCCTTTTTAACCCAGCCTTCCCTTTCCATGATTTTGGCGATTTCAAGCTTGAGCTTGCTCAAAGGCAGAACGATTTCGGCCTTTTTGACGGCTGAAGCGTTTCTGATTCTTGTGAACATGTCTGCGATTGGATCTGTCATATTTTTTCAATAATAATATTTTTATCTTTAAAACCGGGACCGGAAATTACCAGCTAGATTTTGTGATGCCCGGAAGATCACCGTTATTAGCTAATTCACGAAAACAAATACGGCAAAGACCGAAGTCTCTCATATATCCATGATTGCGGCCGCAGCGCCAGCAACGATTGATTTTTCTCGTGGAAAATTTTGGTTTTCTTTTTGCTTTAACAATTAATGCAGTTCTTGCCATATCAATTAGTAATTATTGGTTCTTTTTGAAAGGGAAACCGAGAAGCTTGAATAATTCAAGACCTTCTTCTTTGTTTCTTGCGTTAGTAGCGATACATACTTCTAAGCCAAATAAATGATCAGCGTCTTCGGCTTTGATTTCTGGGAAACAACTTTGATCCTTGAAACCGATGGTGATGTTGCCACAATTATCAACTGATTTATCACTGATACCGCGGAAATCGCGGACGCGAGGAAAAGTAACGTTGATGAGTTTGTTAAGAAAATCATTCATTCTTTTACCGCGTAGAGTTACGGTTGAGCCGATCACCATTCCCTCTCTAATTTTGAAAGCGGAAATAGATTTTTTGGCTTTGGACATCATTGGTTTTTGACCAGCGATTTTCCCCAAACTCTTTTCAATATTAGCGATAAGCTCCTTTTCTTTGGTGTGCTTACCAAAACCGGCGTTCAAAACTACTTTGGAAATTTTTGGCACCAAAATTGGATTTTTGAAGCCAAACTTTTCTTTCAGTTGAGGAACAGCGATGTTTTTATATTGTTCTTTGATATTAATCATATTGATTGGACAATTTTAGATTGAAACTTATTCAATAACTTCTTGGCATTTTTTACAAACACGGAATTTCTGGTCTTTCTTTTCTCCTTTTACTACCTTGGAAGCCAATCTGCTTTGTTTGCCACATTTTGGACAGATAATAGCCACGTTGGACAAATTAATAAAAGCCGGGAATTCTATTCTTTGACCTTTTTCACCAGAACGGCGCGGGCGAAGGTGTTTGACTAGAAGGTTCAAACCTTCAACACTGACTCGGCCTTCGGAAGGCAAGATTTGCAAAACCTTTCCAGCTTTACCCTTGTCTTTTCCGGTCAAAATTTTTACTTTATCTCCTTTTTTGATTGACATATTATTGAAAACTTTAAAACTTTCCGTAACGATTATAATACTTCTGGCGCCAATGAGGCGATTTTGATGAAACCAGCACGGCGGATTTCACGAGCCACTGGGCCAAAAATTCTGGTTCCTCTCGGCTCTTTTTTTTCTTTGTCAGTAATTACCACGCAAGCATTATCATCAAAACGCAAATATGAACCATCAGCGCGACGAATTTCTTTTTTGGTGCGAACAACTACTGCTTTTACTACGTCACCTTTTTTGATGGCGGCATGAGGAGCAGCGGAGCGAACAGCACAAACAATAATGTCGCCAACACTTGCGTAACGTTTTTTGTAGCCTCCGGAAACTTGAATACACATTACATTCTTTGCGCCGGAATTGTCTGCTACTTTTAATACACTTTGGGTTTGAATCATATCTTTACAATTATTTGATTACTCGCCAGCGCTTATCGCGGCTCATTGGTCGGCATTCTACAAAAGTAACCTTGTCACCAGTTTTGAATTCATTTTTTTCATCATGAACTTTGTATTTTCTGCTAGTAACAAATCTTTTTTTATATTTTGGGTCAAGTTTAACGCGTTCAACCAAAACAACAATTGTCTTGTCGCTTTTGTCGCTAACTACTACTCCACTGAATTTTTTCTGGATGGTTGTCTTCTCTGGAGCGACTACTGGTGCAAAACGTTTTACTTTTGCAACTTTTGGAGCAGCTGTTTTTGAAGTGGTAGTTTTTACGGTTTTCTTGGCAACTTTTTTCTCGGCCATATGATTAATTATTTTTGTTTATTTAACAAGGTGAAAATCTGAGCGACCTGCGCTTTGATTTTTCTGATTTCGCGAACATTTTTCAGCTGTTTGTTGGAATCCTTAAAACGGAGTTCACGCAGCTTGTCGCGAGAATCGGCCAAGAGCTTGTGCAACTCACTGACGCTTTTTTGTTGTATTTCTTTAAATTCCATATTGCTTGAATAATTATCGTGTTTTATTCTTTAGAAATAACGGCACACTTGACCGGTAATTTATGACTAGCTAATTCCAAGGCTTCTTTGGCTACTTTTTCATCTACTCCATTCATTTCAAACATGACAGTTCCTGGCTTGACGCAAGCGACATAGTGATCAACGGAACCCTTACCTTTACCCATTGGAATTTCTCCACCTTTCACAGTAACTGGTTTGTCAGGAAAAATTCTAATCCAAACTTTTCCAGTTTTTTTGACATATCTAGTCAAAACACGGCGAGCGGATTCAATCTGGCGAGCAGTAATCCAGTGAGCGTCTAAAGT
Source organism: uncultured Gammaproteobacteria bacterium (assembly GCA_964495615.1). Classification (GTDB taxonomy): domain Bacteria; phylum Patescibacteriota; class Patescibacteriia; order Patescibacteriales; family UBA12465; genus CAINDR01. The sequence continues at coordinate 3,536 of CAZBVX010000022.1, read as the reverse complement.
TTTTAGACCGAAATCACCGAAACTTACTTTGATTATGCGAGTTGCAGTCCCGCCCTTGCGGCGTTTGTGATCTTTTCGATATTTAGTTTTTTTTGGCATTAACATATTTCTTGTCTGAGATTAAAAAGCTAATTAACTCTGAAGCACTTCACCTTTTGTTTCTTTATCTTTTTCAAAAATTTCTCCGCGATAGATCCAAGCTTTAAGACCAATTGCGCCATAAGTGGTGTGGGCGACGCCGCGAGAATAATCGATATCGGCACGCAAAGTATGCAAAGGAACTTTTCCAAAAACTAATTTTTCAGTACGAGCAATTTCTGCACCATTCAAACGTCCAGAAACAACCACTTTCACACCTTGAGCGCCAGCGCGTTCAACACGTCCGATTGCTTGCTTCATTACTTTGCGGAAAGGAACGCGTTTCTCGATTTCTAAAATCATGGATTGAATCAAGATTTGAGAACTAAGATTTGGACGTGCAACTTCTTTGATGTTTAAGTTGATATCACCCATGCGGAAATTCTTTAAGAATTTGGTGTGAAGAGTTTTTTTCAATTCTTCAACGCCATTTCCCCCGCGGCCAATAATCAAACCTGGTTTACCAGTCCAAACATCAATTTGAACCTTGGTGCTGGTTCTCACGATTTCAACGCGGTCAATTCCAGCTTCCTTGAATTCCTTGATCATGTAGCGACGAACAGCAATGTCTTGTTTGACGGATTTGATGTAGGAGTCTCCACTCTTAAACCAAACCGAAGACCAAGTTTTGGTGATGCCCATGCGGAATATTTTTGGATTTACTTTTCTACCCATAGTAAGTGTAATTAGTTGAGTCAATAATTATTTTGCGAATTAACCGACTTTGCGATTAAAAACTTTTTTAGTGAAACCTTTGCCGCCTTTTGTTTCTTCTTTCTTGGCAGCCTCTTTGTTTTTTCCTTCAGTCTTTTTGGTGCTCTTCTTGGCTTCGTCAGCAATAGTTTCTAATTTGATCGGAGCTTCAATCTTGCTAGTTTTTTTGGTTTTTGGACCACTATCATTAATTTCAGCAAGAGTGACATGAATGTGACAAGAACGTTTGCGTAAAGTGGTGGCACGTCCATGAGCACGAGGCATCCAACGTTTTAAAGTATTACCTTCATCAACATAAAGACTCTTGATCATTAAATTGTCCCGACTGATGCCATAAAGATTGTTGGCATTAGCAATTGCAGATTCGATTAATTTTTGCAATGGAGCAGCGGCGAGCTTGTTAGCGAAACGGAGCTGATTGATTGCTTTGTCAACCGGTAATGTTCTAACAAGGTCCGAAACTAAACGAACTTTGCGAGGGGACATCCTCAATTGGTTTAAACTTGCTTTAATTTCCATAGGATTCTTGATTAATATAAGAAGGGATTACTTTTTGGCTTGAGCCTGAGTTTTTGCCATTTTACCACCATGAGAAACAAATTTTTTGGTGGAAGCAAATTCACCCAAACGATGACCAACCATATTTTCAACAACGTAGACTGGAACATGGATTTTTCCGTTATGGACACCAAAGGTAAAACCAACCATAGCTGGAGTTATGGTGCAAGCGCGATCCCAAACTTTGATCACCGCTTTATCACCTGGCTTGGCATCTTGAACTTTTTTGATAATACGTGGGTTAATATATGGTCCCTTTTTCAAACTTCTTGACATAATTTTTGGAGAGAATTTTAATTATTATTTTCTCTTAGCGCGACGTTTAACAATCATCTTGTTGGAGCGGCTGTTCTTTCTGGTTTTAACACCAAGAGCTGGCTTACCCCATTTGGTTTTTGGGTTCTTCAAACCGATTGATTGATTACCTTCACCACCTCCGTGTGGATGATCAACTGGATTCATGGCAGTACCGCGGACAGTTGGGCGAACACCTAACAAGCGAGTGCGGCCGGCTTTTCCTAATTTTAAGTGACGTAATTCTGGGTTGCTTACTTGACCAATGGTGCAAAGACATTCTTTTCTAACGAGACGAATTTCACCGCTTGGCATTTTCAACTGAGCATATTTCCCTTCAACACCCATGACATAAACAACGTTTCCAGCACCACGACAGATTTTTGCTCCCTTGCCAGGTTCCAATTCAATATTATGAATTTGTACGCCAGCTGGAATGAATTGAACTGGCATCGCATTTCCAGTCTTGATTTCAATTAATTCCTGAGAACTAAGAATGGTTTCACCAACTTTTAGACCCAAAGGCATGGTGATATAGCGTTTTTCTCCGTCAGCATAATGCAATAAACAGATTCTGGAACCACGACCTGGATCATATTCGATGGAAGCAACTTTTGCTGGCACACCAAATTTTTCACGCTTAAAATCAATGGTACGAATATATCTTTTGACACCGCCGCCAATGTGGCGAACTGTGATTTTTCCTTGAGAGTTGCGTCCACCAGTTTTTTTCTTGATAACCAGTAATTTTTTTTCTGGTGTAGAAGTGGTGATGTCGGCAAAATCATCAAAAGTAGCTTGGCGTCGTCCTGGAGTATTCGGTTTTACTTTTTTAATTCCCATATGTATTCAATAAAATATTTTCAATTAGACTCCTTCGTAAATGCTGATTGTGTTTCCTTTGGCAAGAGTAACAATCGCTTTTTTGAAATCTTTTCGTTTTCCTTTTATTCGACCGCGAACAACTGTTTTTCCTTCCTGACGAATGAGATTAACTTTTTCTACTTTAACACCATAGACAGAATTGATTGCTTTGGCTACTTCAATTTTGTTGGCATCCATACTGACCATAAAAACATATTTGTTTTTGGCGCCCAAATCAGCAGCTTTTTCAGTAATCATTGGTTTTACTAAAACGCGATAAGCAGAAACGGATTTTGTTCCCTCTTTTGCCTTGCTTGTTGTTTTTGCAACAGAAGCAGCTGGAGTGGAATAAAGATCCTTCATGCTCTTTTCTTCTTTTTTTGTCACCGGTTTTTTTGCCGGCTTCTTTTCGGTAGTACTTGTAGCCATATGTTTAATAATACTGCTTCTAATTATTTACTATATTGCTCGGAAATTTTTTTAATCGCATCTTCGGTCATGATCAGGTTGCGATATTTTAGAACATCCAAAATGTTCAAATTTTCCAAGTTGATAATTTCAACGCCGCTTAAGTTGCGGCCGGAATATTTTACTTTTTCGTCTTTGATGGAATTTATTACCAAGACACTGCGACGTTCATTTGCTAAAACTTCTTTTTCAATTGCCGTTAGGAAGTTGTTAAAATCCTTGGTTTTGAAAGCTGGTAATTCTATTTTGTCCAAAGCGACAAAGCTGGAATTGCTAACCTTGTCAGAAATAGCCATTAACAAAGCTTTTTGCTTCATTTTTTTGTTTATTTTGACACTGAAATTACGATCGCTAGTTGGACCAAAAATTACACCACCGCCACGCCATAATGGAGAACGGCTAGAACCAGCACGAGCGCGACCAGTACCTTTTTGCTTCCATGGCTTTTTACCACCACCGCGAACTTCGCTGCGATCTTTGGTGTCAGCCAAAACTTGTCT
>CAZBVX010000021.1:0-12076 GCA_964495615.1 uncultured Gammaproteobacteria bacterium | reverse complement strand
ATGTGGGAACGAAACGAAAAAATTCTTTATATCTGCTACGATACTGAAGCTTATTCCAATACTGGGATTCAAGCTTCCGGGGCCACGCCTTACGGTGCTTCCACAACCACCACTCCAAACGGCGAAGCTTCTATCGGCTCCACTCAGGTCAAAAAAGACATGCTAAAAATTGCTCTAGCTCATGGTTTAAAATATGTTGCCCAAAGCACCGCTGGCTTTCCTGATGATATTACCAGAAAAGTAAAAGCTGCTTTGGAAGTAGATGGCCCAACTTACATCCAAATTCTCTCCCCTTGCATCCCGGGCTGGAAAATAAAAAATGACCAATCCGTAATGATGGGAAAATTGGCCGCAACAACTGGTCTTTATCCATTATTGGAATATCGCGATGGGGAATTGGCTTCTTCTAGTATCACCGCAAACTTTTCGCCGAAACCAGTTGACGAATATCTAAAAGGCCAAGGGAGATTCAAACATCTTCACGCAGAAGATTTGAAAGTTATTCAAGAAATCGCTAATCAAAATATTGAGAAATATAAAATATGAAAAAACTCGGGCAGTTAAAAATAATTAGCGTATTTTTTTTGCTCTTTGCAATTTTTAGTTTTGCAGCAGAAGTAAGAGCTAGCACTACAACACCAGCTAATTTGACAAACGATAATTGTTACTGGGAATTAAATCAAATCACTTGTACTAACAAAAAATTCGTTATTGGAAACGATATAATGTGTAAAGGAGAAAAGCTTTCCCCGGAAAATGTCTGCTGCTGCCTAATCGAAGCTCCATTAGCACCAGTCAAGCCAGTTGCCACCCTCAACAATCCTTTTGATAATCTTAATATTGATATTCCAGGTTTATACAAATTAATTAGTTGCAAAAAAAATGCTGACGGTTCTTACACTTGCCCAAAAGTGGATTGCATAAAAGGTGATGATGGTTCAACTACTTGCGAAGTTCCTTGGATTGCTCAATATATTATTGCTCTCTATAATTACGCCTTAATTATTATTGGTTCCCTAGCTGCTGTAACAACAATGGCTGGCGGAGTTATCTGGTTAATTTCTGGTAGTAATGCTTCTCGAATGAAAGTTGCCAAAGAAATGATTATTGGTAGTGTGAGCGGACTTGTTGTATTATTCTCTTCTTATATGATTATTTCGGTAATTAATCCGGATATTTTAATTTTTAAATCACTAAAAATCCAATATATTCCGGAAGCAATGCCCGATTTCTCTGACAGTGCTCCCGGCTCTGGAAATCCCTACCAAGAAGGTTGTGATGAATTCAAAAGAACTGGCGGCGATACATCAAAATGTGAAGAGTTGGCCTCAAAAATAACGGTAACTTTGGTTGACTATCAAAATAAAAAAGTATCACCAATCATGAAAGAAAAACTAGAAAGAGCCTTCGCTTGTGTAAAACAAAAAAATGGCAAAGATCTTTTCTATGTTAATGGCGGAGCAAGAACTGTGGAACAATCATTGAGATATTGGAAAGCTTTTAAAAACGGAACTGGAAATACTGCCGCAAAACCATGCTGCTCTAATCATATGGGTGGAAATGCAGTTGATATTAGCCGTAACGAAGGAGGAAAAATGTCCTGGGATTATAATATAAGTAGCGGATTAAAAGATTGCATGAACAAAAATGGTCTATATGCCAAAATTGGAAATGAGCCATGGCATTGGTCATTAACTGGCAATTAACATAAAATTAAAAATAAAAAAACCGCTTTTTGAAGCGGTTTTTTATTTGAGAAAAAATTTTTAGTTAGCTTTCCGATCCATTGCCCGATTAGCAAGTCCATCAGCAACAGAATTTTTTTCGCGTGGCACGTGGTGAAAACTGATTTTTTTGAAAGCTAGAGAAATATTGTGAACCTTCAAAAACAATGGTGCCAGGTCCTGATTCTTTACTTTATATTCCCGGTTCAACTGTTTAACCACTAATTCACTATCCAAATAACAATCCATTTCGGTTGCCCCAAGAGCCTGCGCCTTCTCAAGAGCCATAATTAAAGCCCGATACTCTGCTTGGTTGTTGGTGGTTTCACCTAAGTAAAAAGAAAGTTCTTCCAATAATTCATTTTTTTCGTTATACAAAACTGCCCCAATACCAGCTGGTCCGGGATTGCCGCGCGCTCCACCATCAGAAAAAGAAATTAATTTCATATTTTTTTCAAATCAATAATTTTTAATTGCACTTCTTTGCGTCCATTAAATTCATTCCATTCGGCAAAATAGGCCAAATCAATAAAATCGCCAACTTCACAATGTTTGTACATATCAGTACCGCCAAAACAAATTGCCCACAAACTAAAACCATTTTCATCCGCTACTTTGAATTTGACGTGCTGGCCATCCAGGCCCATAAAAAATGATTCAACAATTTTCAGGCCTCGACTAACAAATTTTGGCTGAGGATTGTGTTGTCCAAAAGGTGCTAACAAAGAAATCTCGGCCAATAAATTTTCATTAACTGCCGATAAAGGAATTTCAATTTCAATTTTTAATTTTGGTGCTAAATTTTCATTACTTAATTTTCTAACAGCGATTTCTTCCATTTTTTTAACAAAAGCATCCAATTTTTCTTTACTTTCCATACTGAAACCGCAAGCCATTGGATGTCCGCCATACTTACCAATCAAGCTGCTATCTGTCTGCGCAGCCTCTTCTATTGCTTCTATTAGATTAAACTCTTCAATAGACCTGCCGGAACCTTTGTAGCCATCTTCGGTGGAAGTCACGACAATGGTTGGACGATAATATCGTTCACAAATTTTTCCCGCGACCAAGCCAATAATCCCCTCACTCCATATTTTTTCTTGATTAGAAATTGCCGCTAGAAAAAATTTTGGTCCAACATTAAGCTGGTTGTCAATCTGCGCTCGAGCTTCACCAACTGCTTCTTCGGTAATTTTTTGACGATCACTATTTCGATTATTTAATTCCTTCGCAATCACTTCTGCTTTTGCTTGGTTATCACAAACTAATAATGCAAAAGCGTTGCTGGCATGATCCATTCGGCTAGCGGCATTCAATCGTGGACCAATTTGATAACCAATATTCCAAGACTCCAAACGGCGCAAATTGTCCAATTTTGCTACCTTTATCAATTCTTTGAGACCGATTCTTTTGGTTTGATTCAAAACTTCCAAACCACGGCTAACCAAAGCACGATTTTCACCCATCATCGTCACCATATCGGCCACAGTACCAATTGCGACAAAATCCAAAAGACTTTCTAATAAATAATGTTTTTGTTCGTCAGATAATTTTGAACGAGAAACTAAGGCACTAGCAACCTTAAAGGCCACGCCGACACCGGCCAAAAACTTAAAAGGATATTTGTTGCGGGCGTCAGCGGAATTAATAATTAAACAATCCGGCAAATCCTCCTCATTTTCTGGTAAAGTATGATGATCAGTGACGATTACTTCCAAACCGCATTTTTTTGCATAAGCAATTTCTTCTTTATTTCTAATTCCGGTATCCACCGTGATAACTAGCTTAGCGCCAGCCGCAACCAATTGATCAATCGCTAACAAATTCAAACCATAACCTTCAGTAACGCGATCCGGCAGATAAACTTCAACCTTGGCTTTTAAAATTTTTAAGGCTTCCGAAAGAACTGCGGAAGCAGTGATTCCATCAGCATCATAATCTCCATAAATAATAATTTTTTCTCCCGCTTTGATTTTTTTAATCAAGAGATCGATGGCGGCAGCCATGTCATTGAATAAAAAGGGATCATAAAAGCATGTTTCCGGATTCAAAAAAGCCTCAATTTCTTCTTCGGTGCGAAGTCCGCGATTAAAAAGCAATTGTGCCAAAATCGGCGATAATCCACTGTTTTCAGTAAAAAAATTTTCCGGTGCTGCAGAATTAAGTTGCCAAATTTTTGACATAAAAATAAAAGTTAGTAGAAGAAAATGGAACTAAATGTCAAAGCAACCATTGAAATCAAAACGATTAATGAAATAAAAATCGTTATAATATTAAATAATTTCTTTTTTTTGTTTTTAATTTTCATATTTATTGTTGTCTTTTTAAAATTTTAACAAAAGTTTCTGCTGGTATTTCAACACTTCCTTTACCGGCAGTCATCATTTTCTTTTTTCCTTTTTTTTGTTTTTCTAATAATTTTCTTTTACGGGAAACATCGCCGCCATAAAGTTTGGCAGTAACATCTTTACTCATTGCACTGATTCTCTCAGAAGCAATTACTTTGGCGCCAATTGAAGCTTGCAACTTCAAAACAAACATTTGCTTTGGTAAAGAATTTTTTAGGATTTTAACAATTTCTTTTCCTTCTCGAAAAGCGTCGTCGCGATAAACAATCACTGAAAGAGATTCAACAATTTCTTCAGCAACCATGATATCCATTTTGACGACATCTGCTTCGCGATAATCAAAAAATTCATAATTCAAAGATGCATAACCAGAAGAAACACTTTTGATGCGATCATAAAAATCGGTCAAAATTGCGGACATTGGCATTTCATAATGAAGCATCACTCTCGCATCATCACTATCGGCAGAAAGATATTCAGTGTTTTTATAGATTCCCCTTCTTTCCTGAGAAACTTTCATAATATTTCCCAGATAATTTTTTGGCGTCACAATATCCAGCTTCACCCAAGGTTCTAAAATTTTGGAAATTTTTGTCGGATCCGGTAATTTTTGCGGTGTGCGGACAATTATTTCTTCACCATCGCTTTTTATGACCTGATAAGCAACACTTGGCACTGTCACAATCAAATCAAGATCATATTCTCGACGCAGTCTTTCTTGAAAAACCTCCAAATGAAGCAGACCCAAAAAACCACAACGAAAACCCAAACCAAGAGCATCTGATCTTTCCGGTTCATAAGCAAGGGCGGCATCGTTGAGTTTTAGCCTTTCCATTGCTTCGCGCAATTCCTTGAAATCACTGCCTTCACGAGGAAAAACACCAGCAAAAACCATTGGCTTCACGTCTTGATAACCATGCAGGGCTTCCAATTCTTTTGCATTGGCTTGATTAAAAGTGGAACTAATTGTGTCGCCAACACGACAATCACCAACTTGCTTAAAGCCGGTGATGATGTAGCCGATTTCCCCTTCTTTCAATTCGCCAGTAGAAAAATAATCTGGTTTAAAAACACCGATATCCAAAACTTCACTTTCTGCTCCGGAAATAATCAAACGAATTTTGTCTCCTTTTTTGATGCTTCCATTAAAAATACGAACATAAGCAACAACGCCTTTGTATTCATCATATTTTGAGTCAAAAATTAAAGCGCGAGAAAGTTCTGGATTTTTGGCGTCAGCACTTTTTGGTTCAGGACCATTCTTGATTACCGAACGCAAAATATCCTCTACCCCTTCGCCAGTTTTCCCGGAAGAACACAAAATTTCTTCTTCGCGACAACCAATTAATTTGATAATTTCTTCTTTGGTTTTTTGGACATCGGCAGCCGGCAAATCAATTTTGTTTACTACTGGAATAATTGTTAAATCTTGCTCCAAAGCCAGATAAAGATTAGCTAAAGTTTGAGCCTGAATCCCCTGAGTGCAGTCCACTAATAAAACAGCCGTTTCCACAGCAGCCAAAGAACGGGAAACTTCATAGGAAAAATCCACGTGTCCCGGAGTATCGATTAGGTTTAGTTGATAACCATCATAATCCATGGTTACCGGTTGTAATTTGATTGTAATGCCGCGTTCGCGCTCAATATCCATTCCATCCAAAATCTGATCTTTCATTTTGCGCTTATCTACTGTTCCGGTGATTTCCAACATTCTATCGGCCAGGGTTGATTTCCCGTGATCAATATGAGCAATAATACAAAAATTCCTTATTTTTTCGCTTCTATTCATAAATTTATCTTACTTTATTTGTTGCTAGCGGTCAATAAAAGGCCATTTTCATGGTCTTTTGTGTTTGATTAATTAGTTCCCCCTTGCTTCGCTTTGGTCGCCGACATTTAGTTTTTTAAACGGCAATTTTTTGGATAAAACCCGAGAAAAGCTTTCCATCTCTTCACTCCCCAGCATTTTGCAAATAAATAAATAAGTTAAGACTCCAACAATCAAAGAAGTTAATAATTGAATAAAGACCCCTTTGAAAGTTGTCATATCAATAAAAGGCCAAACTGCCAATTTGGAAATTTGAATTGCCACGCCAGACAAAAGAGCGGCGGCAGAGTATTTTAGAGCGGAAATAAGAATTGGGAAAGCGTTAAGAATTGGAATTTCAATATAGAGAAATATCCATAACAAAATAAAATTTAAAATACTGGAAACTGAAGCGGCAATTGCCAAACCAGCCACACCCATTTTTCTGCCCAAATACCAAGAAAGAATCAAATTACTCAAGACACTTAAACCGCCAATATACAAAGGAGTTTTTGAATCGTGGCGAGCATAAAAAACCCTCACCAACAGCGGAGCGGCGGCTTGCGCAACTAGGGAAATGGAAAAAATTCCCAAAGCATTCATAGTTAAAACCGTATCATTCCAATCAAAAGCGCCGGTTCCATAAACAACACGAATAATCTGGGCACGAAGAGTGATAATAAAAACCGTGGTCGGAATTACAAAAAACATAATCTGCCGCATGGTGGAACTAAATTTTTCAATCAAAATTTTCGGTTCAAAAGCATATTCTGAGAAGGAAGGAAAGGCGGCAATAGCAAAAGAAACGCCAAAAACGCCAACCGGGAAAGACTGCAGATTGTTGGCAAAATTAAAAACAGTCAAAGTTCCGCTAGGTAGCAAAGAGGCGATAATGGTAGTAAATAACAAACCAATTTGAGAAACAGCCAAGCTAAGCGTTCGCGGCACCATCATTCGAGCAATTTTCCTGGTATTTTTGTCCCGCCAATTCAAAACCATTGACCAACGAAAGCCCAAACGAAAAACCGAAGGTAACTGAATCACGGCGTGGAAAAAAGCACCAATCACCACGCCCCAGGCGAGACCATAAATTCCGCAAGACTTGGAAAGAAAAATTGCACCAAAAATAATTCCCAAATTATAAACCATCGGAGCGATGGAATAAATCAAAAAACGCTTCGTCGATTGAAGAATGCCGCCCAAAACACCAGAAATTCCCAAAAATAAAGGCGAAAGAAACATTATTCTAGTCAAATTGGCGGTTAATTTTTGAGCTTCCGGATTAAAACCGGGAGCAATAACCTTGATTAAAGGATTGGCAAAAATTATGCCAAAAATTGAGAGAATTAAAATTGCAAGAGATAAAAAATTCAAAACATTACTCGCCAAATACCAAGCCTCCTTGTTTTCTGGTTCTTCTTTTTTTAAAAGATTGGTAAAAATCGGAATAAAGCCAGCGGATAAGGCCCCCAAAACCACCAAATTAAAAACTAAATCCGGAACCCTAAAAGCGGCATAATAAATATCTAACAATTCTCCAGCACCAAATTGCCCAGCAAGAATACGATCGCGAATTACTCCTAAAAATCTGGATAATAAAGAAAATATTGCCACCAAAGTAGCGGCCAAAGCAATACTGTTGATTTGTCCTTTTCTCAAATTTTTCGTCATAAGTGAATTATAGCACAAACTTCAAAAAAAATTCCGACCAATTTAATCAGGACGGAATTTTTTTGCGATGACAATAAGTTATTTGTATTCTTCGCGAGATTGTTTTCCTTTGTAGCCAGTACCGGCCGGAATTAAGCAGCCGATAATGACATTTTCTTTTAAGCCTTCTAGATAATCGATTTTGCCGTTAACGGCCGCCTCAATCAAAACTCTTGGAGTTTCCTGGAAAGAAGCGGCAGACAAGAAACTGTCAGTGGTTAGAGAAGCTTTGGTAATCCCCAACAATAATCTCTCAGCACTTGCTGGATAATTAGTTTCCTTGTTGGCTTTATTCAAAACCTCTTCTTCAATAGTTTCTCCAGGCAATAGATTTGTATCACCAGCCTCTTTCACTAAATAGCGGGAGAACATCTGGCGAGAGATAATTTCAATGTGTTTATCATTCAAAGGCTGTCCTTGAGAAGAATAAACATATTGAATTTCACGAATAATATATTTCTGAGTTTCTAAACGTCCTTTCATTTTGTAGAGTTCGCGCAAATCAAGACTGCCTTCAGTTAATTGAGTTCCTCTCTCCACGGAATCGCCATCTTTGACCATAATCATTGTGCCGCGAGGAATGGAAAATTCTTTAATCTTTTCGACTTCTTTGAAGACACCAACAAATTTGTCTTTTACTTCTGCTGTGCCAGCGGTTTTTGATTTAACAATTTCTTCACCGATAGAGAATAGGGCTGCTCCTTTTGATACTTTTGCGCCATCTTCAACCAAAACCTTGATTGCTAATTTTTTCTTGTCTTTGGAAGTTATACCAGAAGAAAGTTTAATTTCATTTATTTTTTCTGAGAAATAATATTTGTCTTGATCCTTTCCTTGATAGGCAATACTCAAAATTTTGGTTTGCGGGTTGGTGACAGAAATTTCTTTTCCGTCTTTGTCTCTAATAAGTTTTTGAGCAAAATCAATTTTTACCTTTCCAGAAACATCAGACATCAAAGCTTTTTTCTTTGGCGAACGTGCTTCAAAAATTTCTTCCACACGAGGCAAACCTTGAGTGATATCGTCTTGTCCAGCCACACCACCAGTGTGAAAGGTTCTCATCGTCAACTGTGTTCCTGGTTCACCAATTGATTGAGCAGCAATAACACCAACAGTGGCGCCAAGTTTTACTGGTTTGTTATAAGCCAAATCATAGCCATAACATTTGGCACAAATTCCTTTGTGCATTTTGCAAGTCAAAACCGAACGGACACAAGCTTCGGAAATTTCAACATTTTTAGCACGGAATTCTCGTAACAAATCTTCGGTTAGCAATTCCCCAGCAGATAATATTTTTTTACCGGCATCATCTTTCAGATCTTTGGCGAGATAACGCCCAAGAATTCTTTTGAAAAAATCTTCACCAACTTTTTCACTTTCTTCTTTGGTGATAATTAAACCTTCTTCGTCGCCGCAATCTTCCTGTGAAACGATAATATCCTGAGAAACATCAACCAAACGACGAGTCAAATAACCAGCGTTAGCGGTACGAAGAGCGGTATCGGACAAACCTTTACGAGTAGCGTGGGTGGAAATAAAATATTCCAAAACACCAAAACCAGCCTTAAAATTTCCCTTAACCGGTAATTCAATAATTGCACCGGAAGGAGAAGTAACCAAGCCTTTCATACCCAAAATCTGTACTGGCTGAGCCCAAGAACCTCTCGCTCCAGATTCAATCATAGAGAACACAGGCAAAACCTTAGTTAAACCTTTTTTACAAATATCAGCAACCTTGTCTTTGGTTTTAGTCCATTCTTCAACAACCTTGGCATATCTTTCACTATCGGTTAACAAACCTTCTTCATATTGTTCTTGGATTAATTCAACTTGAGCATTTGCATCTTCAATCAATTTGTCTTTTTCAGGCAAGGAAGGTAAATCACCAAAACCCCAAGACAAACCAGATTTGGTAATAAAAGCAAAACTACTATTTTTTAGATGATCAATAAATTTGACCGTATCATCTTCGCCATAAAGACGAAGCACTTCGCGGATAAAATCCTTTAATTTACCTTTACCAACAACATCATTGAAGAATCTTAATTTTTCAGGCAAAACCTGATTGAAAATAATACGTCCAACTGAAGTGCGAATTCTCTTGCCATCAGGCATGCGAACTATAATTGGTTGATGAAGTTTGATGAAGTTGTTTTGATAAGCCAAGTCGGCTTCATCTTCGCTGAAAAAATATTTTAATTCTTCATCTTTCAAATCTTTTGATTCTTCATCAAAAATAGTCATGTAGTAAGCACCCCAAACAATATCCTGTGAAGGAGCCACGATTGGGTCGCCAGTCGCTGGTTTCAACAAATTGTGAGTAGAAAGCATCAAATCTTTTGCTTCTTGACGGGCTTCCTTGGTTAGAGGAACATGAACTGCCATTTGGTCTCCATCAAAGTCGGCATTAAAAGCAGTACAAACAAGCGGATGAATCTGAATTGCTTTACCTTCAATCAATACTGGCTTAAAAGCTTGGATACCAAGACGATGCAAAGTAGGAGCGCGGTTCAGCAACACATAAGCATCGCGAACCGTTTCTTCTAAAATATCAAAAACTTCATCGTGCCCGGCTTCAATATAGCGAGAAGCACTGCGGACATTGTGAACAATTTCTCTCTTAATTAACTGACTGATAATAAATGGCTTAAATAATTCAATAGCCATGATTTTCGGCAAACCACATTGATCCAGGTTTAATTTTGGATTAACCACGATTACTGAACGACCGGAATAGTCAACACGTTTTCCAAGCAAGTTTTGGCGGAAACGTCCTTGCTTTCCCTTCAAAGAATCAGCCAAAGATTTTAGTTGTCTTTTTTGTCCAGTGGAAGCAGTAACGGTTTTGCTATGACGAGCAGAGTTATCAATCAAAGCATCAACTGCTTCTTGTAACATTCTTTTTTCATTGCGACAAATAACTTCTGGGGCATTCAAGTCAACTAATTGTTTCAAACGATTATTGCGATTAATAACCCGGCGATATAAATCATTCAAATCAGAAGCAGCAAAACGTCCTCCATCCAAAGCAACCATCGGACGCAAATCTGGCGGAACAACTGGCAAAACATTCAAAATCATCCATTCTGGACGAATATTGTTGTTGCGAAAACTTTTTAGAAGTTTTAAACGTTTGATTAATTTGTCTTTTTTGGACTCAACCGCATCAACTAGTTTTTCTTCTAATTTTTCAACGCTTTTTTCTAGATCAATTTTTTCTAATAATTTGCGAATAGCACCGGCACCAATGCCAGCTTCAAAAATATGGCCAAATTTCAAACTTAAGGATTGATAACTTTGCTCAGAAATTACTAATAGCGGTTTCAATTCTTTTAGTTCTTTCAAGGTAGTGTTGAATTCTTCGTCTAATTGTTTGATTTTTTCTTCTTTCAATTCACCGCCTTCTTTTTCGATGCTTTTCTTTTTTGATTTGTACTCATTTTTGATTTGTTCAATAGTTGCTTCTTTCAAATCTTCATCAACTTCAGTGACGATAAAACTGGCATAATAAATAACTTTCTCCAAAGACTGAATTCCAAGATTTAATAATAATCCAATTTTAGAAGAAACACCGCGCAAAAACCAAATATGAGTAGCCGGCACTTGCAAAGTAATGTGTCCCATTCTTTCACGGCGAACAATACTGCGAGTTACTTCAACACCGCACTTATCACAAATAATTCCTTTGTAGCGGATTTTTTTGTATTTGCCGCAAGCACATTCCCAGTCTTTGGTTGGACCAAAAATCTTCTCACAGAAAAGGCCATCCTTTTCAGGCTTCTGAGTGCGATAGTTAATCGTTTCCGGACGAATAACTTCACCGAAGGACCAGGCCAAAATATTTTCCGGGCTGGCTAACTTCAAGCGGATAGCATCGAAATCGCTAGTTTTGATTGGATTTAACATATATTTTTATGAAGCGATAAAATTAGTAAAAATGAGAAGATTTTATTCTTCGATTAATTCTGACGCTGAATCTTCGTTTGTTTCTGGTTCTAAATTTTCTTCCAATTCCGCCATTTTTTCCAAACTTTCAGCATCAGCAATAATTTCCGGATTTTCTACGGCAAATTTTTCATCTTTCGGTTTACCTTTTTCTTCTTGAGCAAAAACTTCCGCCGGAGTTTCTTTCGGAACTTCCAGAACTTCATTATTACCCAAGAGTTCAACATCTAAACATAGGCCTTTCAATTCACGAATCAAAACATTGAAAGATTCAGGAACATTGAGTTTTTCAATTTCTTCACCCTTAATAATTGCTTCGTAAGCTTTGCTTCTTCCAGGAACGTCATCGGATTTAATGGTTAAAATTTCTTGCAAAGTATGAGCAGCGCCATAACCTTCCAAAGCCCAAACTTCCATTTCTCCAAAACGCTGTCCACCGAATTGAGCTTTTCCACCCAAAGGTTGTTGAGTAATGAGAGAGTATGGTCCAATTGAACGTTGGTGAATTTTATCTTCAACCATGTGGTTTAGTTTCAAAATGT
>CAZBVX010000020.1:0-12348 GCA_964495615.1 uncultured Gammaproteobacteria bacterium | reverse complement strand
TATTCTTTACTTGACGGTCTAACCAAGATTGACGAGTTGGTTAATCTAGCCAAAGAAGATGGCGCGCCAGCCGTGGCGATTACTGATCATGGTGTCATGTATGGTGTGGTGGAATTTTATCAAAAATGCAAAAAAGCTGGCATCAAACCGATTATTGGTGTTGAAGCCTATTTAGCACCAGCTTCCCGCCACGACAAAAACACTCGCGCCGATGGCCACAGTTTTCATCTTTTATTGTTGGCAAAAAATAATGAAGGCTATCAAAATTTAATCAAACTAACTTCCATCGCTCACTTGGAAGGTTTTTATTATAAGCCGCGTATCGACTGGGAATTGTTGCAGCAATATCATGAAGGAATTATTGCTTGTTCAGCTTGTTTGGGTGGTGAAATTTCACAATTAATTTTGGCGGAAAAATTTGAACAAGCCAAAAAAAGAATTTTGGAGTATCAAGAATTATTTGGTGAAGGAAATTATTATTTGGAAATCATGGATCATCCGGAGCTTCCGGGTCAAATTTTGGTTAACCAAAAAATGATTGAATTTTCAAAAGAGTTGGGAGTTCCTTTGGTCGCCACTAACGATATTCATTATCTAAAAAAAGAAGACGACGAAGCGCAGGATATTTTGTTGTGCATTCAGAACAAGAAAAAAAGAACCGACACTGATCGCATGAGTATGATGGGTGGAAATTATTCCTATCGCTTAGCCAAAGAAATGGAAGAAATATTTGCTCATGTTCCAGAAGCGATTGAAAACACTTTAAAGATTGCTGAAAAATGTAATGTTGAAATCCAACTGGGCAATATTCAATTGCCTTATTTTGAAGTACCAGAAAACTATGACGGAAATTCTTACTTGCGTTTTCTTTGTGAGGAGGGAATAAAAACCCGCTACAAAAAAGGTTTTGTTGATGGACAAGAAAAAGCAGTGCACGAACGAATGGACTATGAGCTTTCGGTAATTGAAAAAATGGGTTGGCCATCGTATTTTTTGATTGTCGCCGATTTTGTTAACTGGGCAAAAAACAAAGGAATTATCGTTGGTCCAGGACGTGGTAGTGCTGCTGGTTCAATGGTTTGTTATTTGATTGGGATTACCAATCTTGATCCAATTCAATACGATTTACTCTTTGAGCGTTTTTTGAATCCAGAACGTATTTCTATGCCAGATATCGATATGGATTTTGCTGATATTCGACGTGGGGAGGTTCTTGATTATGTTTCTGAAAAATATGGCGCTGATCATGTGGCACAGATTATTACTTTTGGAACGATGGCTTCACGAGCAGCAATTCGTGATGCTGGAAGAGTTTTGGGTGAGCCTTATGAATTATGCAATCGTGTTTCACAAGCTATTCCGGCCAAATTTGATATTGCCGGTTCAATCAAATCTGTTCCGGAATTTAAAGAACTTTATGAAGGAGATTTGGCCGTGAAGAGAATGGTTGACTATGCCAAGCGCTTGGAGGGTGTGGCCCGTCATTCCTCCACTCACGCTTGCGGAGTTTTGATTACCGATAAGCCGCTAACAGAATATGTACCAATTCAATACGCCTCTTCCTCTGATAAAAGTATTGTTTCACAATATTCGCTTCATCCAGTCGAAGACTTGGGTCTTTTGAAAATGGATTTTTTGGGTTTGAAAAATTTGACAATTATCGAATCGGCCTTAAAAATCATCAAAAATACTCGCGGCTTGGAAATTGATATGGATGAAATTCCTTTGGATGATGCCGCTACTTATGAATTATTTCAACGCGGCGAAACAACTGGGGTTTTTCAGTTTGAATCTTCCGGCATGAAACGTTATCTTCGTGATTTAAAACCTTCGGTTTTTGAAGATATTATTGCGATGGTGGCTTTGTATCGTCCAGGACCGATGGAGTGGATTCCGGATTATATTAATGGCAAACACAAAACCAAGCAAGTTGTTTATCTCCATCCAAAACTAGAACCGATTTTGAAAAAAACTTATGGCGTAGCGATTTATCAAGAACAGGTCATGCAAATTGCTCGTGATTTGGCTGGTTTCACGATGGGGCAAGCGGATGTGTTGCGCAAAGCGATGGGTAAAAAAATTGTGACCTTGTTGGCGGAGCAAAAAGAAAAGTTTATCGAGGGCTGTGTGAAGAATGGCATCCACCTAGAATTAGCAGAAAAAGTTTTTTCATTTATTGAACCTTTTGCCGGCTATGGCTTCAACCGCAGCCATGCGGCTTGCTATGCTCTTGTCGGCTACCAAACCGCTTATTTGAAAGCACATTGGCCAGTGGAATTTATGGCTGCTCTTTTAACTGCTGATCAGCATGATACTGAACGCATTTCCATTGAAATTGATGAATGTAAAAACATGGACATGAAAATCATGGCTCCGGACATCAACGAATCTTTTGCTTCTTTTACGGTGGTTACTTCTGGAACTGCTGCTAACAAAAAAGAAATTGGTGAAGAAAAAATTGACACGATCCGTTTTGGTTTGAACGCCATCAAAAATGTCGGTGAGCATATTGTGGAGGTGATTATCGCTGAACGAAAACAAAACGGTCCCTACAAAGACCTCCTGGATTTGTTAGAAAGAATTACCGACAAAGATTTGAATAAAAAATCTTTGGAGAGTTTAATCAAGTGCGGTGCGTTTGATAGATTTGCTGAAAGGGGACAGCTGCTTTTTAATTCGGAAAAAATTCTCTCCGTAAACAAGGAAGCCTCCAAACGCAAAGAGAGCCGCCAGACCAGCCTGTTCGGTTCTTTGCCAAACACGGATGTTTTGCGTTTGACGCTTGATCCCGGAAAACCAATTGATAAGGCGGAACAATTGTCTTGGGAGAAGGAATTGTTGGGTCTCTATATTTCTGAGCATCCATTTTCTGTTTTTCGTAATTTTTTTGGTGACTATATTATTCCTCTTCAATCTTTGAATTCTCGCGTTAACGATGAAAACGTTGTGGTGGCGGGCGTGGTTTCAACAATCAAAAAAATTATCACCAAGAGCGGGGAAACGATGATGTTTGTGAAAATTGAAGATGTTTCCGGAACAGCTGAGGTTTTGGTTTTTCCGAGTGTTCTAAAAGTTAATCTTGATTTATGGATCGAAGGAAAGATGTTGGGAATCTATGGACGCCTATCAAACAAAGATGGTGAAATGAAAGTTTTGGCCAGCATTGCCGTCTTGCTTAATCCAAATGAACCGCAGACTTCTGTTGACGACCTCAAAAGGGCGGTGATGGATTACAAGGCCAGCGCACCAAAAAATTATCGCAGCCGGTCAGCAAATTTTCAAACTAACCGAAATAACGTAGTAAAATCGGCACCAATAATTTCTGCTGTCCCAGAAACAAAAAAAATTCCCAACAATAATCCCTTAAAGATTATTTTGCTTGTTGAGTTATCAGATTCAGAAGCAGAAAATTTAAAATTAAAAATGATTTCTCATCCGGGAAGCGATCCGGTTTATTTCAAAATCAATAATGAAGGGAAAGAAAATATTATCAAGACCGGTTTCTTGGTTAATAATTGTGAAGACTTGAAAAATAGTCTCAATTCGGAGTTTGGTGATAAAATAAAAATTGTCGCCGTCTAAAAAATTTGTTATACTTGTGATTAGAATTTTATTTAGCTTACATATTATTTTTAGCTTCTTATGCCAGTGCAAAAAAAATCTTCTCCAGCTGCAAAAAAAACCACCAAACCAAAAGTAGCAGCCAAAAAATCAACCACTGCCGCAAAAAAAACGACAGTCAAAAAACCAGTTAAGCGTGTTTCAAAAGCAAAAGCAAAAGCAAAGCCAATTTTGACTCGAGTAGACGAAAGTAGTTTCAAAAAATTTGTTATTGAACAAGAATCTTATCGTCCAGAAGACTCTTTCGCTGATGAAAGTTTTGTGCAAGATTTTTCTCAACCTCAACAATCTGATTATTTTGAAGAAAACAATTCTAGTGAAGAATATACTGATGATTATGAAGAGAAAGAGGTGGAAGAAGAGGAGTTTCAAAACCCGGTTGAGGCCCTGGAAAAACCATACAATCGTGATGACTATGATTTTCAGAGAAAGTTTTATCGATCCCTAGCCAATGAGGCCAGGGAAAAAAATGAAGAAACACCAACCAATCATCATCAAAAAAGATCAATTAGTTTCTATCGCAAATTTGCCATTCGCTTCACGATTGCCGTAGTGGTTTTGATTGGAATCGTCGCCTTCTTCTCTTTTTCAAAATTAACTGTTTCGATTGTTCCAAATGAAGAATTAGTGAATGAAAATCTAATCATCACCGTTGCTGATGAAAATGCTTCCTCCACCGCCGAGGTTGGTAACACCATCAAGGGAGTTGTTCGTTCCTTGATTATTGAAGATGAAAAAATCTATGACGCCACGGGAGAAGAAGCAAGCAGTGAAAGTTTTTCCGGCAAAGCTTTTCTTATTAACAAAAATAATGTTGCTCAGACCTTGGTCGTAAAAACCCGCTTGCTAACCCCAGATAACAAATTATTCCGAATCAAAAAGACAGTTACTATTCCAGCTGGCGGAGAAGTGGAGGTGGAGGTTTATCCAGATCAACCAAGCGCTGACATGGCCATTCAGCCAAGCACTTTTACCATTCCAGGCTTGAACCAAGCTTTGCAAGCCAAAATTTATGCTGAGAGCCGTGAAGCTTTTTCAATTAGCGGTAATATGATCAAATATATTAGTGCTGATGATCTAGCTAACGCAAAAAAAGATTTGAGTCTTTCTTTAATGGAAAAAGCCAAAACTGAATCTGCTTCCAGATTCTCGCAATATGACAAAATTATTTATAATGTCGATATCACAAAAATTATCACTGCCACTGACGCCAAAGAAAATGACAAAAAAGATGAATTCAAAATGAAAGCCCGCGGCAGTGTTCAAGTTATTGCCTTTTCACAGGCAGAATCAATGAAATTGATTCAGGGAAAATTGAAAGTTTCTGTTCCGGAAGGACAAGTTCTTTCCGGTCTGAATGAAAGTTCAGTTTCTTATTCCTTGGAAAATAGTGATGAAGCCACAAAAACTGCTTCTGTGAAAGCGGCCTTTTCCGGAAGAACCACTTTTGCGGAAGGCGTGGAAATTATTGATCGAAACAAATTGGTCAATCTCAGCCGCGACCAAATCAATGATTACTTGAAGACAGTGGAGGGAATTAGTGCTTACAAATTAGAATTCTCCCCTTCTTTTATTAGTAAAGCACCAAGCTTGTCTGATCGAATCAAAGTGGAAATAGTTAATCCAGAAGCCAGCACCACTGAAACAGTTGAATAAAAAACAAAACAAAAACACCGTTATTGAAACGGTGTTTTTTTGTCCCCAGTTTAGAAGAAAAATAATAATTTACTTTTTCCTTTTCCTTTTTTGGTTTTTATTTTTTTTCCCTCCGCAATCACCAAGGCTTCTTTTTCAGAATATTTTCCTTGCAAGAATCCCTCTAATCCTTCAATGATTTGTGTTGCTTCTTTGACGCTTCTTTGATGCAAGTTTCGACCAACAGCCAGACCGCGAGTTCCTTGCTTGGCTTGTGTACCCAAAGCAGCAAATAGTTGTTTGGTGGTCATTTTACTGCCACCAACACAAATCACGCCGCAATTACCAGCCGCTTCGGTTACTTCGGAAAACTTGCCGGCATCTTTTTGGTTTTTGTAGGGATATTTTGTTTTGACAAAATCAGCACCGAGAGCGGCAGCGACGCCAGCACCACCAGCAATCAAATGAGGATTATCTTCATTTTTTATTTTGCTATTTCGTGGATACATCCAAATAATTGCAAGCAGGCCATTTTGGTGGGCTTCCAGGCAGATTTGGGCTGCTTCTTTGATCATTTCAGTTTCCTTTTCGCCACCCAAGTAGACAGTATAACCAACGCCAGTGATTTTTAAACCGCTTTGTTTGGCAAAATGAACAATTTCTTCCACTCGATGCCAAGCCGGAGAAGTGAGTTCGTCTTTGTCATCAAAAAGATTGGTGCGTCCATTAAGCTTGACGACGTAATTAATGTTTTTAAAATCGGCACCGTAGCGAGAAATCAAACCGAGATGAGTAGCGAAAACGCCGGTTTTGATGTTTTTGGCAATCTCAAAAAGATGGCGAGGATTTTTGTCTTCTGGAGAAATTCCAGCGCCGACAAAATCATCATTCAAGTGTTCAAGTTTTTGATCACCAGCGAATAAAAATAATTTTCCAGACTTTCCGACCGCTCTCTGCCAATTTTTTTTGTATTCAGAAACCTTATTTTTTGGCACACTTAGTGGAATATGTTGGTTATTCATATTTATGTTATTATGATATAATAAAAATAATTAAAAGTATTTTTATTATATCATAATATGAATAAAGAACCCAAAAATCAAAAGTTCAAAGTAGAAGATTATCAAGATTCTTCCAGGCCTAGTTTGCGGATGATGAATTTTGGTCTTTGGATTAGTGAGAATCGCCGTCGCCTTTTGAGGTTTTTAGTCTTATTGTTAATTTCGATTACGATTGGTTTTTTTGTTTATGCTGCCTATGGCTATATTTATTATGTCTTAGTCGGCAAGGACCAAGACAAATCCCTAACCGAAAATTTTGCGGAAATGGGTCTTGATTTACAAGCGATTCACTTAATGAATATTGCATCGCCACTAGTTGCCTCCACACCGTTATCCTTTTTTCATAATGAAAAGATTGATTTGGCAGTTTTGATCAAAAACAACAACGAAAAATATTTCTCTTCCTTTGATTATTGTTTTGTTTCCGGAGAAGAAGAGTTTTCTTGCGGTACCGATTTTATGATGCCGAAAAGTGAAAAATATTTACTATCTCTGGCGCAAGAAAAGAAAAGTGGCAATTATCGATTTGTAATCAAAGAAACTCGCTGGAACAAGATAGATGTTAGAAAATACCCTAATTGGCAAGAATTTCACCAAAAAACCACAAATTTTCTCATCACCAAAAAATCAATCACTTCCGCTGCTGGATCAAATAGTTTGTCGTTTGTTATTGAAAACAAATCTCCTTATAGCTACTGGGAAGTGCCTTTGAATATTGTTTTGACCAGTGGCGGTACGCCAATTGGCGTTAATCGTTTCATTTTGACAGACTTGAAGTCTCTAGAAAAACGTCCGATTAATATTTCTTGGCAAAATGGCGATCTATCTGGTGCGCAAATTGTTATTACCCCCGATCTCAATATTCTAGATTCTTCTGTTTTTCGACGCTAACCGCCTATGTTTAACTATCTCAAAAATTGTTTAAAGAATTTTGACTGGCTTATTTTTTTGCCTGTCTTTTTTCTTTCCATTTTTGGTTTGGTGGAGATTTATAGCGTTGCTCTCGGCCAGGAAATGCTGGATTTGTTGAATTTTAAAAAGCAAATCTTATTTATTATTGTCGGCTTAGCTTGTTTTTTGTTTTTTTCGCTTTCCAGTTTTCACTCCCTCAAAAGCGTTAGCCGTTATCTTTATGTTTTTGCCGTGGTTATTTTAATTGCGGTTTTAATTTTTGGCCAGACAATTCGCAACACCAAAGGCTGGTTCACAATTTTTGGCTTCAATCTCCAGCCGGTTGAATTTGTGAAAATTATTTTGATTATTTTTTTATCGGATTATTTTGCTCGCTTATCAACCAGAATCAAAACGGCTAGCCATTTGCTGGTTTCCGGCTTTTACACGTTTGTTTTGGTTGGATTGATTCTTTTGCAGCCGGATTTTGGATCTTCTTTGATGCTGCTGGCCATTTGGTTTGTAATGATTCTCTTGTCCGGTTTTAAGCGCAAATATTTTTTGGTTATTTTTGCGGTTAGCGGAATCATTTTTGCCTTAGCTTGGTTTTTATTTTTTAAGCCCTATCAAAAAGAACGCATTCTAACTCTTTTTAATCCAGGAGAAAATTCCTTGGAACAGGGTTATAATGTTTCTCAGGCCATGATTGCGGTTGGCTCAGGAGGAATGATGGGCAAGGGAGTTGGTTTTGGTTCGCAGTCCCAACTAAAATTTTTACCAGAAGCGCACACTGACTTTATTTTTGCAGTTATTTCTGAAGAGCTTGGTTTTTTTGGGGTATTTTTGGTAATTTTATTTTTTGCGGTTTTCTTTTTCCGTTCCTTGTTGCTTCTCAAGCGGGTGCGCAATGATTTTGAGGCCTACATCATTATTGGCGCCTCGGGATTGTTGTTTGTGGAGGTGTTTATCAATATCGGAATGAATCTTGGTATTATGCCGGTGGTCGGCATTGCTTTGCCTTTTGTGAGTTATGGTGGTTCATCGATTATTTCCAGTTTTATTCTGGCGGGAATTATTGAAAATATTGCCATTAGTACCAAGAAAAATTATTAAAACAAACAAAAAAGACCTCTTTGATAGAAGGCTTTTTAATTTATTACAACGAATCTGATTTTTTTTCTCAAGTCTTTGATTGGGCTTATTTTTTTATCTGGAAAATATTTCTTTCCTTCTTCTTTGACTAATTTTTTTTGTTGGGGATCAATTTCAATAATCAGATAAAAATTTTTCAAGTCTGGACGTTCTGCAATCTGCTTGAATAGGCGGCGATAATCTTTAAAACCATCTTTTCCAGAAATTAGAGCGCTTCGCGGCTCTTTTTTGATACTTTTTTCTTTGACAACTTGTTCTTTGGTGAGATAGGGGAGGTTGGCGAGTAGAATTATTGGACCTTTTTGTTTTGGTAAATTTTTCAAAAGATCGCTTTGATAGAAATTTATTTTTACTTTATTTTTTTGAGCATTTTTCTTGGCTACCGCCAGAGCTTTTGAAGAAATATCCAGAGCGCAATAATTAAATTTTTTTCCCAATTCCGCAGCCAACGAAATAATTAAACAACCAGAACCAGTGCCGACATCAATCAGGTTTGCTTTTTGATATTTTTTGCTTTCTTCTTTAATTAAATCAACAATCATTTCTGATTCTGGGCGGGGAACCAGGGTTGCCGTATTAACCAGAAAAGAACGGCCATAAAATTCGCGTTCGCCAATCAAATAAGCTAGCGGCCAGCCGGCAAAAAGTTTTTTTGCCAGATGTTGATATTTTTTTAAATCAGCTGTTGAAATTTCTTTTTGATAGTTGAGCAATAAAAAAGTGCGGTTGCCGCCCAAAACAAAAGCCAGCAGCAATTCTAATTCCAATTTTTTGTTTTGGTCTTTGCCGCTTTTTTTTCTTTCATTTTCTAGCGCTTCGCCAATAATCATATTTTATTGCTGTTTTCTCAGCTCTTCGCGTTCGGCTTGTTTGAGGGCGGCCAAAACTTCATCCAATTCACCATCCATAATATGGCCGATGTTGTGCCAGCTTTGGCTGATGCGATGATCAGTAATTCGATCTTGAGGGAAATTATAGGTTCTAATTTTTTCACTGCGATCACCAGTGCCAACTTGGTTTTTGCGCAGAGCAGTTTCAGAAGCCTGTCTTTCTTCTTCTTGTTTGGCCAATAATCTGGAACGAAGAACTTGCATCGCTTTTTCTTTGTTTTGATGCTGTGATTTCTGATCTTGGCAGGAAACAGTAATACCGGTTGGAATGTGAACGATGCGAATCGCTGAATAGGTAGTGTTAACGCATTGTCCGCCTGGTCCACTGGAACAGAAAGTATCAATTCTCAAATCATTGGCCTTGATTTCAATATCAACTTCTTCTGCTTCCGGCAAAACCACCACCGTGGCGGTGGAAGTGTGGACGCGTCCTTGCTTTTCAGTTTCCGGAACGCGTTGAACGCGATGAGTGCCTGCTTCGTATTTTAGCAAGCCAAAAGCATTTTTGCCGCTCACGGAAAAAATTGCCTCTTTGACTCCGCCAATACCAATCAAACTTGAATCCAGCATTTCCATCTTCAAATTGTTTCTTTCACAGAAGCGAGAATACATTCTAAGTAAGTCGCCAGCAAATAGAGCAGATTCATCTCCGCCAGCACCGCCGCGGATTTCAACGATGGCATTCTTTTTGTCATTTGGGTTTGCTGGGTGAAGTTCTTCTTCGATTGCTTCGTTGAGCCGAGCCGCTTCTTCTTCTAGCGGTGCTAGTTCTTCACTGGCCATTGCTTTTAGTTCTGGATCTTTTTCGTTCTCCAAAATTTCGCGATTGTCTTTTAGTTGAGTTTGAATTTTTTCTAGAGAATTAATCATTTCTATCACTTCGCGCAGGGAAGAATGCTCGCGAGAAATTTTAATCATTTCTGCCGGCTGATTGGCGAGTTCTGGATTGGCTAACTCTTGCTCAATTTTAGCAAATCTTTCTTTTATATGTTCAAACATATTGCTTAAATTTTTAATATGTGTTATAATTTATTTTACAAAAAATGGTTAATAACTTTTTTGTCATTTTGGCCGATCAAAGCAAATTTGTTTTAGGTTCTCCTAACAATAAAGAATATTCTTTATTGTCCTATACAGATATTGTCTTTGACGGCCTTTTTTATTTTAAAATTTATCTCAATTTTTTCTAAACAAAAAGCAATCGGCGGATATGATTATTATATCATAAAACGAACCGATTGCTTTTTTGTATCAAAAATAGCTATTTACCTAATTTGACTTGGGCGATTTTGGCAAAACTGTCAGCTTTTACCTTTACTTCTTTTTTGGCTCTTTCAGCGGAACGAGCAGCAGTTTTTGCTTTTTTACCTTTTCTTTCTTGAGAAAGTTGATCTTTCAAATTGGATTTGTTTTCAAACTTCTCAACGCGGCGAGCGCTGTCAACAAGTTTCTGTTTTCCGGTGTAGAAAGGATGGCAACTAGAACAAAGTTCAACTTTGATTTCCTTTTCAACGGAACCAACAATCATGGAGTCGCCACAAACGCAAGTTACTTTGCATTCGTCGTTGTATTGTGGGTGAATGTCTTTTTTCATAGCAATTGCAATCAATATTTAATAAAAAAATTAGGCCTCAGAAGGCGCTAAAAATGATATTATCACAACTTTTAAAAAGAATCAATAGCTGTTATAATAAAAAAAGTTTGTTACACTGAAAGTCTATGAATAAAGTAAACAATATTGCTAAAAATACCTCATATTTAACAGTTGCCCTAATATTACAGAAAATAATCTCATTTTCTTATTTTGCCTTGCTTGCCAGGGCTTTTGGGCCAGCTTTATTGGGAAAATATTATTTAGCAATCTCTTTAACCACTATTTTTGCAATTATTGTTGATCTTGGTTTTGCTAATGTTCTAACCAGGGAAATTGCCAAGCGCCAAGAAGATTCAAAAAGACTTTTGGGTAACGTTCTGGCCATCAAAATTCCCCTTGCTCTTTTGGCTTTGCTTGCCGTAGTGGTGACGGTCAAGGTTTTGGGTTATGATTCTTTAATCATGAAGCTGGCCCTGATTTCTTCCATTTCCATGATTTTGGATTCTTTTACTTATACTTTTTTTTCGGTTTCGCGCGGTTTTCATAATTTGAAATACGAAAGTATCGCTTCGGTGATTTTTCAGTTGATTGTTTTGGTTTTTGGC
This sequence comes from uncultured Gammaproteobacteria bacterium, assembly GCA_964495615.1. Classification (GTDB taxonomy): domain Bacteria; phylum Patescibacteriota; class Patescibacteriia; order Patescibacteriales; family UBA12465; genus CAINDR01. The sequence continues at coordinate 899 of CAZBVX010000020.1, read as the reverse complement.
GGACTAGCTTTGTATTTTAATTATGGAGTTTTGGCGGCAATGCTAGTTCTGGCCCTAGCCAGTATTTTTAATTTCTTTTTTTCTTGGTTTATTGTTCGCCGCAAAATTGGTGTCCGTTTGCATCTCACTTTTAACAAGCAGACGGTTTATGAAATGCTTTTTATTAGCTGGCCTTTTGCGGTCTATGCGATTTTTCAAAAACTTTATACTTATCTCGATTCGGTTTTACTTTCCCAACTGGCTGGCGATGTGCAAGTTGGTTTGTATCAAGTAGCTTTCAAAATTATTTTTGCTTTACAGTTTTTGCCTTCTGCTTTTACCGCTTCGCTTTATCCAGCGATGAGCGCTTATTGGCAAAGTAATCGTTCTCAATTAGCCGTCACCTTTGAGCGGGCGCTTAATTATTTAATTATGATTTCTTGGCCGATTATTATCGGCTCCATCGTTTTGGCGGATCGTTTGGTTTTGATTTTCAAAAGCGATTACGCTGCTGCCGCTTTGCCTTTGCAAATTTCTATTGTGGCCTTATTTTTTATTTTTATTAATTTTCCGATTGGCTCTTTACTCAACGCTTGCGACAAGCAAAAGAAAAATACTTTTAACATCGGCATCGTTTTGTTGGCGAGCATCATTTTGAATTTTATTTTAATTCCCAAGTTTCAGGCAGTTGGCGCCAGTATCACGGTTTTGTTGACCAACATGTTAATGACCATTCTCGGTTTGCGAGAAGCCAAAAAAATTATTGATTATCGCGGTAAAAAGAATTTAATTGTTTTGGCCAAAACTATAGCCGCCTCCATTTTGATGGGCTTGATTGTTTTTGCTTCAGATAACTATATTTCTTTGTTTGCTTCGGTTTTGGTCGGGATGCTTTCTTATTTTGTTGCTCTTTATTTATT
>CAZBVX010000019.1:4714-12804 GCA_964495615.1 uncultured Gammaproteobacteria bacterium | reverse complement strand
GAGCGCATCGTGCGGCGCGGGAACTTTGTAAAGAAAGAGTTTCAATACTTGGAAAATCTTTGCGCACCAACAAAACTTGCTCTGGATAATTGATCACTAAGCGGCGCAAAGTTTTTTCTTGTTCTCTGCTGTCTTGAGAATTGTAATCAGCAAAATAAAATATTTTCACCGCCCCACGAAGATTTCCCAAATAAGCATCGTTCTGATTCCAGGTTGGCTGGTTATTGTTAATATTGAATAAGCCACTCACTGTCGGATCAGCCGCAGCTTCAGCCGGCGGCAATTTGTTAATATAGGAACGTTCAAGTAAAGCAGTGTCTTCACCAGCCAACAATTTCAAATTGTCGTAATAAAGATTAATTTTGATAAACAAAAAAGCCATTACTGATAAAGACAAAGCGATAGAACACAAAACGACAAACCAACCATTTTGTTTTTTTCCTGGTGATGTTTTTTTGACTACTGTTTTTTTGATTGGTGCTCTTCTTACTGTTTTAGTAGTTTTTTTGATAATTGGCTTTTTGGTCATAATTATTTTTGCCAACTGGCGCTGTCTGCTTTCCAAATACTGCCGTCCTTGGCCATTTTTAAAGTTAACTCTTGATTAAAATAAGCACCAACAACACTGCCTTTGCTTTCTTGGCGTCTGGTGGTAACCACAATTTCTGCCTCTCCTTTGTTTTTGTCGAAACTTTTTGCTTCAGCGCTGACTGCCTTGGTGGTGATACCATAATATTCACCATCGTTATTTTTTAACTCTTTCAATTCTCTCAAATATCCTTCCGCCCAATCACCCATGCTTTTGGTCATAAAAATTTTTAAATCTTCAATGTTGGAATAGTTGGATTGATTAGAAAAAGATCCAAAACGTTCAGCAAACGACATGGCAATTTTTTTAACTGCTTCTTCGTCCTGTTCGATTTTTGGTTCTTTGGAAATATCAAATTTGCGATAATCGCGTGGAGCAGTTCCCGGAGTGCTGGTGTTGATTGGTTCGGTAATCGTGGCAATCTGGCTGCCTTGATTATCAACAATCGGCGGCACCAATCCTTGATCTTTATTTTTAATTACCAACCAAACCACAATCGCAATCATGATTAAGGAAATGGTGATAATTAAAAAACTAATCTTTTTTTTATTTTCCATCATATGTTTAATTTTTTAAAAATTCTAAAGACTTTCTTCTTGCTCGCGCAAGCTTTTTTCGTATTCTTTTTTGGCTTCTTCAATTTCCAACAACTGGCGCGGATCAGAAGTAATCAGCTGATCTTCTGAATAAGAAGCGACTACTTTGATTGCCACATGCTTGTTGCCGGCAAAAAATATTCCTTCGCCGACTCCGCATTCCAAAAGTAAATATTTTTCTCCTTCGGTTAAAATAAAAGTTTTTTGCACCAAGTCGATGGCCGCTGGCGATTGTTTGAACAGGATCTGCAAAGCAGAGTTGGTCACAATTGCTTTTCCATAAGGAGAGGCCAAAAAGTCGCTGACATCCTGAGTGATTGTGGTGACGCCAAGATAGTATTTGCGGCAACGTTTTACTAAAGCAAAAATAAACTTTGCCGAATCTTCGTTCTGCATCATCCACCAAGCTTCATCAATCACCAAAATACGTTTTTTGGTTTCACTACGAACCACATTCCAAATATAATTAATAATGGTGTAGATCGCGATTGGGCGAAGTTCGTCTTCCAAATCGCGCACCGAAAAACAAATCAATTGATTGTTCATTTCCACGTTGGTGAAATTATTCAGCAAGCCGGAAAAAGTTCCTTCGGTATATTTTTTCAAACGCAAAGCCAAATCATTGCCGCCTTCCATCCCTTCCAGAACCTGCTCGAAATCGCTCATTGTCGGAGCTTCAATTTTGCTCAAATCAGTATCAGGGGTAATGTCTTTTTTGGCATAAGTTTCCAACAAAGCACGATCAACAATTGAATCTTCATCATAAGTCAGATTACCAATCATCAAACGAACCAAACCTTTCAAAGTAATTACTGCACTGCGAATAATATCTTTTGGCCGAGCTTCTCCGCCAATTGAGCGTGGCAAATCAAAAGGATTAATTTTGTTTTCACTGGAAAGAGAAATATTAATATAGGTGCCGCCAACCGCATCGGAAAGATGTTTATATTCATATTCCGGATCAATAATGATAATATCGGTTCCCAACATCAGAGAACGGAGAACTTCTAACTTGATGGCATAACTTTTACCCGCACCGGCCGAAGCAAAAACGACCGAATTGGCATTTTGCAAAGAAAAACGATCAAATAAAATCAAGCTGTTGTTGTGGCGATTGATACCATAAAGAATTCCTCGATCACTGGATAATTCACTAGAAATAAAAGGAAAGGAAGAAGCAATCGGTGATGAATTCATATTGAAAGTAATATATAATTCATCATTGCCAAGCGGTAGAGTGGAATTAAATCCTTGTTCGGCTTGAAAATAAACTCGCTTGGAATAAACCAGACGTGAACCAAAAATATCTTCAATTTGATCAGATATTCGATCCATCTCTTCCATGGAATCTGAATAGGCAGTGACATAAAGCGCAAATTGAAAAAATTTCTCCGTTCCCTGAGTAAGTGCATCACGCAAATATTCAATATCGCGCAAAGCAGTTTCGCGCAAAGGATCACGAGCTGCTCCTTTTTCAGCATCACCAATAATTTGCGCTTCCAGGGCACCAACTCGATTTTTTAATTGCTTCAAAATAACGGCGCTTTTTACTGGATAGAAAAACATTGAAACATCAAAGTTCAAATTCAAATTAATAATCGGCGCAAACCAACCAACACTGATGTAGCGCGGATAATTAACAACAAAAAAGGTGCGAACAAATTTTTCTCCCAAGCGCATGATAGTCGAATCAATCTTCATGCTAGCTGGAGAAATCAAATCGCGAACCGAAAGGATGCCAAGACGAAAAGCTTTTTCTTCTTCAATAACTTCTCGCGCCAAACGAGGATCGCTTTCAATATCTCTTTGACTCGGTTTTCTTCCGTGATCAATAATTCGATCCAAAACATCTGGACGTTTTTGCTGCTCCTCTCTTAGTTGATTGTTGTTTTTAAAATTAATCATAGTCCTTTTAGTTTTCTATACGAAGTTTATTCAAGTCGGCTAATTCCTGATTTTTTGAAGTCTCCGGATTGTAAGTATTATAATACAATTCAATCAATCCTTGGGTATCCAGCCTGGTTGACTTAACCCCCATTGCCTCCAAACCATTCATCACGCTTTCGACACGGCGTTCTAGCAAGTCTTTATATTTCAAAAAACTTTTTTCTTTTAGCTTGATTGAAGTTGCCGGTTTCAAAGATTCGCCGAGCAAGCTAAAAAATCCTTTGTGCTTATCAGAAAGAGGACTATAAGGAACAACCACATAAAAACGCTTGTTCATTATTTTTCCAATTGAAGTCAGCTCTTTGATATAGCCAATATAGTCGCCAGTTTGCGCTTTCAATAAACGATTAGTCTGTTCTTTTTCTTTTTGGCTCAAATATTCCAAATAAGAGCTGATGTTTAATTCGCGAGACTGGATCACAATCTGCAAAGAAAAAGAAAGGTTATTTAAAAAACGAACATAGGCCTCAATAACTGCGTTCTGCTCATCTTCACTTTTCAAAGCGAAGTTAATACTGGAAGCCAACAAGACCGCACGCATTGTTCCATCTCGAAGAATAACGCAATCGTCCTTTATTTCAGCGATATCCAAAAATTGCTGAGTAGAAACTTTTATTTTGTTACTAGCTAATTTGTCCGGCTTTCCCATATATTTTAGTTAAAAGTTTTGTTTTTTTCACTGGTAATAATTTCATCATCTCCCCAATTACCACGATATTCGCCAGCTGTGTCAACAATCAAAGAAAGTTCGGCCAAGCGAGAGTGATGATAGAATTCTTTGGTTTGTACTTTTTCTGGAAAAACAATGTTTTGTACCTCAACTTCTAGTGGGTTAATTTTATTGTTCCAAACTCGCAAACCTGGACGGCGCAAAGTCTGAATCACATTAATCACAAAATAATGAAAAGGTCTTCCATTGATTTTGAAAAAGGCAAACAAAATTGCCAGCAAGGCCAGTGGAATAGAAATAGTTAAGAATAAAGCAAAGTCAAAAATTTTATAAAACAAAACAATAAAAATTCCAGTTCCTAGAAAAATCAAAAACTGTCGGGTGGTGATTGGTCCGATAATTTTGCTTTCAACATCAATAAATTGTGGAACTGTGAATTGTTGCATATTCTAGAAAATAAGTTTGGCATTCAAAAGCATAATGGCATCAATTTCCTCAACGGTTAAATAATTTTTACCACTAGCTTTTAACTGCTCCATTATTTCTAATATCGGCTTGGCCTTGAAGGCTGATTCGCGGCACATAATCAAGTATAACCGATTGACTTCGCTTTGGCGCCAAGCAGCAATACCGGCCGTCATGCGATCATAGCCGCTTTTTTCTAATAATTTTATTTTGGAAAAAATCTTGGCGGTTGCTTCAGCAGGACTAGCTCCTAAACGGCGGAAATTTGCCAAATCCAAAAAGCGCAATTCTTCAATCGGACCCATCACTCTTGGAGCAGTTCTCACATCATCCATTCTAACTCTGCCCTGTTCGCTAGAAGCGGTTACTGGCGCCACTTTTGGTCCATAATTATTTATCGGATGTTGTGGCACAACTAATTTGGCAGTAGGAATTGGCTGGAAACTTACTCCTTGTTCGGTTTTTGTTTCCGGTTTGTTTTCTTTTGGAGAAGGTTGAATTTTTATTTCAAATTCTCCTTCGGAAACTTTTTTCACCAAAGCTGGAGCTGGCGCCGGCATAGGAACTGGTTTTGCGATTGGAGCTGGCGCTGATGGCGCGGAAACTGGTTTTGGTTTTTCTGCTTCCGGTTCTTGATTCTGAGAAATTTTTTTCAAGAAAGCCGCAACCTCATCCGGTTCAGCAATTTTTTCTTTTTTTGTTTCTTCTTTTTTTTCTACTTCTGCAACCGGAAGATTGCTCGGAACGACATCTGGCTTTGGTAAAATTTTAACCGGCGCCTTTTCCAAAGGAAGGCTGGTTAATACTTCTTCAACTGGTAAATTTTTGGTCGCCAGCATTTTTTTCTTCCGCTCTTCAATGGAATTAGCCAAACTATATTCTGGCTGAATAGTATGGGTTTTAATTAAATTATCCAAAGCGGAAGATTTTTTTGAAGAATCGATTGTTGGTGCTTGGCCATCCAAAAGGTTGAGAAGATAATCAGCTTTTTCTGTTGGAAGACCAAGACCGCCAGCATTAATACTTTTTTGCATTACCAAGCGAGTATCAATTTTGCTACGAACTCCGTGGAGATAAGTTTTGGCAATCAAGCGAAAACGATTAATCAATTCTTGACTAGAAAAAGAGACCGTATTATTTTTTAGAAGCTGATCAATTTTTTCTTCAGTAGAATCGGTGCTAATAATTGGCGCAAAACCCAAATGAGAAGCTGCTTTTCTCAAGACGCCATTTTTTAACTCTTTGGTGATTTGTTTTGCCTCTTCTTCATTCAAAGAAAATTCGGAAGATAAAAATAAAGGTAATTTATTTATTGATAAATCCTTAACCATCAAACGCATCACTGCCGCAGCTAATTTTACTCCGTGCTTGGCTTCAATCTCATCCAAAGACTTCATCGCTTCTTCCGATGACACATAGTCTTGCAATTCTTTCGGCAAGTGTTTAAATTGTTGCAAATAATCAAACATCTTTTAATTTTTGTTTAAAGTTTTATTCAGTCTCTCCAACTCTTCGCTAGCAGCACGATATTCGAGGCTTCCTTTTTGAAATTTTCTTAAAGACTCTTCAAGTTCACGGCGAAAATTATCTTCTTTTTTTTCTAAAAAAGTTTTTTCCTGCTGATCTTTTTCTTCAAAAGGAACCAACTGCCACTTCTCTGCTGGTAAGTTTTCCTGGCTCTCCGGGAAAAAAGCTAAGTTGCGATAAAGATTCAACAAACGACGCAGCAAATTTTTTTCATCAGACGATAAATTTTTTGGATTAGGAGAAACAGCTAAATATTCAGCCAGTATTAATTCGTCAAAAAAATCACTGCCTTTTTCTTTGATAAAATCTTTTAACCAATTGGCAATCGTTGGATCAACTTTTTTGTTTTCAAGCCAAATTGGGTTGCGGCCGATCATTTCTTGATTGCTCATCAGATTTTTGAAAAAATCATTTTGCGCCAAAGGATTTTCGCTGATAAAAACTATTGTCTCCTGGTTAAATTCTCTAATCATTTCCGGATCAGACATTTCAAATAAAAAACTGATTACTCCCTTGTTAAAAAGGCTAGCATATTCTTCTTGACTCAAAGGTTCGTCATCCAAATTTTCACCTTCTTCCCCTTCTTCGATGATTGGCTTTGGTTGAAAAACATACTCTTCATCTGGTGCTATTTCTTTGGCAAAATATGCCTTTTCTTCCGCCAGGGCCTTGCTAATTCTGCCGATGACTTCAATATAATTTTCCGGCTTACCACCAAAAGACTCAAGAGAGGTTAACATATCCGGAAAATAATCGGCCAGAAAAAGGAAATGGGTTCCGAGAAGGTCGCGCGCGAAAGAAAGAGCGGCGCTTTCATCAAAAGCAAAAAGACGAGTGGCTTCTTGAGGAATAGAAGAAAAAGGAATCTTGTTTTGAGCCAAATCAACAAGCAACAAGAAAAAACTTTTTAGTTTGTCGTTAGCAATATGATGCTTTTCAAAAAGTTCAATTCTCAAATCAGTACAAATCATTGAACTCAAAAATTCAGCAACCACTGGTTCTGTTATTTTACTAAAATATCCTCTAATCATAAAAGTAATTTATATTGATTAATCGATTTGGCTTAATTCCGAATCTTTATCAATCGCATCTTTTGTTTTTTGATTACCACTGCTTTTTTGCAGTTTTACTAAATATTCAACTAATTCATCATTATTGCCAATCCTGTACATGGATTTTAATTTCCCAGAAGTAAACTTGCTCAAGATCATGTCAACGGTTTGGCTATCAGAAGATTCGATAAGTTTTTCCATATCTTCCTTGGTTACCTTGTTCAGGTTCGCAGCTCCTGCTTTGTTAAGATATTGTGAAAGCGCATTAGTATCTATTGCTGGACCAGTTTCTGAATTTATTGTGAAAGATTCATTGATGTCCCCAGTAACTTTTGCGTGAAGAACAGCCGCTGAAGAATTGGTGATCTTGCCAGCGCTATCAATGCGACGATTTTCAAGTGCCCCCTTGCCAACTGCTTCTGAATATTTTTTCCCTCTATTAGCCACTGAGTTTATGATACGATCAAACTCTGCTTCGCCATAATGTTCCTTTACAGCTTGTTGCAAGTTGGCATCTTTGTAAGCATCTGCCTGTAAGCTAGAGATGTTAATTTTTCCAGAATCAATACGTTTTTTGAATTTGTCAACATCTTTTGCGTCATCAAAATTATAAGCCAAATGAGCTTGCGTTTTGTCAATCTCATCATTAAATTTTTTGCTCATTCCAGGATTGTTGGCGACTGCTTTTTGCGCCAATTGAACCTGGGCAGCATCCTTAAAACCTCCTTTGACTGCCAGGGCCATAGCCAGAGCCATTTTGTCGTTAGCAGAAGTTGAGCCATTTTGCAGACGACGAAACATTTCGTTTTCCGATTCTCCTGAAGAGAGAATATTTTTTTGAATTTTTAAAATATCTTCTTCTTTCTTTTTTTCTTTCGCATCATTTGCTTTGCCGAAATTTTTACGAACAGACTGTCTAAGCGAATCGCCAAAAACACCGCTTACTGAAACCTCTTTGCCAAATTTATTTTTATATATTTCACCCCCGGGAACAAAGCTGCCTGCTTTTTCATCCCATTCTTTCATTTTTCCATTTTCATTCTTGAATTTTTTACCGTCATGCTCAAGTACTGCCATGCCTTTGCCAAATCTCTTTTCGTCTTCATTGTATTGGAAAAGTTTTTCTTGAACTTCTTTGTCGCCCCTTATTTTTTGCTTTATGGAGTCAACTTTATTTTTTGTTTTATTGACAGCAAAAGCACCGGTAGTGGAAAAAAGTCCTTTTTGAGCAAAAGAGGTTCCTG
>CAZBVX010000019.1:0-4614 GCA_964495615.1 uncultured Gammaproteobacteria bacterium | reverse complement strand
TCACAACTCCTTTGTTGATTGCATTCATTCCCTTGCTAGCTATGCCACCAGCGGCACCGCCAATACTTTTGGCAATGGTCAAGCCGCCATAAAGCATCGCAATCGAAATTACAAAGTTGAGCATGTTGTCTGGCGAACCAGCTTGCGTGATTGAACCAGATGTATCGGAAGCGATTCCTGAAGCGCTTGGCTTTTCTTTTGCAATATTACCGGTACCAACAACATCTTGCCCTGTTCCCAAGGCGGCAAAAGACAACCAAATAAAAAATGCCAAAACTGGACCAACAATTAAATTGCTAGTGAAATCTCCCCACCATTTTGAAGAATATTTTTTACCAGCCGGAAAAGCCCCCATCAAATAAGCCAGAGGAGATAAGACAGTATAGATCCAAATCATCACAATACGAACCGCCAACATAATCACCATTGTCGCAATAGTAATCAGGGCAATTATGACATAGACTAAAGCCAAGACATAAGCTCCCATAATAGACCAGCTGGTGACATCTGCTCCCTTTTCAGTTTCTTCCATACTAGTGAGCTTGTCCAAACCAAGAATCGTGGTCAGGTTTGCGCCAGCAACGTCTTTGAAAGAATTAACAAAAGTAAGCATCACTACTTGAGAAACATCGATTAATAATCCGCAAATCATTTTGGAAAAATTAATCAAAATAGCCATAATGATTAATTTTGGCAAAAGTTTTTCATAGCTATAATCTTTGACTCGCAAAATTGTGGCAAAAGCAATAATCAACATGATTACCACAAAAAACATATTGCAGATATCGCGCACAATTTTCCAGCCAAGTTCTACTGCCGGAGCATAAATAAAATTATTCCATTGAGCAAGCCAGATTAAAGCCTCCATCAACAAAACTAATAATTTTCCAAGAGCAAAAACAATTCCATAAACTATCCAACCAAGAAAAGTGGCAACAGCGTCACTTATTCCACCAGCATTAGCCACTCCCGCAAAAGAAAATCCAACAATTATCACCAAAAAAATCACCATCAAAAACCGTGGCTGCAAATATTTTGCTTTCAAAAATGGTAGCTTGAACATTTTTTTAAAATTAAATATTAAGAAAATATTAAATTAGGAACTAGTAAAAAATCCAACGACTGCCCCAGCAATTCCTTTTAGGGCGGACCAGGCTGCATCAAAAGCCAGACCAAGCGCTTTCATTGGGTCAGCCAAAATCGTCAACATTATTGCTGCCATCACCAAAAAACCAGCAATCATTAAACATCCAGGCAAACAACTAGCCGCTGCGCCGATCAACCATAATTTCAACTTTTTTTTGGCTTGTTTTTTTACAACATTTTCGGCAAGCTTCCCGGCTATTTTTCCTTGCACACCGCCGCCGACATACGCCGCAGCTGCCTTGCCGGCAATTTTTCCAGCCGCATCACCAGCCTTTTCCATTCTGGACTGAGCTTGTTGCTCGCGGAGGTTGGCATATTCTTCACCAGACTGAGGCAGACTTTTTTTCTCCTCTTCTTCGGGAATGTTTTCTTCAGTATCAGAAACAGACCGGTTCATTAATGACTGGTCGATGGTGTTTGAAGAACGACGATCTTCACGTAACTTTCCGGAAATTTGTTCTCTTTCGTCGACCATAAAAAATACTTTGCACTTGCTTATATTTTACAATAAATTGACAATCATAGCAAACAAAAAATCGGTAATTATCCTTGATAAATTACCGACTTAAAAAAATAAATTTGACTGACTAGCGAAGTTCTATTTTTGGCTTGTTTGGTGACGAACAAGATGGACAAGTGAGATGACAAGAACCGCGACAACCCTCCCAGGGCAAGACTTCTTCAGCCAAAAAAACACCCGATCCAACTGGCCAGCCGTTAATTATGACTTTTTGCCCAATCTTAACTTCTCTTGTTTTTTCTGAAGAATTATTTTCATCATTAAAGATAATTTGCCACTCATGACCATGCAAATCATTTAAGACAAAACCACTATTCCCCATAGATTCAACCTTTCCAGCCAAAGCGCCATTATTGGGACGATCCCAAGAGTTGAGACGAGCATCAAAAACTGGTCCATAAAAAGGCACTCGACGAGAAAATTCTTCATTTATTTGACGATGTCCGTCAAAGCCAACTGTAATAAAACCAATAATTACACTACCAAACAAGGAAGTGAGAATCAAAAGATAAGCTGGGTATTTATAGCTTTTTCGAAAATGCTTCAAATTAAAATAAATAAAGCTGATCAAAAGAAAGAAGATAATGAGCCAAGCATAAGGAATAGAAGCTAGTAACCAATTCAACTTCCCCAGAGGACGAGGATAGCTCAAGCCAACTTGCTGAAATTTCGCAAACAATATAATCAGAGAAAAGGCGAGGCCGCCGAGAAAAGTGGATAAAACAACCAAAAACCATAGCACAAAATCGCGTGCCCAAAAATACAGCTTTGGACGCGGCTTGATAGCTTTTTGCTTGATAATTTCCAATACTTTATTGCTGAAATTTTCCATATTTTTCTTTTAATTCTTTTTTTGCCGAATAAATTAGGGTGGCAACACTGCCATTCGGTTTTTTTAAAATATCTGAAATTTCTTCATAACTTTTTTCTTCAAAAAATCTCAAAACCAAAACTTCGCGATGAATCGGCTTCAAGGAAGCAAGCAGAATCGATACTTTGCGTTGCAAATCTTTACTAGCCATTTCACTATTCAAATCGATTTCTGCGCGCAAACGATTGGCCAGAACTTCATCAATTTCCACCATTTGCGGACGAGCACTCTTGGCTCGATGATGACTAATCACTTGATTGTGAGTGATTCGATAAATCCAGGAAGAAAATTTCAAATCTTGATCAAAATCGTTTAAATTTTTGTAAACCTTAATAAAAACATCTTGCAAAACATCTTCGATTTCTTCGGGGCTCAAATTGGAAATCCTGCGGACATATCTGGCTAATTTTTCACTATAACGATTCATCAAAATCGCAAAAAAAACTTGGTTGCCCAAGGTCAAAGAGACTAATTCGTTGTCGGTTTTGGAAGAATAATCTTCGGGGTTTTGCAGCATTAATTTAGCTCTTAACCCTCGATAAGCCAAGGGTAATTAGTTATACGCAAAGAAAAGAAAAAATGTTTTATTTTATTTAAAATAATTATCTAATTATATTTCTTAACGCGGAAAAAGCATATATTTTACTTCTAGCACTTCCTGGTGTTATATCTTTAATTATTTTTAAATCGACAAATTTTTGAATTAATGAGTATAATGTTTGAGTATTAGAGATACCGGATACTTCCTTAATGGTCTTAACCATAAAAGTTGGCTTAACAAAAATAGCATCCAGCAATGAATGGGCATAAATAGAGCCGACTTTGGTCATGCTTTCTTTTAAAGAACGGTATAATTTTTCAATCTTTTCAACTCGTTCGAAAGTCTTGCTCGTTTGTTCATAAACAGCATCAAGGAAAAAATTTATCCAAGGAATCCAATCTTCTTTTTCGCTAACATTTCTTAACAATTCATAATAAACATCGCGATGCTCTTCTAGAAACTCGCTAATATAAATATTGGGATGAGAAGTTACTTTATTTTCATATAAAAATAAGGGCACAAGTAAGCGCCCAACACGACCATTGCCGTCCATAAAAGGATGAATGGATTCAAATTGATAATGAGCAATAGCAATTTGTATTAAGGGATCTAATTCCTCTTTGGCGTTTAAGTATTTTTCTAAATTAGAAAATAAAGGAATTATATTTTGAGGTTCAGCTGGAATAAAGGTCGCCTGCTCGATAGTGGCGCCATAAGGACCAATAAAAACTTGGTTTTCCCTAAATTCTCCCGGATTCTTATTTTTCCCCCTGGAAGAATTTAAAAGTATTTTATGAAATTCTTTAATTAAGTTTTCTGAAATTGGTCTTTTTTCTAAAAGCTCTTTGCCTCGTTTGATAGCCAATCGATAATTAAAAATTTCTTGATAATCCTTTTCTTTTTCATTTTCTTCCGATTTTAGATCTTTGGCATCATACAATAAAACTTCATCCAATGTTGCTTGTGTGCCTTCGATTCTAGAACTTAAAAGGGCTTCTTTGGTAGCAAAAGAGCGCTGAATAATTTCAGGATTAAGTAATCTCTTCACTGCCTCATCATAACGAGCAATTATTTCTCTGGTTTTGATAATTTTTCCAAAAACCGGAGAATAATCTAATTTAGGAGGCAAAAATGGCGGATTAAAAGGTTTTTTGGCCATATTTTTATTATATTTTAGAAAAATATATTAATTAATTCTAGGTATTAGAATTATATCATACCTTATTCCAGTTTACAAGCTTTTTCTGGAATAATAAAAATATAATATATACTGACTGGAATAAGAATATAGATAATTATAATTATTCCATAAAAGCTGGAATAGCGTCATTTCCTCATTTTATAATAAAAAACGAACATTTCTGCTCGTTTTCGATTATTTGCTCGGGGTCGTGGACGAAGTTCGAACTAGTGTAGCTAAGATTAGAAAATAATTGAGACTATAATCTACAAAATTTCATAGTCAATCTAAATTTTATTTAAAAAATTAATAAAAACTTTAGTCTTTCCTTTTTAATTTATGAATAATCAAGGTAT
>CAZBVX010000018.1:9345-14222 GCA_964495615.1 uncultured Gammaproteobacteria bacterium | reverse complement strand
GTATACCGGTAGTACGCATGCTTTGGGAGCATGTTGACTGGGTTCAATTCCCAGCACCCCGACAAGAAAAATCCGCCTAAAGCGGATTTTGTTTTTATAAAAAAAGATGATTAATGCCCCTTGTTTTTTCTGAACATTTATGCTATCATCTTATTACTTATAAAGAATTGCAAAAAACTAATTATTTTTTGACTAATAAAAGCAAAATATTCTATGCCAAACAAGAAATCGGCTGAAAAAGAGTTGCGCAAAAGTATCAAACGCAACGTAGCCAACAAAAAACAAAAAGAAACTGTAAAAAAACTGGTGAAAACCAACCTGAAAGCAATCTCTGCCAAGGATACTAGCGTCAAAGAAGCTTTGCCAAAAACTTTTCAAGCAATTGATAAAGCAGCAAAAAATGGCGTAATCAAAAAAGGCACTGCTGCCCGAAAAAAATCCCGTTTAATGAAAAAAGTTAATTCATTAGCAAAATAATAAAAAACAAAGCACCTTTTCTCAGAAATAACTCTCGTCTTAAGAATTATTTCTTGGTTTAGGCGAAGAAATCTATGATGACCAAAAAAGACAAAGAGAAATTAATCAAAAAATTTCGCACCCATGAGACCGATACCGGTTCTCCTCAAGTTCAAATTGCAATTTTGACCGAAGAAATCAAACAGCTAACTGACCACTTAAAAATCCACAAACACGACTTCTCTTCTCGTCGCGGTTTATTGAAAAAAGTTGGCGAAAGAAGAAAATTATTGAAATACTTACAAAAAGAAAATTCTGCTGCTTTCCAAGAGTTAGCTATCAAATTAAAATTAAAAATCGCCAACAAATTAATTGCTGAAGAAGAAGAAGCAAAAGCAAAGGAGAGAAAATACATTGTTGCCGATGAAACTGAAGAAATTCCTTTAGAAGCCTAAATTTATGATCAAACATCCTGAACAAAGAGTCGGTATTTTAGTAGATGTCTCCAATATTTATCATTCGGCGAAAAATTTGTACGGGAAAAAAACAAACTTCAAAGAAATATTAAGCACAGCAGTGGCTGGTCGGAAACTTATCCGGGCCACTGCTTATGCTATAAAGACTGAAACCGAAGAAGAAACTCCTTTCTTTGAAGCTTTAGTCCAACAAGGATTTGAAGTCCGTATTAAAGATTTGCAAATTTTTCCAGATGGTTCAAAAAAAGCTGACTGGGATGTCGGACTAGCTATTGATGCCATCAAAATTTCTGAAAAAATGGATGTGATTGTTATTGTTTCTGGTGATGGCGACTATTTACCTTTGGTTTCTTATTTGCAGGACAACAAGGGTTGCTTGGTTGAAGTAATGGCTTTTCGAAAAACCACTTCCTCACGCCTCATTGAACAAGTTGATGATTTCACTGATTTAGGAAGCGATCCAAAATATTTGTTGCGCAATCCTTATTCAAAAAATTCAAAAAATACTAGAACTAAAAAAAGATAAAATATAATTAACGCTTGACCATTAGATAGTTAGCACTGTAAATCATTACAGTTCTTTAATTTAATGGCCAAGCTAGAAAAAACATGGAAGAAAAAATTTTCTCCGGAGAGTGGCTTGGCCGTACTCTCACGATCAAAACAGGCAAGCTCGCCTTGCAGGCCGATGCTTCTGTTTTGGTGCAATATGGCGAAACCGTCGTAATGGCCAACGTTGTTCAATCAAAAACCGAAAGAGATGGTGTTGAATTCTTTCCATTAATGGTTGAATTTGAAGAAAAGCTTTATGCTGCTGGAATTATCAAAGGTTCTCGCTGGTTAAAACGCGAAGGGCGACCAACTGATGATGCCATTCTTACTGGTAGGATGATTGATCGTTCAATCCGTCCACTTTTCAATCAAGAAGATCGCCGCGATATTCAAGTAATCACCTCTGTCATGTCTTATGACCAAGAAAATGACTATGACATCACTGCTCTCGTTGCTGCTTCAGCTGCTTTGTCTATTTCCGGCGTTGACTGGAAAGGCCCTCTTGGCGGTGTGCGCGTTGGTTTGGTTGATGGAAAATTGATTTATAACCCAACCGTTGAACAACAAGAAAAAAGCACTTTAGATTTAATCGTTGCTGGTACAGAATTCAAGTCAATTATGATTGAAGCCGGCTGCAAAGAAATTCAAGAAGACTTGATTTACGAAGCAATCACTGGCGGACAAAAAGCAATGCAACCAGCAATTGAATTAATCAAAAAAATGAAAGCTGCTTTACCTGCAAAAATAAAAGCAGAAAAGAAAGTTTTTAAAAGCGAATCTGACTTGGACAAAGAAAATGCCAAAAAAGAATTACTAGAAGTTGGTGCAGCTTGGTTAAAAGAAAACATTAATAAAATTTTATTTAATAAAGAATATTACACTAAGGCCGAAAGAAAAGGGGCAATGGTCGCAATCAAAAATCAATTGGATGAATATCTTTTTGAAAAAGGTTACGAAAAAGACCAACGAGCTTTTGTTATTAAAAAATTAGTAGAAACAATGGTTGATGAAGAAGTTACTAATTCTATTTTGAACGAAAAACGTCGTGTTGATGGCCGCGCCTTGAATGAAATCCGCAGACTATCCGCTGAAGTTCAACTTTTGCCACGCGATCACGGTACAGGTTTATTCTCTCGTGGCGAAACTCAAGTAATGTCTATTGTTACTCTTGGCGCCCCTGGTTTGGAACAATCTTTGGAAGGTTTGGATGGCCAAAGCAAAAAACGCTATATGCATCACTACAACTTCCCGCCATATTCCGTTGGTGAAGTTTCCCCTCTTCGTGGCACTGGTCGCCGAGAAGTTGGACATGGCGCTTTGGCAGAAAAAGCTATTATTCCAGTTCTGCCAGAAAAAGTAGATTTCCCTTACACTATCCGCGTTGTTAGTGAAACTCTCGGTTCTAATGGTTCATCTTCAATGGCTTCCACTTGTGCTTCATCTCTCGCTTTAATGGATGCTGGTGTCCCAATCAAAAAACCGGTTGTTGGTATTGCGATGGGACTTGCCTCCAACAAAGACATGAGCAGATGGGAAGTTCTTACTGACATTCAAGATTTGGAAGATGGTGATGGTGGTATGGATTTCAAAATCACAGGAACTGATACTGGCTTAACTGCAATTCAATTAGATACCAAGACCGACGGTTTAACTTCTGAAATTATTAGAAAAACTTTAACTCAAGGCCGCGAAGCTTTGAATCAAATTTTAGAAGTTTCCAAGGCGGCAATTGCTACTCCTCGCGCTGAATTATCAAAATATGCCCCTCGTATTATCAGCTTTAATGTTGATCCAGCAAAAATCGGCATGATTATTGGTCCTGGAGGAAAAACAATTAACAAAATTATTGATGAAACTGACGGCAATGTTAGTATTGATATTGATGACGATGGTTTGGTAATGATTTGTGGTACTGACTCTGCGATGGTTGAAGAGGCTGTTCGCCAAGTCAAAGAAATTGTTCACGAATTTACTGCCGGAGAAATCATCAAAGGAAAAGTGGTACGCATGTTAGATTTCGGTGCTTTTATTCAATTGAACGCCAATCAAGACGGTATGGCTCATGTCAGTGAACTTGCTCCTTATCGCGTTGACAAACCAGAAAACCTTCTTAATATTGGCGATATCGTTACCGTAAAAATTAAAGAAGTTGACGACCAGGGAAGAATTAATTTGACCATGAAAAATTTGGATGATAATTTGCCTTTATGGAAAGATGAGAAAGGCAAATCAACTGGCATGGGTGGCGGCGGATTCGCCCCACGTGACCGTGGACCACGAAGAGACGGTGGAGCAGGTGCTCCTCGCCCACCTTTTAGACCTCGCGTCTAATTCTTGACTTTTACTTACGAATAAGCTAATATTTTTTAGTAAATTCACTAAAATTATCAGAAAATTATGTTAACCATCAAACTTGCAAAAGTAGGAAAAACCAACAAAAAAGTATTTCGTTTAATTATCGCCGAAAAGGGACGTGATCCATATGGTGATGTTTTGGAAATCTTGGGTTCTTACAACCAATATGCCAAGCAATTGCAGGCAAAAAAAGATCGTATCCAATATTGGCTAGATCGCGGGGCTCAAATGACTCCTTCTGTTAACAACCTATTAATCTCCAAAGAAATTATTGAAGGTTCCAAGGTTAGTGCTTCAAAAAAAGGTGAAACTAGTGAAAAAAGAAAGTCTCAAGTGGCTGCCAAGGCTGACAAAAAGAAAGCTGCTGAAGCCAAACCAGTTGAAGAAGAAGTTGTTGTTGAAACTCCAGCAGAAGCTCCGGCAGAAGTTACCCCAGAAGCTGAAGAAGTAAAAGAATAATTTTACTATTATTAGGCAATAATTGACAAAAATAGTTTTTCTGCTATAATAAAAATAAGCCATTTGGCTGTATTTATTAAAAATATAAGTTCTAAAAAATTGGCAGAAATTCCAATTCACAGAACCGACAAAAACCACTATGGAAAAAGACAAACAGTTTTTGGAAATGATCGTAAAGTCCATCGTCAGTGTTCCTGATGCAGTCGTCGTCGATCGCACCGTTGATGAAATGGGCGTACTCTTGACCTTAAAAATCGATCCAGCCGATATGGGCTATGTCATCGGCCGCCGCGGTCAAACTGCTCAAGCCATTCGCACCCTTTTGAAAATTGTTGGTGCAAAAAACAATTCCCGCGTTAACTTGAAGATCTATGATCCAGAAGGCGGAAAGCATGTAAAAGTAGAACGTGAATACAATGCTTCAAACAATGATGCTTCAGCAAATCAAATCCCAGACATTGATACCTCTGCGATTGATGACTTAAACATCTAACCCAAAATCTCAAGAACAAAAGACCCGAGCCAAAAGCCGGGTTTTTTGTTATGATAGAGATATATGAAAAAATTCAAAATTATTAC
>CAZBVX010000018.1:0-9245 GCA_964495615.1 uncultured Gammaproteobacteria bacterium | reverse complement strand
GGAAATACCTGGACTCAGAAAAAAGCCAAAGAATACGCCAAACTGGATGAAGTTATTATTATTTGCGGACGCTACGAAGGCGTGGACGCGAGAATAAAAGAATTTATTGACGAAGAGATTTCGATTGGCGACTATGTTCTCACTGGCGGCGAATTAGGGGCGGCTGTGATGATTGATTCAGTCACTAGATTATTACCGGGAGTTCTCGGAAACGAATATAGCGCCGTAGAAGAATCCCACAGCGAAGAAGGAATTTTGGAATATCCGCAATACACCCGCCCAGAAGTTTTTCAGGTCGGCAAAAAAAGCTATTCGGTACCAAAAGTTCTTGTTGAAGGCAATCACAAACTGATTAATGAATGGCGAAAAAAGGAACAAAAGAAAAAATAAAAAAAGACGGTCGATGAGACCGCTTTTTTTAAACAACTCTCCACCCATCTTCGGTTTTTTCCAAATCACCATTCAATTCAAAACCGGAAGCTTTGGCGTGTCCACCACCTCCCAATTTTTGAGCTAAAACAGAAACATTTACTTCAGAATTAGCAGTGCGTAAACTGCCTTTTAACTTTCCTGGCGCATCTTGACGCAAGAGCATAATCGCTTTAGCACCCGAAATATTACTAATAAATCCGGCAATCTCACCGAATAAATCACTGTGTAAAGTATGCGATAAATCATCACCTGACAAAAAATCTTGATAGCCGGCCGCCAACATTGCCGATTTCAAATCGTCTTGGCTCAAAACTGAAAAAGCAAAACTATATTTGGGATTGAAGCGCAAATTTTCCAAGGCCAAACCCCAAAGTTTGATGGTCAACAAATCTTGATTATTTTTTAAGACCGCGGAAATTTTGGTAAAGCGCGCGCCATAGGTTAACATTTTGGAAGCAATATTAATCGTTTCCGAACTGGTGCTGGGATAAAGAAAATTACCGGTGTCGGTTAAAATGCCGGTTAAAATATTATCAGCCAAGTCGCGAGTAAATTCTATTTTTTGATTTTGGCAAAAATGATAAAGCACTTCGCAAGCCGCCGAGGCTTCCGGCTGTCTGATTTCCAAATCCGCCCAAGCATAAACTTGCGGATGGTGATCAAACTCAATAAAAAACGGACGAGCCTCTGATGATTTTTTTAATTCTTCTTCAATTTGTTCTTTAATCCCAGTTCTCCCCAAAGCACCGCAATCAACAACGACTACCACATCATAATTTGACAACTGTCCAGAAAAGGATGAAGAAATTTTATTAGTAGAAGCGAGAAAATTAAAAGGCCCTTCTTTTTTATCAATACAAAAAGCATCAACAGCAATGTTGAGGCTTTGAGCAATTAAAACCATGATATTAACTGAGGAAATAGCGTCGCCATCGGGGTTAATATGACCAATCACCAAAATGTGCTTGGCAGTTTTAATTTTATTAAAGGCAATTTTGTATTTTTCTTCAAAATTCATAATCATCAACAACAATTTCATCCTCTCTTCCTTCGCTAATTTTTTGAAGTAGATCCTCGATTTTTGAAGCTTCCTTTTCGGTCGGATCAAAAACCCAGGTTAGTTTTGGCACTTCGCGCATCTTGGTTCTGGCTTGTAATTTCTTGGCGAAATTGCCAGAATTTTTTCGTAAAGCTGCCAAGGCACTACCGGCAAAATTTTCTGGCAAGATAGAGATTTTTACTGAAGCGTAGCGTTGATCAGAAGAACAATTAACAGATAAAACCGTTACCAAAGCTTCTGGAAATTCCAAATCACGCGAAATAATCGCGGCCAATTCTTTTGATAATAGTTCATCAAAACGTAATTTGGACATAAATAATTAGAGCAATTTATCAATAACTTTTTCTTCACGATACATTTTGATAATATCGCCTTCTTCGATAATTGGATTTCCTTCAAAACGCAAACCGCATTCCAAATCTTTTTCTACTTCTTTGACATTCTGCTTTCCAGACTGCAGTTGAGTTAATTTTCCGAGAGCAACCATTTCGTCACCACGCATCACTTCGACGAGAGTATCAACCAAGGCGCGGCCATCCAAAACTTTTCCGCCGACAATTTGGGCCCGTGGTTCAGTGCGGAAAATTGCTAAAATCTTGATTCTTCCTTCATCAATACGATTAATTTCTGGCTTCACTAACGATTGCATTTCGCCGGTCACAAATTTGATCAAATCATAAATTACGGTAAAAGTTTTTACTCTCACGTTTTGTTCGCGAATCAAATTTTCAATTGCTGGTGTGAGACGAATATTAAAACCAATCAAAATAGCATCGGAATCTTCGGCGCGTTTTACATCACCTTCGGTAATATTACCCAGACCTTTGGAGATAATTTTTGCTTTTACTTTTTCAGTGTTTATTTTTAATAATGATTCTTCAATTGCTTCAGCGGATCCCAAAAAATCAGCCTTAATGAGCAAATTAACTTTTGGAATATTTTCATCATTTGAATTTTCATTTATCACCTGATGCTCGGTGCTTGGGCGCATATTTCTCATCTTTACTTTAACACCTTCGCCTGCCTCCAAAATATCACCAACTGCCGGAGAAAGTTTTAGTCCCAAAATTTTTACTGGAGTACTTGGACCAGCAGAAATAATACTTTCACCTCGATAATTTTTTAGGGCTTTTACTTTGCCGTAGATAATTCCATTAAAACAAAGTTGGTCGCCGATAGATAAAGTGCCATTTTGGATTAAGATTGTGGCAACTGGACCAGCTGCTTTGTCGACATTTGATTCAACGACTGTGCCGGCAGCACTAGATTTTGGATTAGCTTTCAGGGAATCTCCCAGTTCAGCTTCTGAAACCAAAACTAGCATATCCAAAAGATTTTCAATACCAGTTCCTTCTTTGGCGGAAACTGGAACACAGATTGTTTTTCCACCCCAATCTTCAGGAGTGATGTTTAGTTGAGTCGCTAATTCTTGTTTGGTGCGATCCAAATCAGCTTCTGGTTTGTCAATTTTGTTGATTGCGACAATATAAGGAATTTTGGCCGCCTCAATAATGCGAAAAGCCTCGATAGTTTGTAGTTTTACGCCATCATCAGCTGCCACCACCAAAATTGCAACATCGGCAACCTTGGCACCCCGGCTTCTCATCGCTGTGAAAGCTTCGTGCCCTGGAGTATCGATAAAAGTTAAAACTTTTTCTTTTCTAACGACTTGATAAGCACCAATGTGCTGAGTAATTCCACCTGCTTCACCAGCAACAACATTTGATTGACGAATCGAATCTAATAATTTTGTTTTTCCATGATCAACGTGCCCCATCACCACAATAACTGGTGGCCGATCCATTAAATTTTCGGTGTCTTCTTTTTCTAAAATATCGACTAATTTATTTTTTTCGTCCTCCGTCTCGTCATCGCCAACTTTTGGTTGAACATCCAAAAACAAATCACCGCCAATAATCATCGCAGTGTCAAAATCAATTTTTTCATTAATGGAAGCAAAAACCCCATTTTTCATCAGTTCGGCCAAAATTTTGTTGACTGGCACTTCGGAGATTTCGGCAAAATCACGAACTGAAAGAGCATGAGGAATATAAACAACCTTCTTTTCCCGTTTTGCGTCCTCCTCTTTCATTTTCTGAGTCAAAGCGGCTTTTTTGAGGTCTAATTGATGTTTTAAAATTGACCAATTTTTAATAATTTTCTTGGCGGTGTTATTGTCAACCTTAATTGCCCGCTGACCAATATTAAAACCCATTTGAGGTAAAAGGTCTTTTAACTCTTGCGGGCTGATTCTCAGGGTTCTGGCCAATTCGGTAATATTCATAAAAAAATAATTAATTTGAGTAATTCGCAGTTAAGCGTGCTTTAATACTACTTTATTTTTCGATATTCGTCAACCCATTTTTTTTGAAATTACAGCCAATTATTGGACTTTACAAGAACACATATATCTGCTAAGCTTTGAGTAATTCCCCTTATTGGGGGTTTATAAATAATTTACTGTTTTCGAAATCGCAAAGCGGTTTCCGGAAGGTTGTCTCTCGCTTGAAATAAAATTAAATTCCTGTCTTTCTCGTTTCACCAAAAGCACTCCCATGATTAAAAATATAAAAAAATTGAAAAAATTTTAAAAGCTCGTTTCGAGCCCTAGTTTTTAATCAAAAATCACTATTTTATTTCGCGAAAACCATCCTCCGTTCGAAATACAGACGCAAATATTATGAATTATCTCATTCCAGCGCTCTGTCTTGTCGGCGGTTTTTTTGTTGGCTATTTTGCTTATCGTTTCCTGACTAGCAAGAAAGTTGGACATTCCAAAGAAATTGCAGACAAAATTATCAATGAGGCCAAAAGTAAAGAAAAAGAAATTTTGCTAAAAGCCCAAGACAAAGCTCTTTCCATTATTAATGAAGCCAAAACAGAAGAAGGAAATCGCCGCAAAGAAATTTCCAACCAACAAATAAGACTTGAGCAAAGAGAAAGCGCTTTTTCTCAAAAATTATTGGAATTACAAGAAAAACAGCAACAACTCTACGATAAAGTAAACGAAGTTCAAGAAATTAAAGAGAAAATAAAAACCATCAAAGAAGAACAACTGACCAAATTAGAAGAAGTAGCAAAATTGAGTCAAGCTGAAGCCAAGGATATCTTGTTCAAAAAAATTGAAGAAACTGCCGCCGAAGACTTAACCGCCCACATTAACAAAATGGAGCGCGAAGGTGATGATGTTTTCAATGAAAAAGCAAAAAACATTATGGCTCTTGCCATGCAACGCATGGTTTCTGATTATACTGTTGAATTAACCACCACCACCGTTGATTTGCCAAATGACGAAATGAAAGGACGAATTATTGGTCGCGAAGGAAGAAACATCAAGGCTATCGAACAAGCAGTTGGCGTGGAAATCATTGTTGATGACGCCCCAAATGCCATTACTGTTTCCGGCTTCTCCTTAATCCGCCGCCATATCGCCAAAAAAACTTTGGATTACTTAATCAAAGACGGACGTATTCACCCAACCAAAATTGAAGACGCTGTGGAGTCCGCCAAAAAAGAAATTTCCGTCGATATCAAAAAAGCAGGTGAAGAAGCGATGTATGAAGTTGGTGTCGCCGGCTTTGATCCGAAATTGGTGCAAATTCTTGGACGCCTAAAATACCGCACCAGTTATGGCCAAAATTGTTTGCGCCACAGCGTTGAAGTTGCTCATCTTTCAGCAATGCTCGCCGAAGAACTTGGCGCCGATGTCACTATTGCCAAAAAAGGTGGCTTGCTTCATGACCTTGGAAAAGCAGTGGACCACGAAGTGCAAGGCAATCACACCGAAATCGGCCGCGATTTGGCCAAGAAATTCAACTTGCAGCAAGAAGTGATTGATCCAATCGCTACTCACCACGATGACCATCCAGCTTCCCTGGTTTCGGTGATTGTGAAGGTGGCCGACGCTATTTCCTCTGCTCGACCAGGCGCTAGAAGCGGCAGTTTTGAAAACTATGTTCAACGTTTGGAAGAGTTGGAAAAGATTGCTACTTCCTTTGACGGTATCGACAAAGCTTATGCTATTCAAGCCGGAAGAGAAGTTCGCATCTTTGTTAATCCAGAAAAAATTAACGACCTCGAAGCTCATAATTTGGCTAGGGATATTGCAAAGAAGGTTGAAAATGAGTTAAAATATCCAGGAGAGATAAAAGTGAATGTTATTAGAGAATCTAGAGTCGTGGAATACGCTCGCTAGACAATCTAAATCAAAAATATGAACAAAGCGCAACTTATCGAAAAGCTTCATCACAAAGTGAATGGGCTTTCAAAAAAGCAAGCCGAAGAGACCATTGAAGTCTTCGTTGATACTGTGATTGACGAACTAAAAAATGGTCGCGAACTAACCATCGCCGGTTTCGGCACTTTTTTGTCTCGCATCCGTTATTCTCGCGGTGGAGTAAATCCACAAAAACCTTCTGAGAGAATTACTATTCCAGAAGTACGCGTTGCCAAATTCAAAACTGGTTATCACTTGAAACAAGTTTTGAAGGGCAAAAGAGAAGCTTAAAATAAAACAAAGGGAAACCGAAATTAGCCTTGAAAAGGGCTAGTTTCGGTTGATAGCGCCCGTAGCTCAACGGATAGAGTGCTTGGCTTCGGACCAAGTGGTGTGGGTTCGATTCCTGCCGGGCGCACTAGTTTTTTAGGTTGACATTGGATAAAATGTCGTTTATAAATAAAGAGGAACAAACACAAAAAATGGCTGGGTAGCTCAGTTGGTTAGAGCGTAGCACTCATAACGCTAAGGTCGAGGGTTCGAGCCCCTCCCCAGCCACAAAGAGTCTTTAAATTGCATCCATAGCTCAGTTGGTAGAGCAGCTCCCTCTTAAGGAGATGGTCGTGGGTTCGAATCCCCCTGGGTGCACAAATCTAATAAAAAATTAGTAAGGGCTTCAACCCTTATTATTTTTGTCCTATAAAACTATGATCAATCTCATTATTATTGGTGCGCCAGGTTCCGGGAAAGGCACCCAAGCAAAATTAATCCAAAAACATTTTGGCTTGAGACATTTTTCAACCGGTGCTCAAATTCGCCAAGAAATTGCCGCCGGAACTGAGGTTGGTTTGCAAGCCAAAGATTGCGTTGAAAAAGGCCAATTAGTGCCAGATGATTTAATAAATAAAATTGTAGAGAAAGCAATTTTGGAAGATCACGAAGGAATAATTTTTGATGGCTATCCACGCAGCATTGTTCAAGAAGAAACTTTGGACCAGTTATTAAGCAAACATCGCGAAGCGCCAATTCGCGCCTTCATTTATCTGGATGTTAGGAAAGAATTATTATTGGAAAGAGTATTGGAAAGAGGAAAGATAAGCGGACGATTCGATGACACCCCAGAAGTCTTTGAGGACCGCTACCGGGCTTACCTTGCGGAGACAGAACCCTTGGTTGAGAGTTATCGCAAAAAGGGAATTCTGGTTGAGGTGGACGGAAATGACACTATTGAAAACATTTTTGAAAACCACATCAAACCGCTAATGGAATCATATTTGAAGTAAGAAAAAAGACGGGCCAAGATGACTCGTCTTTTTTTATTTTTCTTTATTTTTTAACAGCTGGTTTCTTTTCTTCGGTGTCTTTATCTTTGTTTTTGATTACTGCCCAAACTGCTTTGCGGATTTTTTCCATTAATTTTGGATCATCCTTCAAAAACTTCTTGGCATTTTCGCGGCCAGTGCCAAGTTTTACATCTTGGAAAGTGTAAGTATTGCCACTTTTTTCAATCACGCCATATTCAACACCAGAGTCCAACATATCTCCAGAAAGAGAAATGCCTTCGTTGTACATGATATCAAACTCACAAGTTTTGAAAGGGGCAGCAACTTTGTTTTTGACAATTTTTATTTTTACTCGGTTGCCGATAATATTTTCACCTTGTTTGATTTGAGCAGCACGACGAATTTCCACGCGAACTGATGCGTAGAATTTCAAAGCATTTCCGCCAGTAGTGGTTTCTGGGTTGCCAAAGAAAACACCAATCTTGTTTCTGATTTGGTTAATAAAAATAACCACAGTGTTGGTTTTGGCAATTGAGCCAGTTAATTTTCTTAAAGCTTGGCTCATCAAACGAGCTTGCAAGCCCATGTGAGCATCACCCATATCACCTTCAATTTCTTTTTGTGGCACCAAAGCAGCGACACTATCAACAACAACCACATCAACAGCATTGGAGCGAACCAAGGTTTCGGTGATCTCCAAAGCTTGTTCGCCGGAATCTGGTTGAGAAATTAATAATTCTTTGATGTTTACTCCAATTTTTGCGGCATAATCTGGATCAAGAGCATGCTCAGCATCAACGAAGGCGGCGATTCCGCCAAGCTTCTGCGTTTCCGCAATAATGTGCTGAGCGAGAGTGGTTTTTCCAGATGACTCCGGTCCATAAATTTCAATTACTCTACCACGTGGCACGCCACCGATTCCGAAAGCAACATCCAAAGATAAACAACCAGTTGGAATTGCATCCACATCAGTTTTTCTTGCATCACCAAATTTCATGATTGCTCCATCACCAAATTTGGTTTTGATTTGTTCCATTGCGGACAATGCAGCCGCAAATTTTTTGTCGCTGGCACCAGATTCGTTTTTCACCGGTTCAGCCGCGATAACCTTTTTCTCTTTTGGCATAAAATTAAATTAAAAAAATAAATAAACTAAGCGCCTCCAAGAATTATAACTGAGGCGTGATAAAAAAAACTTAAAGGGAAAGACAAAAAAATCTAACCCCGTTTAACTATTATACTATATTTATTGCTTTAACGAAAACAATTTTATTTGTT
Source organism: uncultured Gammaproteobacteria bacterium (assembly GCA_964495615.1). Taxonomy (GTDB): domain Bacteria; phylum Patescibacteriota; class Patescibacteriia; order Patescibacteriales; family UBA12465; genus CAINDR01. The sequence goes on along the minus strand of CAZBVX010000018.1, from coordinate 976 downwards.
TGCCAGCACCCCAAAAACCAAAATTCCATTTTTGATTTTCTCCTTCGATAAAATAAAAACCATTCTTTTCAAAGAAAGATTTTTTTTCGCTAATGTATGTAAATAATTTGTTTTCAGCACTACTATTGGCTAACTTTTCGGGAGCTTCTGTGACAATTTTTTCGGCTGCTTGCTTGGCGTTTTCAATTAATTTTTCGCTGGTTGAATTGGAAACAGCAAGCTTTTCTTCTTTCTGAGAATTTTCATTTTTAGAAAAAAGTTTTTTATAAAAATCAAAATTAAAACTAAAATTATAGGTTGGAACTTTTTCTAACAAATTAAATTTTTCCGGATTTTTGTTGCCCGATAAAGAATAGTAACCGCTCGTTAGAGTAGCCAAAATGACCATCACTACCGCAATGATCAGATAAAAAAACCAACCCTTAAAAATTTTCATATTCTTCAATTTTATAATTATATTTTAACATTATTTAAAAAACAAAAAAACCTTAAAATATTTTAAGGTTTTTGTCTACAAAAAAACACCATTATTCTGGCGGCGACCTATCTTCCCAGGGCTCAGGCCCAAGTATTTTCGGCGCTGAAGGGCTTAACTGCTGAGTTCGGGATGGAATCAGGTGTGGCCCCTTCGCTTCAACCACCAAAATGATGATGTTTTTTTGTTACTTACTATAATTATAGCCAAAAGCCACAAAAAAAGTAAGAGATCTTTGTATAAAACAAAAGCGTGAGGAAATCATATGGTTTATTAGTACGTCTCAGCTGAATGTATTGCTACACTTACACTTAACGCCTATCAAGGTCATCGTCTTTGACCAACCTATGAAACCTAATCTTAGAGACAGCTTCGCACTTAGATGCTTTCAGCGCTTATCTTAACCGAAGGTAGCTACCCTGCGATGCACTTGGGAGTGCAGCAGATACACTAGAGCTTCGTCCTTCCCGGTCCTCTCGTACTAAGGAAGGGCCTCTTCAA
>CAZBVX010000017.1:0-14272 GCA_964495615.1 uncultured Gammaproteobacteria bacterium | reverse complement strand
TTCGTCTTGCCCATGTCTGGCTAAATATATTTTTCTCATAGCGAACTAATCAATTGATTGGAAAAAATCGCAATGAGCATTTGATGGAACCATCGCTTGGGCTTCCGTGCAAAAACCAGCGTTGCCATCTGTTTGATAGCTGGTGCAGTTTTCGCAAGCAGTTCGTTCATTGTCCCAATCTTCTTTGTAATCTGATTCAATTTCGTGTGACATATTTTTATAAAGTAAAAGCGGAGAGACAGGGATTTGAACCCTGGATACCATTGCTGGTATACCGCATTTCGAGTGCGGCGCTTTCGACCACTCAGCCATCTCTCCAATCGTCCTTGCGGACGTTTATTTTTTCAATCTTTTAACTTCTTCTTCGGTTAGTGGTCGCCACTTTCCTTCGGCGAGTGAGCCAAGATCAATACCAGCTAAATTAATTCTGATTAAATCTTTAACGGCATAACCAAGGGCATCAAACATGCGGCGGATTTGTCTTTTGCGACCTTCGTTTAAGGTTATGACAAATATGCCGTTTTGTAAATATTTAATTTTTACTGCTTTCATTGGGCGGGCTTCTTCTGGCACAGTCACTCCGGCTAGTAATTCATTTTCAATCATCGCCATGTCGCGCGGGTTCCATTCCACATCTCTGGGACTGGAAAGATTAACGCGATAAGTTTTTTCGTGTTCGTATCTGGGATGGCTTAATCGTTGAGCGAAATCTCCGTCATTGGTGAGAATTAATAAACCTCTACTATCTTTATCTAGGCGGCCAATCGCAAAAAGTTTTTCTTTGAATGGCACAAGTGAAAAAATATTTTTTTCGTCTTTGAATTGGGCACTAGTGCAAGTGTAGCCAGCAGGTTTATTGAGAGCAAGATAAGTAAAATTACCAGAAGCTTGAGCCAAACGTCGTCCTCTAATTTTTATTTCAGCGTCTTCGGTGACCCGACAGCCAGCTTCGGCAATCATGCCGTCAACTTCTACTTTGCCATCTTTAATTAAGGCTTCGGCATCACGGCGAGATAAGCCACTGCGAGAAGCAATAACTTTTTGAAGGGGAAAATCATTCATATATTTATTCTTTTTCTTTTGGTTTAATTAGGATTGCGGTTAAAGCGATAATGGTCCAGAAAATTAAGGAGAGATCGTTTTTGAAATAAGGGACATCAACTAACCCGTGGACAATAATTGCTGTCATCGCTGTGCCAGCGCCGAGAATCAAAAATCGTTCGCGGTCTTTGTCTTTCAGTGTTGTACGGAATGATAAAAATAATTGTTTACCAATTAGCCAGACAAAAACTAACAAACCAAAAAATCCAAGTTCGCTCCAAAAATTAAAAACAATATTGTGAGGATAGAAATAAATTTCTACCGGCTGCCAAACACTGTCGCGATATTCTTTGTTCCAAAGAACTTTGCGCAGCCAGTCTGGGTCATTATTTTTTACAAAAATTCCATCTTGATGAAATGGAGCAACTGCTTTTTGATAACCGCTCAAGCCAGCACCGGTGATTAGCCTGCCGTCTTTTAACATCTGCCAGGTTTCGGTCCATTGTTGACGGCGAATTTGTCCAGATAAGTCCATCAAGGTTGTCTTTTCGGTGGCGTAATTTCTAATTGGTGCAAAACTAAAAACACCAACCAAACCAATCACGGCCAAAGTGATGGCGAGATAGCGCGGTTTTTTACCTGAGAAAAATAGGAATAACCAGCTACTTGCAAGGATGGCAATCAAAGCACCTTCAGATTGAGCAAAAATAATTGCGGTAACAGAAATTAAAATTAAAATCAGATAAAAAAGTTTTTTCAAAGAATCACGAAAATTATTTTTGACTGGGAAAGAAAAAAATCTTCCCATTGCCAACATCGTGATTGGTGCGAGAAATAGGCCAACGGCGTTTGGATAAGTAAACCAAGACACCACGCGACGAGTTTCTTCGGCTGCCCAAAAAGGATTGGCAATAAAGTTGCCACTAAATTTTTGATAAATAGCGAAGAGGGCAGTTAAAAAAGCAGAAACACCCAGGGCGCCAATGATTTTTCTGACACCGTTTTTCCCTTTGAAGGTTTGAACAATAATAAAAAAGAAAAGAATCGGTTCCAGAAAGTAAGCTTTCCAAATTCCCAAAGAGGCTGAACCGAAATTAACCCAGACGCCGATACTGGCGGCCACTATTACCAAGAGAGCTTCCAGCCAGAAGTGCGGCAGTTTCCAAGATTTTGGTTTAATAACCTTCCGCCAGTTTTTGATTACCCAGACGCCAAAAATAATTAGTACCATCAGTTCCAAAATAGTGAAAGGAATGCCAAAAATTTCAAAACGCAGGAGATAGGAGGGCAAAAAAACCAAACACAGCAAAATAGCCTTTCGGAGATTCAAAAAAGCTAAAATAGTGAACAAAATTGCCAAGCCAAAAATATATAAATTCATATCAATAATTATAGCACAGGTATCAAAAAACCGGTTTGACCGGTTTTTTTGACTAGGAAAATTTAAGCACGTTCAGTATATTCTCCAGAATCTGTATTGATGCGGATAATATCTCCTTCGTTGATGAACAAGGGAACGTTAATCAAGGCGCCGGTTTCTAATTCAACTTGTTTGGTAACGTTGCCGGCAGAATTTCCTCGAACACTCGGTGGAGCAGTAACAACTTTGAATTCCATTTTGATTGGCAGCTCAATAGATACTGGTTTTTCGTTGAAATATAAAACACTAACATCAGTACCTTCCTTCAAAAAACCTTCTTTTTCGCCGATTGATTCCAAAGAAAGGCTAAATTGTTCAAAACTTTCGTTGTCCATAAAATAAGCTTCTTCCTTGTCTTTGTACATGAAGTTAGCTTTTTTTACTTCTGTTTCCGCTTCATCAGCTTTTTCCGCTCCTTGGAAAGTTTTTTCTAAAGTATTGCCATCAATCAAGTTGCGGCATTTTACTTTTAGAACTGCACCGCCGCGACCCATTTTGTGATGGTCGGTTTTGACGATGACGTATGGCAAATTATTAACTTTAATTACTTTGCCGGTTTTGATTTGATTGAAATCTAACATAATAGGGCAGGATTAAAATTATTTGTGAGTGTGTGATAGTAAGGCCATAATGCGAGCACGTTTGATGGCCACAGAAAGCTTTCTTTGGTGCCAAGCGCAAACGCCAGTGCGGCTTCCCGGAAGCATTTTCATGTAGAAATTTACGAAACGGCGCAAAGTGCGGGTGTCTTTGTAGTCAACATCCAATTGATTTGCGCAAAAATAACAATCTTTTTGTTTTTTGATAGCCATAGTTTTATTTTTTAGAATGGAATATTTTCAACGCGGATTTCTTCTTCGGAATTATCTGCAGATTCTTCAAAGGAAGAAGCTTGAGATGCGCGTGGAGCGCCTCCGTCAAAACCGCCTTTACTATCCAACATAATTAAGTTTTCAGCAACGATTTCTGTGCGATAGCGTTTGACGCCATCTTGACCAGTCCAATCGGTTGTTTGCAAGCGTCCTTCAATATAAACTTTCGATCCCTTGTGAAGATATTGTCCACAAATTTCTGCCAAGCGACGCCAGGCAATAATATTGTGAAATTCAACTTTTTCATTCTTTTTGCCAGATTGATCATTCCAAACAAAATTTGTGGCCACGGAGAATGAAGCGACTTGTTGGCCAGAAGGAGTATTTCTCATTTCTGGTTCGCGAGTCAAGTTTCCAATAATCATCGCTTTGTTTAAATTCATATGTTTTTTTAAGAAATTTTTAAGAATTCATGACTCTTAAATTTTCTAATTAAAGCAAGTCTTGAGCGGTTAAGATATTCTCCATTTTTTCATCCAATTCATTGGAAGAATTAGTTTTTACTTCTTCGACAGCTGGAGTTTTTTTAGCTTCTTCTTCGGTTGTTTTCGCTTTTTTTTCAACATCTTCTTTTTTGATCGCTAATTTTTCACTCAAAGATTTTTGGCGAGCACGTTCTTCATTGGAGAGAACGGCAGCAACAACAATCTGATGGCGCAAAACATCATTGGATAAACGAAGGTCGTTGTCAATTTTGAGAATTGCGGAACGATCAATATCGAATTCGCAAAGAGAATAATAACCGTAGTGGTTGTGTTTTATTTCGTAAGCTAAACGTTTTTTACCCCAATATTCACGATAAGTAATTGTGCCCCCCTGAGAAGAAATTAATTCTTCTACTTTGGTGATTTGCACTTTTGCTTCTTCTTCCGTGAATTTGTTCGGAATAATGAAGAGCATCTCGTAATGATTCTGCTCAGACTTTTTTATTTTTGACATAATTATTATAGAACGGCACTGATAAATTTTTTACTAATTAATTATCAACACACAATTCTATTTTATTTTTTTATTTTTTAAAATAAAAACCCCAGTATTCCAGAGCGGCCTTGGGGCAAATCGGAATACCTTTGATTCCATAAATAAATTTGGAATCATCGCCAATGATGGCGATATGGGAAAGATATTAATCTTTAATTAAGGATACCTTATCATGATTTTTTAAAAATTGCAATACCTGAACTTATGTTATATAGTATTTTTATGTCAGATTCAAAGAAACAACAATATTTTTTTGTTCTCGGTTCAAATCCGGAGCTTTCTTTTGCAGAAATTGCTACTGTTTTGGGAATTAAAGAAAAAAAATTAATTACCAAAGAGATTTTGATGCTCGAAACCGAAAATGAGATAATCCCAGAAAATTTAATCAAAAAATTAGGAGGAATTATTAAAATTGGCATTTTTCATGAAGAATTAAAAAACCCCAATTCCCTCGATTTGCAGCTATCATTAGCAAAAATTGCTTCAAGGGCCAAGGGCGCTAATGGCGATGGCAAGTTTTGTTTTGGGATTTCAGTTTATGGTGAAGCGATTCAGAAGCCTCTAGTTTTAGGGCTAGAATTAAAGAAATATTTTCGCGAGCAAGGTCTTTCTTGCCGCTTAGTAACTAGCCGTGAAGTGCAGCTTTCCAGTGTGGTGGTGACGCAAAACAAGTTAATTGGCAAAGGAGTTGAGCTAGTAATTGCCAAAAAAGATGGAAAAGTTTTTATTGGACAAACTTTGGCAGTTCAAGATTTTAAGGATTTATCCAAGAGAGATTATGGACGCCCAGCTCGTGATGATGAATCAGGAATGCTTCCGCCAAAATTAGCACAAATAATGATAAATTTAGCTGGCTTGCGTAGTTCTGAGGCTACTATTTTGGATCCTTTTTGTGGCTCTGGAACGGTAGTGACCGAAGCAATGTTAATGGGTTTTCAAAATATTATTGGTTCCGATTTGTCGCCAAAAGCAGTTAGCGACACCAGAGAAAATGTGAATTGGATGCGCAAACGTTATGAGCTTGAACGCGCTAACATTAAAATAATTAATCGTAATGTGATTAATTTATCCAAAGTAATTAAAGCCGAAACTGTAGACGTGGTAGTAACCGAACCTTATCTTGGTCCGCAAAGGGGCCTGAAAAACATTCCCACAGTCATTGAAAACTTGGAAGAACTTTATTCTCAAGCCCTCACCCAGTTTTCTTTGATTCTCAAGCCGGGTGGGCGAGTAGTGATGATTTGGCCAGTTTTTTATGGTGAAAATCATATCAATCCCAGATTAGGAAATTTTACTAAAGTATATTCGGTGCTATATGGCCGTTCTGGACAGAAAGTATTTCGAGAAGTGGTGGTGTTGGATAAAAAATAAAAAAAAGACTCTGTCAAAAACAGGGTCTTTTTATTAGAAATTTATTTGTTGATTAAGAAATTACAGATATCGCCGTCTTTGACAACATATTCTTTTCCTTCAACTCGCAAAGTACCAAGTTCTTTTGCTTTGACATCTCCACCAGCAGCTACAAATTGATTAAAACTAATCACTTCCGCACGGACAAAACCTTTGATAAAGTCAGTATGAATAGTACCGGCAGCTTGTGGCGCTTTGGTTCCTTTTTTGATAGTCCAAGCTCTGGTTTCATCTGGACCAGTAGTAAAAAAGGTATCTAGACCGAGAATGTCATAAGCGCTGCGGATTAGTTTGTCCAAACCGCTTTGTTCCAGTCCCAATTCTTTGATATATTCTGCTTGTTCTTCTTCTGGCAGGGAGGCAATTTCTTCTTCAAGTTTTACGTTCACAGCAATTACCTCTTCTTTTTCTGCTTTCAAGATATTTTCGCCACCATATCCTTCATCAATATTGAGTAGATAAATCATGGGCTTGATTGTTAAAAGACATAAAGATTTGACAAAAACCATTTCTTCTTCCGTAAATTCAAGATCTCTAACTGCCTTTCCCGATTCTAGATGTTTCAAAATTCTTTCACTGACTTCATTTTGGAAGATAATTTCTTTGTTGCCACTTTTTGCTTCCCGGCGACTTTTTTCTAGTCTTTTTTCTATAGTTGTTAAGTCAGCCAAAATTAATTCCAAGTTGATGGTTTCTTTGTCGCTTTCTGGATCAACACGGCCATCCACGTGAATAACATTACTGTCTTTAAAATCTCTGACCACCTCACAAATAGCATCACATTCTCGAATGTGAGCCAAAAATTTGTTTCCCAAACCTTCCCCTTTGGAGGCGCCGGCAACTAATCCAGCAATATCCACAAACTCAATCGTGGTATAGATAGTTTTTGCTGGTTTCGAAATTTCTGCCAATTTTTCTACTCTAAAATCTGGCACCCGAACAACGCCGACATTCGGCTCGATAGTACAAAAAGGGTAGTTGGAGGCATCCACGCCTTTTTTGGTGAGGATGTTAAATAAGGTGGATTTCCCAACGTTTGGCAAGCCGACGATTCCGATTGATAATGGCATAAGTTTTAATAAAAAAAAGACTTGATTAATCTCCCTTTATTATATATATAAATATACAATATTCAATGGGGGAAAATATTCAAGTCTTGTGGAGATATCTTTTTTAGATATCTATTTTTGTTGAGTAGCTATGATTCTGATTTGTTCATAGTAATTTTTACCAGTCTTTGAGCCGAAATTTAGGGAAAATGAATAGCTGCCTAAAAACTATTTTTTAGTTATTGAGCAATTATCAGTTTAGAAATTTCTTTTATTGGCTGACTCTTGTTATATCAGAGCTAACAAGAAAATGAACAATTTAAGAAAAGTCCAGTAAAAATTTTATTAAAAAGAACTAACTTATACACATATTTTAGCATTATTTGTTTTAATGGTCAATAAATGTTCAAATTTGTTTTAAATTTTTCAAGATGTATGGTTATTTTATTTAATATTAAATAATAAAAGAATATTAAAAATTTACTAAATTAAAGATAAGTCCACATAAATGTAGACTTATCTAAAATAATTATTGCTTTTCCGCACAAGTTATCCACAGATTTTTCACCAATTATAAAACCGCCAATCAGCAGGCGGTTTTTTTGAGGTTCGAGTGGGAGTCGAACCCACGAATGGCAGTTTTGCAAACTGCAGCGTTAGACCACTTCGCCATCGAACCAGCTTACAAAGATAAGTTTAGCTCAACTTTTTCTTTTTGCCAAGGCTTTGTCCTTGCTTTTCGGCTTAAATGAAAAAAAGCAGCCGAAGCAATCATTGCTGCGTTGTCGGTAGTATAGGCCATTTCGGGAAAATGTACTTGGGTTTTTGGCAGAACAATGCTTGTTCTTTCTAATAGTTTTTCTCGAAGTCGAGAATTAGCAGAAACTCCGCCGCTAGCAATAATACTTTTTGCTTGATATTTTTTTGCTGCTTTTAGGGTTTTCTCTACCAATAGATCCAAAATTGCTTCTTGATATTCATAGCAGTATTGTTCAATTTTGTTTTTCCATTTGATGTCAGCTTTTAATTTATACAATAAGGAGGTTTTTAGACCAGAAAAAGAAAAATCAAAATCTCCGGAATTCATCATTGGTCGAGGAAAATCTAGGGTTTCTTTTGGTTTTTCTGAAAATTTGGCACGATAACTAGCTGCTAGTTTGGCAATCGCTGGACCACCTGGATAGCCAAGACCAAGCATTTTTGCCCCTTTGTCATAAGCTTCGCCAGCTGCGTCATCACGAGTTTCGCCAATTATTTTTAAATTTCCATGTGTTTCCATTACTGCAATTAAGGTGTGTCCGCCAGAAACAGTCAAAACAACGGCTGTAAATTTTAAATCTTTTTTGAGTTCCAAAAAAGCAGCATAAATATGGCCCTCAATATGATTAAGTCCGATCAGTGGTTTATTCCAAGCATAAGCCAAGGTGCGAGCAGTTTCCATCCCGGAAATTAAAGAAGTAATCAACCCCGGCCCCTTGGTTACTGCGATGGCGGTTAATTGATTTGGTTTAATTTTTGCTTTATTTAGTGCCTCAGCGATCACCGGGATGATATTTAAGACATGTTCTCTGGCTGCTACCTCGGGAATAACGCCACCATATTGAGAATGAATATCTATTTGCGAAGAAATAATATTAGAAAGAATATTTAGTTTTTCTGAGCTTTTTGCGGACAAAATTGCTGCGGCAGTTTCGTCGCAACTGCTTTCAATGGCTAGAATATACATAGCTTGACTAAGATATTTTTATTATTTATACTTATCACAGTATTAACATAGATTGAGAAAAAAATCCATTCAAACAGATTGGTCCCTTCGTCTAGTGGTTAGGACATCAGGTTTTCATCCTGGTAACAGGGGTTCGATTCCCCTAGGGACTACATATAAAAAAGAACGCATTGGCGCTCTTTTTTTTGTTTCTCTCCTAATTTATCTAAAAATCTGCTATAATATCTAGGCAATAATTTTTTATTTATGAAAAAAAGAAAGACAGTCGGTTTGGCTTTGAGTAGTGGTGGTTTTCGAGGTTTTGCGCTTCTGGGTGTGATTAAAGTGCTGGAAAAAAACAATATTCCGATTGATATGTTAAGCGGTGCCAGTATTGGTTCCTGGGTAGCGGCTCACTACGCTCTTTTTCGCGACATTGAAAAATTAAAAGAAGAAATTATCAAAAATCCACGTGAAAAGTTGCCGATTATTTTTGATCTTAGTTGGCGTGGAGGTTTTGTTAATGGTGAAAAATTTGAAAAATATCTAAAAAAAGATTTGGGCGTTGGCGATATTTCCCAAACCCTAACTCCTTTGATAGTTGTTGCGACAAATTTAAGCACTGGTTCAGAAATAGTTTTCGAAAAAGGAAAGATAGCCTCAGCAGTTCGCGCTAGCTGTTCAGTTCCTTTGGTATTCAAACCAAAAAAATATCGTGATCATTATTTAGTTGATGGCGGTTTAAGCAATCCAGTCCCTTGTGATGTTCTAAGAAAAAAAGGCGCCGACGTTGTTATTGGGGTAAATCTTTATCATGCTAATGAATTTATTAATAAAAAATTTACCATGCCCAAAGTGGCTTTGCGCAGCAGTAGAATTGTTGTCCATAATTTAGCAGCTAATTCTTGTAAGTTTGCCGATATTGTTATTGCTCCTGATACTTCGCAACTTATTAATTCAGTAAAATTTAAAGAATACCTTGATCCGAAAATAATAGAAGCTCTCATTAAAATTGGTGAAAAAGCGACAGAAAAAATTATACCAAAAATTAAAGCAGCTCTAAATAAATAATAATGAAGTATAAATTATATACAACTTCAAAAAAAGCCTGGGATGGAATGATTGAAGCAATCCGCCAAGCTCAGCACTCAATTTTTTTAGAAATGTACATTCTCTCGGATGATACCTCTGTCACTCACGATTTTTTTGGGGTGATCAAAGAACGTTTGCAGAATGGCGTGACGGTGGTAATTATTGCTGATGCTTTTGGTAGTCTGGGTTTAAAAAAAGAAGCAGTGAATGAACTTCGTGCGGCTGGCGCGGAGTTTTTATTTTTTTCACGGCTTCTTCGAAGAACCCATCGTAAAATATTGATCGTTGATGAAAAAGTGGCTTTTTTGGGCGGTGTCAATATTCATCAAAAAATAGTTGAATGGGATGACTTGCAAATACGTTTACAAGGGAAAATTGTTAAACCGCTTTTGAAAATTTTTGCTCAAAGCTACAAAACTTGTGGCGGGAAGAATCAAGAAATTTTAAAATATAAAAACAACGCTTTAATAAAAAAAATAAAATCTTGGGTTATTGATGATTGGTCTAACAAGAACGCCTATTCTTTAAAAGATTATTATCGCCAAAAAATAGTAGCCGCCCAGGAAAATATTATTATTGTCACTCCTTATCTTGTTCCGCCTCGCTGGTTAATGGTTCTGCTTGACAATGCTGTTAATCGTGGCATAAAAGTTGAAGTCGTTTTGCCTAAATTCACGGATTTTTATTTTATTGATCGAGTAAATTATAATTATGCTTCTCGTTTGGCAGCCCTGGGGGTGAAATTTTATTTTCTGCCCAAAATGAATCATGCAAAAATATTTGTCATTGATAATCAAGAGGCGATGATTGGCTCTTCCAATTTTGATATTCTTTCTATTAATATCAACGTAGAAAGCGGAGTCTTTTTTAATCAAAAAACAGTAATCAATGACTTGTTAAAAATTATTAATCGCTGGCAGGTTTCGGCTGTTGTTTTTGACCCAAAAAAACGCCCATTGAACTTAATGGATTTTTTTGTTAAGATAAGTCTTAAACTTTTTTATCCATTTTTGTAAGCGTTTTTTATGCCAAATTATCGCCAAAAAAATATTTCCATTCGCGGTGCGCGAGTGAATAATTTAAAAAATATCAATATTGATATTCCTCGCGGGGAGCTGGTGGTGGTCACTGGTTTGTCTGGCAGCGGCAAATCTTCTTTGGCCTTTGATACAATCTATGCCGAAGGGCAACGCCGCTATGTTGAATCTTTATCTTCTTATGCTCGTCAATTTGTTGGTTTGATGGATAAGCCGGATTTGGATTTTATTGATGGTTTATCGCCGGCAATTTCCATTGACCAACGCTCTGTTTCAGCCAACACTCGTTCCACGGTTGGCACAGTTTCGGAAATTTATGATTTTCTCCGTTTACTTTATGCCAAAGCTGGTACACCGCATTGTCCGGAATGCGGCCTACGCTTAAAAAGAAATCCAAGCAAAGAGAAAAATGCTCCGGCTTTTGTTTGTTCAAAAGGTCATTTTAGTTTGGCGGAATTAGAATCTAGTAATTTTTCTTTTAATTCTGGACAGGGAGCCTGTTCAGCTTGCGGCGGCTTGGGACAGTGTCCGGAAGTTAGTAGTAGCTTGGTATTGAATGAAAATTTGAGTTTAGCTGAAGGAGCAATTAGACCACTAGGAATTAATGCTCTCAATAATCCCAATTCTTTTTTTGCTCCATTTGCCAAAGAGATTAAAGAGAGTGATTTGGACTTTTTAAAACCAGTAAAGTTTTTCACCGCCGCAGAAAAAAAATTTCTCTTGGATGGAAATAAAAATTTTTTGGGTTTAAAAAAAATTCTTTTGGACCGTTATCAAGATACTCGCTCCAGCTTTATTAAACAAGAAATTGAAAAATGTCTCGTGGTTTCCCCTTGTCCGACTTGCCAAGGACAGCGTTTGAAGAAAGAATCATTAGCCGTCAAAATAGAAGGTTTTTCTATTGCCGACTTGAGCGACTTGGCAATTCCAGAATTGAAAGATAAATTAATATTAATTGAAAGTAAATTAAAAAATGGCTCACTAATGATTGCTCGACCGATTATTAAAGAAATTATTAGTCGCTTGGACTTGTTGAATAAAGTGGGTCTTTCCTATCTTTCAATCAGTCGTCCTTCTGGTACTTTGTCTGGCGGTGAAGCGCAAAGAATGCGCCTGGCTACTCAAATCGGCTCCGGTCTAACCGAAGTGATTTATGTTTTGGACGAGCCATCAATTGGTTTGCATCAGCGGGACAACGACAAATTAATTGAAACTTTAAAAAAATTAAGAGATTTGGGAAATACAGTAATTGTTGTTGAACATGACGAAGCAACGATGATGGCCGCTGACCATTTGATTGATGTTGGTCCAGGAGCAGGGATTTTGGGTGGAAAAATAATTTATGAAGGAACGCCAGAAAAAATAAAAAATTGTCACAATTCATTAACTGGAGATTATCTTTCGGGGCGAAAAAAAATTTCACCAAAAAACAGTTATCGTTCTGGCAATGGGAAAAAGATTGAAATTGTTGGTGCCTCAGAACATAATTTAAAAAATATTAATGTCACCATTCCTCTGGGGAAATTAGTTGCTATCACAGGAGTTTCTGGAAGTGGAAAATCTTCTTTGGTAACTGACATTTTGGCAAATGCGCTTAACCGCAAATTTTATCGCGCCAAAGTTGAGCCAGGGAAGCACAAAGAAATAAAAGGTTTGGAAAATATTGATAAAGTGATTGATATTGATCAGTCGCCGATTGGCCGCACACCGCGTTCAAATCCGGCGACCTACACAGGTGTCTTCACCTATATCCGCGATTTATTTGCGGGATTGCCGGAAGCAAAAGTAAAAGGTTTGAACGCCGGTCATTTTTCTTTTAATGTTGTTGGTGGACGCTGTGAACATTGCGAAGGTGATGGTGTGATAAAAGTTGAAATGCAGTTCATGTCGGACATTTATGTGACTTGCGATAATTGCCAAGGAAAACGTTATCAGAAAAAAGTTTTAGAAGTTTTGTATAAAGGAAAAAGTATTTATGATTTTTTGGAAATGACTGTTTCCGAATCTATGCCATATTTCAAAACGACCGCCCCTTTGTATGAGAAACTTTCTGTTTTGGAAAAGGTCGGCTTGGGTTATTTGAAGCTCGGTCAGTCAGCAACCACTCTTTCTGGTGGTGAAGCTCAGAGAGTAAAATTAGCAACCGAATTATCGCGCCGTTCAACAGGTAAAACTTTGTATATTCTCGATGAGCCAACTACTGGCTTGCATTTTGCCGATATTGATCGGTTATTGTTAGTAGTTAATCAATTAGTAGACGCTGGCAATACCGTTTTGGTAATTGAACACAATTTGGATGTTATTAAGTCTGCCGATTGGGTGATTGATTTGGGGCCAGAAGGCGGCAATCAGGGTGGTGAAATCGTTGGTGTGGGTACACCGGAAGAATTAAAGAAAAATAAAAAAAGTTACACAGGAAAATATTTGGCTTTGACGGATAAATAAAATAAAAAAAGAAAAAAGACCAATTCAAATGAATTGGTCTTTTTGTTTTTTTAAACAAGTCTTTTAAAATTTTACAGAGTTGATAATTTTTTCTGCTTCTTCTGCTATTTCTTTCCACTCTCCCCAAATCGTTTTCATTTCTTTAATTACTTCTTTTTTTGTTGTTAATTGGAATTTAGCCTCCCGTTTGATTTTTTCTTTTTCGTACAACTTGCTTGGCCAAAACATTTCAACCATTTCTTTTAGAATTCTGTATCTAAATCTAATAAGTAGTGTTACGTAATTTGAAATTATCAACAGCAAGGCACCGATAATTGAAACAAGAAAGAAGTTTAAATTTCCGGTTACAACAGTAGAAATCGCGAAAAATAATAAAAGAAACAAATAACTTATCTCAATATATTTTCCTAATTTTTCTTCAATTTTGTGATAAACATTAAATTCTGCATCATTGAAAGTTTTTGTTAAATCACTAATTTCTCTAATTTCTCTAATTTTTTCCATTTTTTATATGTTTTTTGTTAATGAATACTCTTTTAAACTATGTTATTATTATATCACAATAGTTATATTCTGTCAAGAATGATAGTTGTTTTGTGCTAATTTTATTAAAATTTTTAAATTAAAGAAAGAATTTTTAATTCTAATTTTTTTGTTTCCGTATCCAGGACTGCAAAGCTGGCTTGGGAAACTGGGCCGTTTAAAGTTCCAGGGTTGGCAATAATTGTTTGTCTTTTTTTCTTCATATCTGGTCGGTGGGTATGGCCACAAAAAGCGAAATCAAAATATTCGTTAGTGGTTGCTAAAATTTCTTCCAGTTCTTTTGGTTTATGGACGGCAATAATTTTTAAAGCACCCATTGTTGCGCGCAAGACTTTTTCTTCGTAAATAATATTTGAATATTTTTTTATATCGCGGCCATCAAAAAAATCAGCATTGCCGCTGACCATAAAAATTTGACCGCTGAAGTTGGCGGTCAAATATTCGAGAGTCTCTTTGTTGGCCAAGTCGCCACAGAAGAGAATAGTCTTTATTTTTTGTTGATAGCAATAATCTAGAAACTGTTTCAAATTTTGCCAATCGTCATGGCTATCAGAGAAAATTGCAATAATCATTCGCCGATTCTTAATTTTATTTCGTAAGCCATTTGTTCCAGTTTGCGCAGGTGTCCGCGTGCTTGGTCATATTTGGTTCTCAGATAGCCAGTCATGTCGAAATCA
>CAZBVX010000016.1:2559-14396 GCA_964495615.1 uncultured Gammaproteobacteria bacterium | reverse complement strand
CGACTAGATATGTTTAATCCAAAGTATACAATTTCCAATAAATTACTGGCTAATATTAAAAGAATTAGCGAGATTATTAGTGAACTTAATAATCGAAATTTTCCACGTGTAATTTTGCTGGACATGGAACGTCGGGCTCGTGAAATCTCGGCATACTCCTCAACTAGTATTGAGGGCAATCCCTTACCCCTAACAGATGTGAAAAGAATTTTAAAAAATAAACCAGAATTTGCCAGAGATAGCGAAAAAGAAGTTTTGAATTACAACAAGGCATTAATTGAATTAGATACTCAAATCAAATCTGGCCAAGAAATTTTTAATACCAAATTTATCTTAAAAATTCAGCGAGCAATTACTATTGGACTAATTGAAAGCTATCGTTGCGGAAAAATTCGTCAAGAACCAGTTTTTGTTAACAATCCCAAAACACGGCAAACTGTTTATTTGCCACCAGATCATCAGGATGTTGGAAAATTATTAGAAGAACTATTTTTTTATCTTGATAAAAACAAAAACAAAGTAGACCCTTTAATTTTGGCAGGAATATTCCATAAACAGTTTGTGATTATTCATCCTTTTGTTGACGGCAACGGGCGAACAACTAGATTAGCCACCAAGGCACTGTTAGCCAAAATGGGGCTCAACACTTTTTATCTTTTCAGTTTTGAAAATTATTATAATCAAAACGTTAGCCGTTATTTTCAAGAAGTTGGCGTTTTGGGAAATTATTACGAAATTAAAGATAAGATTGATTTTACTTCTTGGTTGGAATATTTCACCGATGGCATAATTGATGAACTTTTACGAGTCGTTAAAGAATTAGAAAAAGAAAAAGTTTCTCCAGAAAAAGAATTAAAAAAACATCATCAAAAAATAATTTCTTACATAAAAAAGAAAGGCTATATCACAGATAAAGATTATTCCACTTTAACTGAACGTGCCAAAGCAACTAGAAGTTTGGATTTTAGAAAATTAATAGCTGATGGAATTATTAAAAAGGTTGGCCAGGGAAAAGCAACTTATTACGAAATAAGATAGAATTTCCTTTACAATTCCCCTTTTATCCGCTATACTTGTCGAGTAGCTGATTGTGCGGTCCACCAAACCGCAATCATCCTCGGATGATGAGAAATTTTTCTCCCAAGGCCGCAAAAAAACCAAAAGAGTTTTTGCTTGCAAATAATTAAGCAAAAGAAACTGGGTGGAACCGCGAGATTTTCAAATCCCGTCCCGGTCAACAAGATAATTTTTATCTTTGTGACCAGGGCGGGTTTTTTTGAATAATTAATTTAATAAAAAATATGAAAAATGAAAAAAATAACGGCGTAGAAATGAAGCGCCATTCGCTTGCCCACATCATGGCAGCAGCGATCAAAGAAGAATATCCAGAAGCCAAATTAGCAATCGGGCCAGCGATTGAGAATGGCTTTTATTATGATGTTGATTTCGGTGAAACCAAAATTTCCGATTCCGATTTGCCAAAAATTGAAAAGCGAATGATTGCCCTAATCAACAAGGGCCTAACTTTCACACGGGAAGAAAAAAATATTGATGAAGCCCTGAAAGAAATTGATCAAAAATTAGAACCATACAAATATGAATTAGTCGCCGACCTAAAAACCAGCGGCGAAAACATGGTTAGTTTTTATACTGTCGGCGCCTTCACTGATTTATGCCGCGGACCGCATCTGGAAAGCACCAAAGAAATTGCCCAAAAAAGTTTTCGCCTGCAAAAATTAGCTGGCGCTTACTGGCGTGGCAATGAAAAAAACAAAATGCTCACCCGCATTTATGGTTTGGCTTTTGAAAGCAAAGAAGAATTAGCTGCTTATGACCACATGATGGCGGAAGCGAAAAAGCGCGACCATCGCAAGCTCGGCAAAGAATTGGATATTTTTATGAATCATGAATATGCTCCCGGCATGCCATTTTTCTTGCCGAAAGGAATGATTATCTTGAACGAATTAATCAAATTTGTTCGTGAAGAATCCTACGGCGAAGGCTACAAAGAAGTCCGCACCCCGCAATTATTTAATGATGAACTTTGGAAAACTTCCGGACACTGGGGCCACTATCAAGAAGATATGTTCTGTCTTCATCACGCCGAAGATAATGTTGATATGGCCATCAAGCCGATGAACTGCCCGGCTCACATGTTGATTTTCAAAAACGATATTCGTTCTTACAAAGAATTGCCTTTGCGCATTGCCGAAACCACTACTCTGCACCGCAACGAAAAATCTGGCACCCTTCATGGTTTGACTCGTGTCCGCAGCCTCTCCCAAGATGATACTCATATTTTTGTCCGTCCAGAACAAATCCTTTCCGAAATCTCCGCCCTGCTCGAAAAAATAAAACGCATCTACAAAGTTTTCAACTTACAGATTGATGAAATTCACCTGTCTACTCGTCCAGAAAAATTTTTGGGTGAACGCGAAGCTTGGGATGAAGCTGAAGCCAATCTAAAAAAAGCCTTGGCCGATGCTGAATTGGAATACAAAATCAACGAAGGCGATGGTGCTTTTTATGGACCAAAAATTGATGTGAAAGTAAAAGATGCTATCGGCCGCCAATGGCAGTTAGCCACCATCCAATTAGATTATCAATTACCAATTCGCTTTGACTTGCATTACATTGATAGCGATGGACAAGAAAAACGTCCCGTTGTTTTGCATCGCGCCCTGCTCGGCACCATGGAAAGATTTATGGGAATTATTATTGAACAATTTGCTGGTGCCATGCCGTTGTGGCTCGCTCCGGTGCAAGTAAAATTATTACCAGTGAGCGAAAGACACACTCAAAACTGTCTTGATCTGGCAAAAAAAATGAAAACTGCCGGCTTGCGCGTAGAAGTTGATGAGAGCGGCAACACGATTGGCAACAAAATTAGAACTTGTGCGGCCGAAAAAATTCCTTATCAGCTAGTAATCGGCGATCAAGAAATTGAATCTGGGGATTTGCAAGTCCGCGCCTATGGTAATCGAGAAAACAAAACTTTCTCCCAAGAAGATTTCATCAAGAATTGCCGAGAAAAAATCAGCTCTCGCAGTTTGGAACTCTAAAATATCTTGTGTTATAATAAAAAAGTAATAAATATTTTATGAAAAAGCTGAAAAAACTTTGGCCTTTGTTTTTGTCGCTAACAATTTTGGTTGTTTTGATTATTTTAATTGCCAACCAACCAAAAACCATTCTCTTCTATGGTGACGTTTGTCCACACTGTCAAAATGTTGAAGAATATTTGAAAGAAAATCCAAGCAAGGTAAAATATCGTCATTTGGAAGTCTATCGCAACAAACAAAATGCTGCCTTAATGAACAACAAGGCCAGATCTTGCGGCTTAAAAAGCACCTCCATCGGCGTACCTTTTCTTTTTGATGGCAAGAACTGTCTAATCGGCGATCAAGACATTATTAATTGGTTCAAACAACAATAATCATGAAATTACCAACAAAAAAATTAGTCCTGGTTTTGCCAGCTTTGTTAATCCCTAGTACCGTTCAAGCTGTTTGTCCGCTTTGTGTGGTCGCAATTGGCGCCGGCTTGGGGTTGAGCGAATATTTGGGAATTGATGACACTATTTCCGGCTCTTGGATTGGCGCGATGCTGATCGCCACTGCCTGGTGGAATATTAACTGGTTCAAGAAAAAAAATCTTTGGCAAAAACATTGGAAAATTCGTAACGTTTTAACTATTTTAGCGTATTATTTATTAGTTGTTGTTCCTTTATTTTCACAAGGACTGATTGGTAAGGCTGGCCGAACTTTGTTTGGTTTGGACAAACTAGCTTTGGGAATTTTTTTGGGAACTTTGGTTTTTATTTTTTCTGAATTTTGGTATAATAATATCAAGAAAAAAAATGACGGACACGCTCAATTCCCTTTCCAGAAAGTTGCCATGCCGGTAATTAATTTAGCCATTCTTGATTTGTTGTTTTATTTATTAGTAAATTAAGCTTATGCAAAAAGACAAACTAGCAAAAATCAGCGAATTGATTGAAAAAGCGGATGAAATGAAAAAGGACCACAAACTTGATCTTTCCTCCGACCAAGATCTCAGCATCGCCATCATGAACCTGGTCAGTATTGAAGAGCATTTCTTTTTCACTGGCGCCAAAACTGGCGATAAAAAATACTACCGCTTATTGAACGAAGTTCGCGCGATGCGCAAAGAGCTGCTCAAAAAAATCATCAAAGATTACGAAGGAGAAGTCTGGTGCATTTCCAAACACTTGCTAGCCGCCTCATACCGCCTAATGGAAGTGGGAACAAAAGCCCAAGGGAGAGGAAAAGAAGACGAAGCGGCAGAGATGTTCAAAAAATCTTATGAGCTCTATTCCCTTTTCTGGGGCTTGAATATGAATCTGGTGGATACTGAGGGAATCAAAAAAATCGATGACGAAGCAATCAACAACACCGAAAAAAAAGCGACCGGCTTTGCCGGAAAGCTCGGTGAAATGGTCAAGAAATTGGTTGATTGCTGCATTGAATAGTAAAAATACAAAAAACACTCTCAACGGAATCTGAGAGTGTTTTTTTATTGGCCAAACTATTTTTCTATTACCAACATTTTCTTTTCTATTTTTTTTATCGGCAAATGATAACCGGTTGGATAGGCGCGGATAGCTTTGAATAAAACATTTTCTGAATAACGATAATTTTCTCCTCTTCGAGTCCCGGCATCATTGGTGATAAATTGTTTTTTCTTTTGGTCGTAACCTTTGATTAACAAAACATGTCTTTCTGGCCCAGGGGCGGTGAAATATGGATTTTTCAAAGCTCGGCCATCAGCCGGCACCAAAACCAGATTTCCTTTGGCTAATTCTTTTTTGAGATCAGCTAAGGTAATGTTTTTTACTACTCGAACTTTCTTTTCGTCGTATTTGAAATAGTCGATAAAAACCCACTGGCGCAAATCTTCCAAAGAGACATCGCGATATTCGCCATAATTTTTTAATTCAAAATCAGAAATTGCAATAATCGCCTTTTTTGCTTCTTCTTTGCTAAGCGTTTTTTTGCCCTCAGTCCAAGCCATCGCCATTATCGCTCCAGCCTCCTCGCAGCCATCTTGCTGGCGCGAATCAGACCATTGGGCAAACGGCGCTTGGGAAGTAAAAGGCACTGGCAAAATAGCCAGAGCAAAAACCATGATTTGTTTATTGAAATTTATTTTCATTGGAATTTTAATAATTCTTCAAGATAGTCTCGGCGATTAAAGAGGCGAGGCACCTTGTTCTGGCCGCCTAATTTTCCTTTTTCTTTCAGCCAATCATAAAACAAATTTTTTCGCACTGCTTGAATTTTTGGAAAATCAATAATTAAGTCTTGATATCTTTTTGCCTCATAATCTGAATTAGCATTTTTCAGGGCTGCATCCAAACATTCAGCAAATTGCGCCAAATCTTTTGGCGGACGAGAAAATTCAATCAACCATTCGTGCCCGCCTTTCTGATTTTCGGAAATAAAAATCGGCGCCGCGGTATATTCACAAACTGAAGCATCGCATTTTTCACAAGCTTCTTTGATTGCCTGATCAGCATTAGCCACCATCAGCTCTTCCCCGAAAACATTAATAAAATGTTTGGTTCGGCCAGAGATTTTGATTCGCACTGGCTTCACGGAAGTAATTTCCACGGTGTCGCCAATTAAATAACGCCACAAACCGCCATTGGTCGAAATAGCTAGAGCATAATTTTTGCCGATTTCAATTTCTGCCGCACTGAACGCTGCCGGATTTTTCTTACCTAGTTCTTCCAAGGGAATAAATTCATAAAAAACACCGTAATTCAAAAGCAATAATAAATCATCAGCATTTGAGTGGTCATTCATGGCCAGAAAACCTTCAGAAGCGTTATAGATTTCCCAATAATTCATCTTCTCGCTCGGAATCAGCTCTTTGAACTGTTCGCGATAAGGAGCAAAACTTACTCCGCCGTGCATGAATAATTCCAAATTCGGCCAGACTTCTAAAATATTTTTTTTGCCGGTAATTTCCAAGATGCGGCGCAAAATAATTAGCGTCCAAGAAGGTACTCCCGCCAAAGCAACCACATTTTCCTTGATTGTTTCTTTGGAAATTCTTTCAATTTTTTCTTCCCATTCATCCAAGAGAGCCACAGAAATATCCGGCACTCGCAAGCGGCGAGCCAAAAAAGGCAGATTGTCCATCAAAATAGCCGAAAGATCACCGCACAAAATATTGTTGTTTTCTTCATCAGAGCGATAAGTGCCGCCAACACTGAGGGTTTTTCCGACGCAAATATTTGATTTCGGATTATTTTCCAAATAAAGCGCCACCAAATCTTTTCCGGCTTGATAATGGCAAGTCTCCAAAGATTCAGCAGTAACCGGAATAAATTTGCTTTTGTCGCTAGTGGTGCCGGAAGATTTGGCAAACCATTTGGTTTCGCCAGGCCAAAGAATATTTTTTTCTCCCTTAATAATTTTGTTTATCCAGGGATGAAGATCATCATAAGTGGAAAGCGGAACTTGTTTTTTGAATAGGCGATAGGCTTCAGAAAAATTTTTTTGTTTGATAATTTCTGAATAAGCATGTTCCTTACCCCAAGAAGTTGCCATTCCCTTTTTCAATAACTCAAAAAAAATCCGCTGAGAAACTGCCGAAGGATTATTTTTGAAATTGTTTATTTCTTCCAACCGAGATTTGAAGGCGAGAGAAATGAGAGAATTAATAAAAGGCATAATTTTGATGTATATCTAGATGATACCGCAAGCTAAAAAAATAGCCAAGTAATTGGATTTTCTGCTATACTAAAAAGGTAATTAACTAATCAAAAAAATATGGAATTAATTCCCTGGCGAGAAGAGTTTGCGTTGGGAATCAGTGAGATTGATGAACAACACAAAAAAATTCTGGCGATTATCAATAATTTATCGGAAATTTTTCAAGGCAAAAAACATCATGAGCAAGAAATAATTAATCAAATTATTCAAGAGCTTGATGATTACGCCAATCATCATTTTCAGACCGAAGAAAAATATTTTGATCTTTTCAGTTATCAAGACGCTGAAGCTCATATCAAAATCCACAACCAGTATCGAGAAAAAATCGTGGAATGGCGCCAGAAATATGAAAAAGAAAATGATCCAAAAATATTTTTTGATGTTTCTGAATTTTTGAAAAATTGGTGGGTCTGGCATATCAACAACACCGACCGCGCCTATGTTCCCCTCTTCAAAGAAAAAGGCATTAAATAAAAGAAAAAGGCGTTCCTAGGAACGTCTTTTTTTAATTAATAAATATTTTTTTTCCTTCTGTATGATACAGGATTCCCCAACTAGCGTCAACACAAAAAAAAGGACTACTGTTGGTAGTCCTAGTTTTTTGAGTAAAATTACTAAAGTCTTTTTTCTTTTCTAAGAGAATTGACGACTTTTTGAGTTATTTTTGAAAGTGCGGTTTTTTTTAATTCCTCGTAGTCAAACCAACGAGCAGAAAGATTTTCTCCAGGCAGAATCTCTCCAGAAATTTCCGCATAATAGGTTACAGCTTCTAGGCTGTGGTCTCCGAAAGCAGATTGGCCAAAAAAGCCACCGAAAAATTTTGATTTGCCTGCCCTAACACAAGGCAATTGTTCAGACAAATTTCTTGTCAAACATTCCAGATCGCTTTCTTCCGCTGTTTGAATTCCTCCAGGCAAAATCCAAACATTTTGTTTTTGAATCAACAAAACTTTGTTGGCCCTCAAGGCAACCAAACAAACCGCTTTGCTGTTCTCTTTTTTTTGATTTTTCTCCATTTGCTTACTTTTTTATTGTTAAAAAACGCATATATAATATAAGTGGTAATTTTAATTTAGTCAATAGAAAATAAAAAAGGGAGAATTTGTTTTAATTCTCCCAATTAATTTGATTTTAGAATTTTTTTAGAACAGCAATTTGCCTCTTAAGCCCATTGATGTGTTCTTTAACAAAATTTCCACATTGATAATCATGAATTATTCCCCAGGTGGAAATTGGTTTTTCCAAATTTTTACTAACATTTTCAGGAAAATCATTTTCTAATTTTTCTCTATTATCCAAGAAGTATTTTGCTGTATCTGTCCAGACGCCAAAAATACCTCCTAGAAAAACCTTGTCAGCAAAAACTCTTTCTCCTTTTTGGGTTCTATTCATGCCGTAAAGATCTCTGCCGGCTGCTTGAATGTGTTTTTGTAGGTTTTGCAAAGCAATTAAATGCTCTTCGGTTTTTCTGCTTTTGTGATTGTTTAAAATTTCAACTTCTTGATCAAATCCTCCCTCATCTTGTAGTTGAGAAATTACTTGAAAAAGATTAATGATTGCCCAGATTTTATTATCTATTTTTTCAACAGACAACAACATATTTTCTAGGTCTTCTAGCTTTGACTGCATTTTAGCCATAAAACGCTTGTGGCTAAAAAATAATTCTGATAAAAAATTTCTTTTCATTTCTACTTTATTTTGTTTGTTAATTTACAATTTATTGGATAAAAGTATTATATAATAAAATTTAATATTTGTCAATAGTTTAATAAAAATAAACAAAAAAGCCCATATTCTGGGCTAAATTTGTTGGCGGAGAGGCAGGGATAGCGGCTTCGCTTCGCTTAGCCTTTTCCGCTCGGACCATACGGTCCTCGCTCCAACGCCCCCACCCGCCTGCGGCGGGTTCCGGGTTCGAATCTTCTTTTCAAGCTACAACTCACACAATAAAACAGACCTTGCGGTCTGTTTTATTGTGTGAGCGGGGAGTGAGGAACGCTATTCACACTGAGATTTTTAAAAATGCCAACAATAAAATAATTTAATCATTCCAATATAAAACCATTATCGTATGAGAGGTTATACCCCAAGGCTTTAGCAACGTCTTTTATTGCATAAAATTGGGCTTCTGACATCTTTAGTGATGTTCCTTGCCCAGGTCTTGGTGATGTATAATTTTTAATGGCTTCTGCCAAAACTTTATCTCTAGATTTTAGTTCTTCGATAAATGCTTCAATATCTTTAGTTTCTATTGAACCAATTTCTGACATAAAAAAACCATCATCAATTTTTTTACCTAATAAGTTATCACCACGAACATAAGGTTTAATGATAGACGACAACTCTTTAAGGGCCTCATCTGCTGGTTTTTCTAAAAAATAAATAGTGATGGAGTCGTGGCGTTCAGATGGAGAAGCTTGGCTATTTGGCTCACCAAACTTATAATTAGCTTTAATTTTACCGTCTAAAATCATTTGGTCCAAGGAGTCAATGAGTTCTGGGGTAACATTAACATTAAAAGAGCCACGTGTAACCGTTTCAACATCTTTATCAGGAAAAACCCCTCGATACATCCACTCGCTTTTTTTATTATTAACAGGAACTCTTGAGTTATTTAGGTATTCTTTCCAAATTTCTTGTTCATTTTGCGCCGTAGGATATTCAGCAATTCTATATTTATTATAAACATCTCCAAAGAGTCCTGAAATAAGAGCTTTTTTTGAATCTGGATTATTGAAATCTTTAAGCCATTTATTGTATAAATCAATCACTTCACGACGACGACCTTGCGTAACACTATCTACCAATAAATTAATTTCTTCGTTTTCACTCTTAGCCTCATTACTATTCTCCGGGCTACTTATTATTTCTTCACGGACTTGTTCAATCTCGGCTTCATTTTTTAAATTAATTTTTTGCTCTTCAATATCAAAATCATCTTGAGATTCTTGTTGCTTTAAAAAATTTATAGCCTCTTGTTTCTTCTTTTTTTCGGATTCAGTCTTTTCTTGATCAGTGTATTCTGGAATAGTCCAAATAAAATCTAAAGTATCAGAATCTAAACCTTTATACTGAGGCGGAATATTAATTTCTGTTTGTTCGGGTGATTTTAATTCCAATTCAATGCCTTGAGAATGGTTAAGACCTGCTTCAATTCCAGCAATAAAAGATGTTGGCAAATCTTTTAAAATATCATCCTTTGACTCTCCATTTTTAATGCGGTCAATATATTCTTGAATCTTTTGATCCCCTCCATTAATTTTATTTTCTATACTGTTCATACATTATATATATCATTTATTTATTTAAAAAACAATAACCAATTTTAAGGAGTTAGGGATTTCGAACCAAACTATTTTGTGTAAAATAAGCTAATTAATAGTAAAATAAAACCAAAAATTAGCAATTTTAAGCCAAGGTTCGAACCGCTTTGGAACTCGATATTTATGCTTATATATAACAAAAAATAAGGCTATAAACCTTATTTTTCTTAAACTGCGGAGAGGCAGGGATAGCGGCTTCGCTTCGCTTAGCCTTTTCCGCTCGGACCATACGGTCCTCGCTCCAACGCCCCCACCCGCCTGCGGCGGGTTCCGGGTTCGAATCTTCTTTTCAAGCTACAACTCACACAATAAAACAGACCTTGCGGTCTGTTTTATTGTGTGAGCGGAGAGGCAGGGATAGCGAGGCGACTACATCGCCTCTTTTGCCTGCGACGCTCGGAAACGCTAATTCAAATTAGCGTCTCGCTCGCTATCCTCGGCAAACGAACTAAAGGTTTCTCACTACTTCCTCTTGCAACAACAAAATAAAACAACCCATACGGGTTGTTTTATTTTGTTGGCGGAGAGGCAGGGATTCGAACCCTGGGCCGGCTTGCACCAGCGACAGTTTTCAAGACTGTTCCATTAGACCACTCTGGCACCTCTCCAATGAATACTTCTATATTTTACAGATTTTTTAAAAAATCGCAAGCCTCGCGAAAAAGAATAAAGACTCATTTTTGCAAATGAGTCTTTTTTTGTTGTCAGGTTTTTTATTCCTCCATTATTTCTTCAACTTTTACCCCTAAAAGATAGATTGTTTCCACGTTTTTGCTTCTATCATTAAAGTAAATAACATCACGAGAAATGATTTTTTCTCCATATTTGTTAACAGAAAAATAAATTGAAGAAATGTCATTGTTGTAGTAATTACAACCTCTTTCTGCCGGAACAAAGATTGGTATTTGATGCTGAATATGCGGATATTTCATTGAAAACTTAGTTGCCTCAAAAATATTCGCACCAAAATATCCTTCTTTTTCCATCGCTGCCAGAATATCGCGATGATATAAACCACGGAAAATTTTTAAAGTAACTCTAGTTTTTTTATTCATCATTCCAAAAGGAACTTTGAACATTGAGCAGAGAATATCTGATCTTTCGATCTTGTTTTCGCTTCTTTTGATTAACTCTCTTATGGATTCATGGTAATCCACAATGAGAGAAAAAGTTAGTTCGTCCAGATTTATTGGATCTCTAACTTCGATTGTTTCTTGTGCTTCTTCGAACATGACTTGGTCCTCCTATTTTGGTTTTTATTAAAAATTTATTTTAAAATTTATTTTTAAATGGACAGTTAATACTTAGTTTAAATGTACTACATAACAATAAATTTGTCAATAGAAGATTAAAAAAGCTCGGAATGAGGGCCGATTCTGAGAAAAAACACTAAAAAATGTAATGGCCAAAAACCAAAATTCCAATAATCGCCGCCATCACCGAAGAGATAAGCACTGCCCCCGCGGCCACATCCTTGGTGTCTCGAGCATAGGGGTGATAATCCGGAGAAGTGAGATTGATATCAATTTCCATTGCGGTATTGAATGCTTCCGCAGCCAAAACAGAACCGCAAGCAAAAACAATCATCATCCATTCCAGGTTGGTGATCTGAAAATAAAAACCAAAAACAACAACAATCACGCAAATTGCTAATTCAATCCAGGCATTTGGCGTTGTTTTGAGAAACATTTTTATTCCCCGACCGGCGTTGGAAAAACTTTTGGCTCTACGAAAAAGAGAAAGCTCTTTTTTGGTATCAATAATTTGCATA
>CAZBVX010000016.1:0-2459 GCA_964495615.1 uncultured Gammaproteobacteria bacterium | reverse complement strand
CGGAATTGTAAAAGTCATAAAAGAAGAAGAATACATCCGACCGGACGAAAGATAACGAAAACCATCTTTTTCCAAAAAATATCCTGAACCCATCTGTTCAACAGAAGAAAATCCTTGGCGTTCCATAGTTTTCATAAAATCAGCAGAATTTTTGGCTAAATATTTTTGGTCATCAATCTTCACTGCCTCCGAACTAAAAATTGTTTGAGGAATAACCAGCAAAATACCGAGATGATTTTCCGACTGTTTCAAAGCGCGGCCAAAAACAGCAAAATAAACCAAAACTAATAATAAAATAAAAGCCAATACAATTGCCAAAAATCTCGGCAACCAATAAATTGTTTTTTTCATATATTTTTTTCTAATTTAGACAAAATAAAATGATATTTATTATTTTGAAAAGCCGTAAAAACTAGAAACAAATCGCCCCCTTCTTTGATTTTCAATTTTTTATACAAATCTTCGTTACTAACCGGAAAGCCGCGGGAAATAATATTCGCTCGCTCAACTTTATTTTCTTTAATTATTTTTTGGACATTTTTTAGAGAATATTTATCAAAAGCAATTACTCGCAAAGTTCGAAAAATATTTTCTTTGGCTAATGATTTATCACCGGTCAAATAAGCAATACTTGGGTTTAGTTTTACCAAGGAAAATTTTTCACAAATTTCATCTAACAAATGGGCTTTAATAATCGCTTTATTGGGTTCATAAATAAAAGTCAAAGGCTGGCTGGCTAACGGCACCCTAATTTTTCTGTCATCTTCATCACTAAAAGAATATTTTTTATTACCCAAAAACATTGTCGCTCGACGCTCACAAGTTTTGAGTTTTCCAAACCACAGCATCGCCACTTTGCAAACATTATCTTCAGAAATAATTTCTACTTCGGGAATTTCTGCTAATTTTTTTATTTCCGCGTAATCAAAAGCCGGGGAAATTTTGATGCCGATATTTTTGGTTATTTTTAACATCTCGGGCAACATAAGTGCCAGATTCGGGCTGGAATTTAAAATTGATTTGGTTTTGCTTTTCCCTTTCCGCGCCCGCTCCGGATCCATAAAAAAAGCATCCGTGCCGGAAAGTAAATTTTCTTCAGCATCGCCAAGAATAAATTTTATTTTATCGGCGACACCATAAACTTCGGCATTTTTCTGCGCACAAAAAAGATTAGCTTCGTTCCGATCAACAGCAATTAAATTATTTTTCTGTGCCAGATAAACCAAATTGCCACCAATGCTGCAAGTCAAATCAACAATGTTCAAATCCTCGCCAAATCTGCCGGCAATATATTCAGCAATTTTTTCGCCAGTAGATTGCTCTTGTCCATCAGTAGTAAAAAACATTTTTTCGGCCAAAGAAAATTTGTCCTTAGCCTTGTGGCGCAATTTAATCAGAGTAACCACTGCCCGCATTATTTCTCGTTCTGATTGATCAACTTTGAACATTAATTTTTCCAAATCTTCATCGCGATAATCACAATACTTGACCAACAATTCCTTGCCAGCTGGTGAATCTAAATTTTTTAAATCTTTAATATTCATGAAATAAATTTATCTTTATTTTAAATATGGCTTTAATTTATATTAATATTATAAGATTTATATAGTAAAAGAACAATCAAAATAGAAAAAAGAGCTTACCAGCAAGCAAGCTCTTTTGTTTTGATTTTTTTCAAAATTTATTTTTTCTGACTGTCACTTAACCAATGTGACAGATTTCTACTTCCGAATAATAGCGTGCTTTGCTATCTTCGTCTTGTCTTTTGATGTGAAGACCCAAATCTTCTTCTTTTTTGCAAAGAAAAAATTTTTCCTCAAAACCACCAATTTTTTCAAAAGTAGATTTTTTAATTAAAATCGCCCCTCCCGAAATCCAGGAGAAAATACTTTCCCTTTTTATTTTTTGACAAAGTAATTTTTCAATTGCTCCTTTTTCTTGAATGAGGATGTCTGTATTTAGCAATAAAAGGAATTCAGCACCATATGCTTTCTTGGCTAAGAAATTATGGCCATCTCTATAACCCAGGTTTTTATTAGAAAAATAAATACTGGTTTTTTTTCTAATTCCGATTTCGGATAAAAAATCTAAAAAACTTTTGAGATTATTAAAATCTCGAAAAAATTTATCAGACGAATTGTTATCCAAAATATTAATTTCAAAAGACAATTCACTACCTTTTAAATTATTAGAAATAGCTTTTAGGCAGTCCATTAAATACTCTGCAGTGTTAAAATTAACTAACTGAATCGATAAGTCTACTTTTTTCATTTCTATTTATTTTTTGTTTATTTTTAATGATCTTTAATTAAAAACACCATAACATATAAATAATTTGTTGTCAATATTTAAAAACAGCACCAACCAAAGGCTGACGCTGTTTTTTTAAACGCGCGGAGAGGGTGGGATAGCGGGGCGATTATATCGCCCCTTTTGCCTGCGCCGCTCGGAAGCGCTAA
>CAZBVX010000015.1:0-14900 GCA_964495615.1 uncultured Gammaproteobacteria bacterium | reverse complement strand
TTTCCAATTTTGGCCACCCATCATCGGACATCCTTGATTCATTATTGAGCATCCGGCTCCCATTCGACCGAATTGTTCATTTCCACCACGAAAATTTCTTTCTCCGCTGCCGCGATGACAACAAGAACCAAGAGCGGTTCCTAGTAAAAAAATAATTAAAGCACCCGCTGCCAATAGGGTGATTTTTACCCATTTTTTATGGCATAAGCACTTGCCGTTAGCGCAGCAAGAATCTTTTGTGTTTTCTTCCATATGATTTTAATAATTAAAGGCCAAGCGGCCATTCACTAATTAATACGCAAAAAAATAAAAAAAATTTAGCGGTTGACATCTTATTTAGTTTTGCTAAAATGTTAGGGTCATTAAAAAACTGAAAGGTTTTTTGGTGCGCCTAGTTTTAAAAACTAAATAATTCCCGGGTAGCGCAGCGGTAGCGCAGTTGACTGTGAACACAAAAAAACGCAGCTTCCTCAAGTAATTGAGGTCGAAGAACGAGGTGAATTGACTGGAAGCCTAATGTGAAAGCTAAGGTAATCAGCAGCCAAGCCCTGAAATTTCAGGGAAGGTTCAGAGACTATCCCGCAAGGGAGTAGGATTATCCAAAAGATAATTCGAAGCGCCTCGCACCCACCTTTTTTTTGGTGGGTGATGATATAGTCCACCCCTTTAGGAAACTATTGGATAAGTGTAATCAATTGGTCGTGGGTTCGAATCCCACCCCGGGAGCAACATAGATTAAGCGAGGTTAAAGCCTCGTTTTTTCTTTTATAAAAATCTCCCTATTTTAAAAATTTAAATATGTTATAATTTTAATATAATTAATTCTTAGATATTTATCTTTTGTTTTGGAACTTATGTTTCTGTTTTTTATTATCTTGGTTGCCTCTTTGTTTTTGGTAATCAAAAGCGCAAATTATGCAATCAAATACTCTGCCAGCTTGGCCGAGGTTTTTAATTTGCCGAAATACGTAATCGGCTTTGTGGTTGTTGCCATCGTTTCGGTTCTGCCGGAAGGTTTTATTTCCATAACTTCTGCTATTAATGGTATTCCCTCTTTCGGGCTAGGAACTTTGTTCGGTTCAAATATTGCTGACATGACCTTGGTAATTTCCTTGGTAATCTTTTTTTCTGGAAAAAAATTAAAAATAGAAAGTCATTTTATTAAAAATAAATTATTTTACTTTGGTGCGATGGCGGTGCCGATTGTTTTCGGCCTGAATGGCTTCTATTCCCGCGCAGAAGGAATTTTGTTGATCGCTACTGGTTTAGTTTTTTATTATCTTGTTTTGAGAAAAAATATCCACTCCGCCAAGATTAATCGAGAAAAATTTAAAGTAAAGCACATTTTATTTTTGATTTTAAGTGTCGGCGGCTTGCTTTTGGGTTCAGATCTAACTGTTGAGTATGGCGTTTATTTGGCACAGGGATTGAGCATTAATCCGATTTTGATTGGCATGTTGATTGTTGGGCTGGGCACTACTTTGTCAGAATTAATTTTTTCTATCAAGGCCGCCAAAAAAAATTGCGACGATTTAGCCCTGGGAGATATTTTGGGAACAGTAATTGCTGATGCCACAATTATCGTTGGTATTATGGCATTAATCAAACCATTTTCTTTTAATACGCGCTTGATTTACTTTACTGGATTTTTTATGTTCGCCGGAATGCTGCTGCTTTTTTATTTCATGAAATCTGATCACGCCATCAAGAAAAAAGAGGCCCTAATGCTTTTCGTTTTTTATATAATTTTTGTTTTGACGGAATTTTTTGTTAATCGTTAAAATTGACAAAGGGGTCTAAAAAACAGATAATATTATTGATTAAAAGTTTAATAATAATTTATTTTTTATGAAATTATTAAAAGAATTCAAAGAATTTGCCATCAAGGGAAACATTGTTGATTTGGCAGTCGCGGTGGTTATCGGTGGTGCTTTTGGGAAAATTGTTAGTTCCTTGGTTGCCGACGTCATCATGCCCTCAATCGGCTTGTTGCTGGGTGGAATTAATTTTAGCAACCTAAAAATAAAATTGAGTGATTTTTCTTCAATCAATATCGGCAATTTTATTCAAGCAATTATTGACTTCTTAATCATCGCTTTTTCTATTTTCTTAATAGTTAAAATTATTGCTCACACTAAAAATAAAATTATCCACACCGAAGCAAAGGCGGAAGAACCAAAACCAGAAGAGTCAGCCCCTGCGCCAAGCCCGGAAGTGGTTTTGTTAACTGAAATTAGAGATGCTTTAAAAAAATAATTTAAAAAATATGGAAAAATCAAACAAACTTATCTTTTTTGGTTTAATTGTCGGCTTAAGCTTGATTATCTCCGCTGGATTAGTAGCAAAAACTTTTTTGGCTGTTAAAAACTTGGATAATGTAATATCTGTTTCTGGTTCAGCCAAACAAAAAGTAACC
The DNA here is from genome assembly GCA_964495615.1 of uncultured Gammaproteobacteria bacterium. Classification (GTDB taxonomy): domain Bacteria; phylum Patescibacteriota; class Patescibacteriia; order Patescibacteriales; family UBA12465; genus CAINDR01. The sequence continues at coordinate 12,484 of CAZBVX010000015.1, read as the reverse complement.
TCTGATTCTGCCCGTTGGACCGGTAATTTTTCTCGAATCGCCGCTAGGGACAATCTCAAAGATGGTTACACGCAAATGAAAAATGACGAAAAAATTGTCAGTGATTTCTTAATTACTCAGGGTTTTCAAAATTCTTTTGAAATTTCTCCGGTATTTATGAACGAAATCTATAAATCTGATCCTAATTCTCCAAGAGAATACAACTTGATTCAAAGCATTGAAATCAAATCCGATGACGTCAATAAAATAAAAGAATTGGCAAAAAATAGCGATCAATTGGCCAGTCAAGGAATTATTTTTTCAGCAAATCCAGTAGAATATTATTATTCAAAATTACCAGAACTAAGAATTTCCCTACTCCCAGAAGCAATCAAGGATGCCAAGCAAAGAGCAGAAATGATTTCTTCCAGCAGCAACAAAACAGTTGATACTGTTAAATCTGTCACAATGGGAGTTGTTCAAGTAATGCCGGTGGGTGCTGTGGAAGTTTCTGATTATGGCTCCTATGACACTTCTGGAATCGAAAAAGAAGTGATGATTACCGTAAAAACTATTTTCAGCTTAAAATAAACTAGCAATAAAAAAATAAAGGACTAATCTGAGATTAGTCCTTTTGTTTTTTTGCCCTTTCTGTTCTTTTGTTTTTTTAATTTTTTTTAAAAAAATCAAAAATCGCCATTGAAATAACCATGGTAAGCACACACGCCAGCATTGAAACGAAGACAGAAATAAAAATGTCCTCACCTGTTCTGTCTGGCAAAATAAAAAATAATGTCACTCCAACAAATAACCCAAGAGCAATACTAATTTTGTCCTTCCATTTTAATCTTCCAAAAAGAACAAAAGCTTTTTTTAATTTTTCAACCATTTTTCCCCCTTTTTTTGTTAAATTACGAAAAATCACTATTGCCTAAATTATAACATATTTTTTATTAGATGTCAATATTATCCTCAATTTTGTTAAAATTGCCAAAAATTGATACAATATTAGCAATAACTAACAATAAATATGGAAACAAAAAATAATTTTTCAGGCTTATCAGAAAAAGAAGCAAAGCAAATTTTGGATTTAGAAGGTTTAAACGAAATTCCTTCACAAAAGAAAAAAAATTGCCTTTCAATGCTGTTCAAAATTATTACTGAGCCAATATTTTTACTATTGCTTAGTGCTGGTGTAATTTATTTGTTTTTAGGTGAAATGGTTGATGCTTTAATGCTTCTTTTTGCAGTTTTCTTGGTGGTGGGTATTACTTATTATCAAGAAAGAAAAACTGAAAAAACCCTGGAAGCTCTCAAAAATCTTTCAGCTCCCAAGGCATTAGTTATCAGAGATGGCGAACAAAAGATTATTAATAGCAAGGAATTAGTAAGAGGAGATATTATAATTATCCGCGAAGGCGATTATGTTCCAGCTGATGCAAGCATTCTTTCTGGCGAAAATTTATCTGCTGACGAATCCCTGCTAACCGGTGAAGCAATTTCGGTTCGCAAAATTTCCTGGGATGGAAACTTAAAAAATCAAAAACCGGGAGGAGATGATCTTCCCTTCCTTTACTCAGGTACCTTGGTGACTAGTGGGCATGGAATCGCACAAGTCACCTCTACTGGCACTCATACCGAAATTGGCAAAATTGGCAAAAGCTTGGACCACATCAAAAAAGAAGACACACTCTTGAACAAAGAGGTAAAAAAAATTGTGCGCTTTGTAGCAGTCGTTAGTATCTCTCTTTGTCTCTTGGTGGTTTTATTTTATTTTTTCGTTAAAGGTGATTTGATTTCTGGATTTTTAGCCGGAATCACCTTGGGAATGGCAATTTTGCCGGAAGAATTTCCAGTTATTTTATTAATATTTCTCACTCTGGGGGCTTGGAGAATCTCCAAAAGAAAAGTGCTAACCAGAAATTCTGCCGCTATTGAAACTTTGGGTGCGGCCACGGTTTTGTGTACAGATAAAACCGGCACCATCACCCTCAACAAAACCGAACTCAACACCCTTTTTTGTGAAGATTCTTTTTATGAAGTTAGTGATTTTGCTTCCACCAAATTATCAGAAAAGTTTGAAAGGCTTTTGGAATATGGAATTTTAGCTAGTCAAAAAGATGCCTACGATCCAATTGATAAAGAATTGCGCAAAATGGGAAGCTTGTATTTGTCAGGCCTGGAAGAAAAACATTTTAATTACCAAATTATCAAAGAATATCCTCTTTCTAAAAAACTTCTCGCTCTTTCTTATGTTTGGCAAAATGAAGAAAAAGACCAAAAAATAGTCGCCGCAAAGGGGGCGCCGGAAGCAATCCTGGATCTTTGTCGTGTCGACCAAAAAACAAAAAAAGAAATTTTAGAAAAAGTTGAAGAACTATCAAAAAAAGGTTTGCGTGTTCTCGGTGTTGCTGAAACCAACTTTGTCGGTGATCAGCTACCAAGTGAACAAAATGAATTTGCTTTCAAGTTTGTTGGTCTTCTTGGTTTTATTGATCCAATCCGCCACGGCATCAAAGAAGCAATTCGCCAAGCCTATCAAGCAAAAATTAGAGTCATCATGATTACTGGCGACTATCCGGAAACAGCAAAATTTATTGCGAAAAAAATTGGCATTAATAATCCAGAAAAATATCTGACCGGAGAAGATTTGGATCGACTTAATCACGAAGAACTGCGCGAAAAAATAAAAGAGGTTAATGTTTTTGCTAGAGTAGTGCCGGAACAAAAACTTTTTATTGTTAATGCACTCAAGGCTAATGGTGAAATTGTAGCGATGACCGGCGACGGCGTTAACGATGCGCCAGCCCTAAAATCTTCCCATATTGGCGTGGCAATGGGTGAACGCGGCACTGATGTAGCCCGTGAAGCCTCTTCTTTGATTTTGCTTAATGACGATTTTTCCTCAATTGTTTCCGCTGTTGCTCTGGGCAGAAGAATTTATAGCAATCTCAAAAAAGCGATGGGTTATATTCTAGCTGTTCATGTACCAATCGCCGGCATGTCTGTTCTTCCTTTGTTTTTCGGCTTACCAGTCGTCCTTTTCCCTGCTCACGTTGCTTTCTTGGAATTAATTATTGACCCAGCTTGTTCAACAGTTTTTGAGGCGGAAAAATCCGACAAAAACATCATGAAAAAACCGCCACGAAATATAAAGCAAAAAATATTTAACACTCGTATGGTAACCATTAATTTGCTACAAGGATTGGTTATTCTTTTGGGAATTTTCTTTTTGTTCTATCAAATAGTAGCTTCCGGACGCAGCGAAAACGAAGCACGCTCTTTCGCTTTTGCTTCCCTGGTAATTTCCAATTTATTCTTAATCGCCACCAATCTTTCTTGGAGAAAAAATATTTTTCAAATTTTACGCTCGGCAAACAGAATATTTTATTATGTTTTGTTCGGAGCGATAATATGCTTGGCAGGAGTTTTGTATTTGCCATTCTTTAATGGATTATTCAAGCTTGCTCCTTTGGGGTTGTTAGACATCGCCTTAATAATTTTAATTTCCGCTCTTAGTATTTCTTGGTTTGAAATTTATAAATTATTCAAAAAATCATCAATTTAAAATATGCGAAAATACAAATTTATATTTTTTATCGCTGGTTTATTTTTTTTGTTGTCGGTTGCCAAGGTTCAAGCGGCCAGCAATCTATCCGGCAAAATATTACTGCAAGTACAGGACCGCGGACAAGCCTGGTATGTTTCACCGACTGATAATCAGCGCCAAGAAATTAATTCTAGCGCTGAAAGTTTCCGCAATTTAATCAAGCTCGGCTTGGGAGTTTCCAATCGAGATTTTTTGGCAATTCAAAAATCCGCACCAAGCAGGTTGCTTGGCCGAATTCTAATCAAAGTTGAAGACAAAGGACAGGCCTATTATCTTAATCCGGTAGACAAAAAACTATATGCCTTGCGACAAGCAAGTGACTTTATTAATCTGGCAAAAAAATTCGGCTTGGGAGTCAGTAATACTAATTTGGCAAAAATAAAAATTTCTGAAACAGTAAAAATTTCTCCAGCCATCAATAACGACCAAAAAACTGTCACTTATTCCTGGACTTATCAAAATAAAAAATATTCCCTCACTGAAAACCTAAGCGTTGATTTGTACCAACAATATCTTAATTCTGCAAAAGTATATTCATATCCAGAAAAAAATCCACCAGCTAGTCCGCGAGATAATTATTATGCGATGTTAATTTCGGAAAAAAGCAATGACTCTTACATCAATAAATTATTGAACAATCTAAAAATAATCGCCGAGCAAGAAGGTTTCCAGGAAGACCAATTGGCAGAATTTGTTTTGGCTTTTGTGCAATACATCCCCTATGACGAAGCCAAGGCTGCCGCGAATAAGATAGTGGTTAATTATCCCTACGAAACACTCTACAAACAATCCGGCGTCTGCTCAGATAAAAGCTTCTTGGCTATTCTCTTGTTGCGAAAATTAGGCTACGGAGCAATTCTTTTTGATTTGCCAGAAGCCAATCACAGCGCAATTGGTATTCAGTGTCCAATCGCTGATTCAACTTATGGTTCAGGTTATTGCTATGTTGAAACCACTAATTATTTTCCAATTGGTATTATTCCTCAATCTTTAAATTCAGGAATTGCTGAAGGAGAAAATGCTATTGAGGATGTTTTTAAAACGGCCAATTTTGGTAGCGTGGAATATTATCAAAAAACCACCGGTAAAGTTTATTTGGGAATAAGTGCTACAAAAGAAAAAGTGTCAAACATCAAAAATTTAAAAAGTGAAATTGATAAAAGCATCCAGAAATTAATGATTTTAAAAAACGAAATCAATAGCGCCAAAACAAACTTGAATAATTTAAAATCTCAACTTGATAACTATCAAGCAGCTGGTGATTGGCAAAATTATAACAATTCCGTGCCAACCTATAACGCGGCAGTTATAAAATATAACAACCAAATAGATGATTATCAAATCCTTTTAAGCGCTCACAATTCTAACATCGACAAATACAATCAAGCGCAAAAAAATTTATTCCAAAATTAATTCTTTTTTATGTTAAAAAAACAATCGGCCTGGGAAAAGGAATATCAAAAACCACTTTTGGTCACCAAAAAAGAAGGACCGCAGAATTTTATTGTCCAATTTTTAAAATACCTCAAAAAAGAAAAACACCTTCCGATGAGTGATTTGAGGGTTTTGGATTTGGGCTGCGGAACAGGCCGTAACAGCAATTACTTGGCTGAGAGGGGCAACTTTGTGTTTGGCCTAGATTTGGCCGCTAATGCCCTAAAATTGGCCTCTGAGAGAGCGGAAAAGGCCGGTTTGAGTGAGCAAACGAAGTATCTTCGTCAAAGCATTGGCGCCAAGCTGCCTTTTGAGGATAATTCTTTTGATTTGATCCTTGATATTACTGCTTCCAACTCCATCAAAAGCAGCGAACGCGAGGTTTATTTAAAAGAAAGCAGCCGGGTTCTCAAACCAGGCGGCTTTATGATTTTGCGAACCCTTTGCAAAGATGGAGATCAGAACGCCAAAAAACTTCTTGAGACTAATCCGGGCGGCGAACTGGATACTTATTTTTTGAAAGATTTAGGAATTATTGAAAGGGTTTTTAGTGAAGTTGATTTAAAAAATTTATATGGCCGTTATTTCTATTTTGACAAATTAGTCAAAGATGTCGGCTATCCACAAATCAAGGGAATCACTTACAAAAGAAAATACTGGCTAGCTATTATGATGAAAAAGTAGTTTATTTTTTTCTTCGCAAATAGTTGAACGCCTGCTGATTGATGTTTTTCAAAAGATTCAGGCGTTTTTTGTTTTCCGGAGAATTTAAAGAAGTAAGAGGAATATTTTTGATCATCGAAACAATCACAAAAGTTCTGGTTCGGCTTTTGATAATCAAAAAATCGCTGACACTATCCAGGCGGCGGCCGATTTTGTGATAATATTTTCGTGCAATCAAAAAACTAGCTGTTTGGTCTGCTGGCGCTTTGGCAAGAGCCTGCAAAATAAATTCATTCTGGCTGATTGCTCCGGCAAGCTTGCCTATTTCTTCCGGACTGGTGAGAGAAAATTTTTTCACTGTCGCTTCCCGTAAAGAAACAAAAAGAGTATTTGTTAATTTTATTTTTTTGAGATAAGCAGTGAATTTTCTTTTCCCTAAAATTCTCAACAAAACATTTTGCGCGGTGTTGTCGCTATTTTGCAAAAGAGCGATTAATAGTTTTTTGATTTCTAGGTTTTTGGGACGGGATTTTTTCAAATTTCCCGCTCCAGAAAAATAATCTTCTTCCAAAATTTCTACTTTTTCATCAAGGTCTTTTTTTGAGTCAAAAAAAGCCAAAGCCAATGGAAGTTTAATTAGACTAGCAGCTGGAAAAATTTGCTGGGAATTAAAAACCAAACGATTTTTTCCCTTCGTCAATTCAAAAGCCAACAAGCCAATCTGACAGTCATTTTTCCGACTAAAATCTGCTAATTTTTTTGTGATTTCCTGGTCTTGCATAAGTTAATTATAGTTGATACAATAAAATGTTTCAAACAAACGAACATTAAAAAACCAAAATATCATGGAAATAAACGAAAATTTATTGTCCGCAGAATTAGATTTTGTTGGCAAAACAAAGAAAATTAGCTGGTTTAACAGTAATTTAGCGAAAGACCTTTTTTTTCTTGACCTCTTGGGAAAAATACAAAAAAAGAGAAAGTTTTTGGGAAAACCAGAAACTACTGTCAGAAATATTTTGTATTCCCTCTTTCCGGCTAGTGAATTTCTTTTTGACTCCAGCGGAGAGACTTCTCGTGAAGTTTTTGCAGAATACGAATCCTGGAAAAGCTTTGTTGGCGCCTATTCGGAAAATTTTATCGAACTGGCAGTTAACGGCACCCAGGGAAATATTCCTCAGAGAGCGGCGGTGGTTATTGATCTAATTAACCAACTGAACATTACCGAAAAACCAATTAAAATAATCGAGCTTGGTTGTTCAGGCGGCGCCCTCGGAATGGTTTTTGAAAATTATCAAAATTTGTTTTATTCTGATTTTTGCCAAGATTATTTTTGGCTTAAAAAAATTCCAGAAAACAAAAATTGTCTTTTTTCTTATGAGGGCTATGACTTAAACATTCCTCAAAAAAATTACGCACCTTTTTTTCTTTGGGATCTTGAAAAAAGAGAAAAAACAAAAAAGTTTCTCAATGATTTTCAGCTTCAAGGAGAGATTCACCAAAAAAATCTAGAAGAATTTTTCAAGCAAGGAGAAAAAATCGAAGAAAATACTTTTATTTTAACTTCCTATTTGCTTTATCAACTAGATGAACCAGCAAAAATTTGCGATCAAATCACCAATCTAACCAGCAAAAACAAAAATCTTTTCTGGCTTGACTTGTCAAAAAAAGAAAAAAAATTAGAATTTCTTTTGAGAGGAGAAGAAAGAATAAACTATCTTTCTTGCAACGGAAAACAACAGCTCCAAGCCATTGATTCTTCCGATGATTGGGCAAACTGGACTAGAATTTAAAAAAACAAAAACACCTTTCAAATTGAAAGGTGTTTATTTTTTTAGGCGATAATCATTTTTTGGCTTCTTTTTTTGAGGCGCCACTGAGCCAAGCCAATTCCGCCACAAAGCCAGGCCAATCCTAATAGATAGCCGCCCACAACATCGCTAAAGAAATGAACCCCCAAATAAATACGAGAAAAACCAATAGCTAAAATTAATAATATGCCAAAAACTAAAATTAGATTTTTAGTGCTACGTTTTTTGGCTTGCTGCCAGAAATAATAAAAAATAAAACCATAAAGCACAATCGCAATAGTCGAATGGGCGCTCGGAAAAGAATAGGAAATTTCCGTATAAACTGGCTCGATCGGTCGAAGACGGCGAAACAAAAATTTGCTAAAAAAATTGGTGATTATTCCACCTAACAAAGAAATAAAAAATGGTAGAAGATAATTTTTCTTTTTGTTAAAAAATAAAAAAAGCACAAAAGCAATACTAGCGCTGACGACAAACCAAGCAGAGGCCAGATTAGTGATTAAAAGAAAAAAATTAATCAAACTTGGCGTCCTGGCGGATAGCAAATCCGAATGCAACTGATGATCAAATTTTATTAGATCTTCCAAAATCAGCAAATTTCCAATTGCCGCTCCGAAAAAGAAGAATAAATAAATAAAGCCAATAATTAACAGGCCCAAAACCAAAGCAAAAAGATTATCTCGTAATAATCTTTTTTTAAAAAAATAATAGGAAAGCTTTTTCATGCTCTAGTAATCTCTTAATTTTTCTAAACCTTTCAGTTTTCTAATTTTTTCCAAGGCCTTAGATTCAATCTGACGAATGCGTTCACGAGTAACTTCAAATTCTTGACCGACTTCTTCCAAGGTGTGAGCCACGCCATCAATCAGGCCAAAACGCATTTCGAGAATTTTTTGTTCACGAGGAGAAAGTTGAGCAACAATATTTTTGACGTAGTCGCGAAGCAATTGCAAGGCAGCGGCACGATCCGGGGTGACATTTTTGACGTCTTCAATAAAGTCTTCCAAAGTGGAATCTTCTTCATCATCACCAATGGTGGTTTCCAAAGAGATTGTGTCTTGAGAAATTTTGATGATGTAGCGAATTTTTTCCAAATCCTCTCCCATTTCGGCAGCAATTTCTTCTGGTAAAGGTTCGCGGCTTAGCTCTTGAATCAAAGTGCGCTGAATTTGTTGGAATTTGTTGATTGTTTCCACCATGTGCACTGGAATACGAATCGTGCGGGATTGATCAGCCAAGGCGCGAGTGATGGCTTGACGAATCCACCAAGTGGCATAGGTGGAAAATTTGTAGCCTTTGCGGTATTCGAATTTTTCAACCGCGCGGAATAAACCGATATTTCCTTCTTGAATCAAATCCAATAAACTAAGACCTTTGGCACCGGCAAATTTTTTGGCGATTGAAACCACCAAACGGAGATTAGCTTCAATAATGCGATTTTCTGCTTCCTTGTCACCCTTCTCTTTGCGTTTGGCAAGTTCCACTTCTTCATCACCAGACAGCAAAGGCACCTTGCCAATTTCCTTTAAATACATTTGGATTGAATCAGCGGAAAGCTTTGAGAGATCGATCGACAACTGAGCTTTTCTTTCTTTTTCGTTGCGGGCAATGGTTTCGGTTCCTCCGAGAATATTGCCAGTATCTTCAATTATTCTAACACCATTTTTTTGCAGATCACCGAGAAAAACATCATATTCATAAACATAATCTTCAACCTCTGGAAAGGCATATAGCAGCTCAGTTTCCATCACAAAACCGCGCACTCTTCCCTTGTCTAAAAGTTTTTGCAATTTTTCTTCTGATGGATAATTGATTTCTTTTTTTGGTTCTGAGGCTTTTGGTTTTTTGATTGATGCTTTTGGTAAAGTTTTTACTTTTGCAGCAAGCTTGTTTGTTTTTTTAGAAACCTTAAGAGCCGGTTTTTTGACCGGTTTGGCGGATGATTTTTTTGTTGTAGAAATTTTGGCTTTGACTGGTTTTTTAATCATTTTTTTGACAGGTTTTGCTGATTTTTTTACCGGAACTTTTTTGACAGAAATCTTTTTTACTGCTTTCTTCTCAACCCTAACAACAGCCTTTTTGTTGATTTTGCTTGGCTTTAACACCTTTTTGGCCGCCTTTAAAATAGGCTTGTTTTGCTTCGTGGTCGAAGCGAGCTTTTTGGCTTTTGACGGTGTTGTTTTGCCTTTTTTGATTGGGGCGGTTTTTTTGGCTTTTAAGGAAGAAGCTTTTTGTTTTTTTAACGCCATATATTGATTATTTATTCACAAATTAAATCAACTGGACTGTTAATCGACAGTAGTACTGACTTCGCGCAAACGATCCGTAAAATCTTTAAAATCATTCATTAATTGCTCCACCAGCTCTGTTTTTCCATTTTTTTCTGCTTCTAGTAGTTCACGCTGGATACTTTTGATACGCTCTTGATAATAATATTTTTTTAATTCAACAATACTTTTGACAATTTCGCTTTTGATTTCCGCTTCATTGAGTGAATAAAAATCTTTTTCCCCCAAAAGAATCAACAAATCAAGTAGTTGTTCTTGTTTTTCATCTTGAGAAACTAAAAAATTACGAAAATCCTCGTAATTAAAACTTCCGTTTTTATTATAGTAGATTATCAGGTCCTTGTAAAATGAAATTTTTTCGTTACCTTTGATAAATTCTGGCTCCAATTTGCTACTGAGATAGGAAATAAAATTTGGAACCCGCAAAGTCAAAGCCAGAATTAACTCACTCATCAACTCTTGACGATCAAGGGGTTCAGTTGCTGTTTTTTCAATAATTACTGAAGTGGTTTGATTGTTGTTGTTGTTATTATTATTGTTGTTGGCGGCGGAAGAAGAATTAATTTTTTTTAATTCTTCGCGAAGCGATTGTTCGGGAGCACCAATTGTTTCAGCAACTTTTTTTAACCAAAAATTAATTTCAATGGTGCTGGAAAAATTAGCAATCATTTTTAGAGCTCTTTTTGCTAATTCCTTACTGCCAATTGCTGTCCTGGCATCAAATTCAAAATTCAGTTTGTCCAAATAATATTCCATCATTGGCCGCGCACTATTCACTGCCTGAAGCCATTCTTCTGGATTTTTTTTCAAGCATTCGGCTGCATCCTTGCCATCTTGTAAAACAATTACACTGATATTGAAATCCAGGGCCATTGCTTCTTTGATCCCGCGATCAGCAGCCATTTGTCCAGCAGCATCCATGTCAAAAGCTAAAGCCAGATTATTAGTGTATCTTTTAATAATTGTTAACTGCTCAGCAGTTAAAGCCGTTCCAGAAGTGGCAACAACATTCTTGAATCCATGCTGATGGGCCATAATAGCATCCATCTGTCCTTCCACCAAAATTGCCAAATCCTGATCTTTGATTGCTCTTCTGGCTTTGTCTAGACCAAAAACGACTCGGCTTTTGTCGTATAATTCGGTTTGCGGACTGTTGATATATTTTCCACCCACTTTTTCATTATGTTCAGTTTTTGGATTAACGCGGGCAGTGAAAGCAATGACATTGCCGTTGATATCAGTAATCGGAAACATGATACGATCACGAAAACGATTGTAGTAATGGTTTACGCCCTCTTTCCGCACCGAAAGGCCAGCCGAAAATATTTCTTGATCATTAAAATGAAGTCGTTCGTTTCTTGGTAATTCTTTCAAACGGATTAGTAGGTTGTCCCAACTATCCGGAGCATAACCAATGCGCCATTCTTTGATTGTTTCTTCGTTCAAACCACGCTCACTCAAATATTCTCGAAAAAATTTGCCCGGCTCACTTTCCAGGTGTTTTTCAAAATAACGAGTTGAGGACTCTAAAATGTCCAAAAGACGATTCCGTTTGGAAAAATCTTTTTTTTCAAAATTATCGAGAGTAACGCCAGCTTTTGGAGCCAAAAGACGCATTGATTCCACAAAGCTAATTCCTTCCATTTCTTGAACAAAAGAAAAAACATCACCACCCTTACCGCAACCAAAACAATGCCAGATGTTCTTTTCTGGTGAAATAACAAAAGATGGGCTCTTTTCCCGATGAAAGGGGCAAAGGGCCTGAAAATTGGCGCCGACGGCCTTAACTTGGATGTAAGAGCGGATAACTTCCACAATATCCAAACGGCTTTTGATTTCGTCTGATTGGCTCATATTATTGAATTTATCTTACTACCCCTGGGAATAATTCGCAATAACCAAAGATTTTAGGCGATTTATTTCTCTTTCTACGGATTCTCCCTCATATTCGGCATTATGACGAATACTGCTTTGTCCTGATTTTTTCTGATCGAGATGTAAATTAAAAACTACAATCTCTTCCCCGTTCTCCATTTTCTTTTCTAGATATAGATGAAAGCGCGGATAAAAATCGCGAGACAGGCGATAAACAAAACTTTCCTGATCGCTGCCATGGTCAATAATTCTGGCATAACCACAAAAACGTTGAACAAACATTTCCGGATTAAGGGTGAGATATTTTTGTTTAACTTCGAATTTCATTTTGTTTTCTAAAGATAATAAAGCGAGAAAAAAGATAATTTCCACCACCCAAAAGAAGGTTAACAAGCACCTGAGCCAAAAGATACCAAATCTCAAAACGATTAACTAGTAAATGCATCAAAAAACCGTTGAGATTTAAATTCAAAAAACCAATAGCAAAATACATCGCCATTTGGCGTACTACGCGGCGATTGCTACGATTACGGAAAGTCCAAGTTTTTTGCAGAAAAAAAGAAATCGCAAAACAAAGAATAAAGGAAATTGAAGTTGCTTTAACAATTTCAAAATGAAGCAAATCATAAAAAATAAAAAGCAAAATCAAATCCAAACCACCGCTCACACAACCAGACAAATAAAATTTGGCGATTGAACGATGATGATGCAAAAATTTCATCAGACGAGGAATATATATCCAAGCGAAATGTTTTATTTTAAAATAAAAATTATCTATTGATCTCATAGGAGTCAAAAATCCAATTAACAAGTTTCTTTGTTTC
>CAZBVX010000014.1:0-18806 GCA_964495615.1 uncultured Gammaproteobacteria bacterium | reverse complement strand
AAATTATTCAGAAGTTGAAGAATATGTTTTGAAAGCGCAAAACAAAACTGAATTAGAAAGAACCGATTTACAAAAAGACAAAAAGGGAATTGAATTGAAAAATATCAAAGCAATCAATCCTTTCACGCAGGAAAAAATTCCGGTTTTTGTGGCTGATTATGTTTTGGGATTTTATGGCACCGGCTCCGTGATGGCGGTTCCAGCTCACGATGAAAGAGATTTTGATTTTGCTAAAAAATATAATTTACCAATCAAAAAAGTTATTGAGGGTCCGAAAGAGAAAAATAACGAAGCGATGGTTGAAGATGGAATTTTGATCAATTCCGGAGAATATACTGGTTTGTCATCTAGCGAAGCACGAGAAAAAATGTCTCAATGGCTAGAAAAAGAGGGAATTGGCCGAAAAAAAATAAATTACAAAATGAGAGATTGGGTTTTTTCTCGCCAAAGATATTGGGGCGAACCGATTCCGATTGTGCATTGTGCAAAATGCGGCGCGGTCGGCGTTCCGGAAAGTGAATTGCCACTCAAGCTGCCTTTGGTTGAAAATTATGAACCATCTGGTACTGGCGAATCTCCTTTGGCCAATATTTTTGAATGGGTAAATACCGCTTGTCCAAAATGTGGTGGCCCAGCACGCCGCGAAACCAACACGATGCCGCAGTGGGCCGGTTCTAGTTGGTATTATCTTCGCTACATCGATCCAAAGAATAATCAGAAGTTGATTGATTCTGACTTGGAAAAACGTTGGTTGCCGGTTGATCTTTATGTCGGCGGCGCCGAACATGCCACCAGGCATTTATTGTATGCTCGTTTCTGGCACAAATTTCTTTATGATCTTGGCGTTGTAAGCACCAAAGAACCATTCAAACGCCTGGTTCATGTTGGTTTGATTTTGGCGCAAGATGGCCGCAAGATGAGTAAGCGCTGGGGCAATGTCGTTAACCCGGAAGATATTATTTCCAAATTTGGCGTTGACGCCTTGCGAGTTTATGAAATGTTCATGGGTCCTTTTTCCCAAAGCATTTCCTGGAACACCAAAGGAGTGGTTGGTGCAAGAAGATTTTTGGATAAAGTTTGGAAATTACAAAACAAAGTCGCCAGTAATCAGGAAAACAAAAAAATAGCGAAACTAGTTGATCAAACTATTAAAAAAGTTGCTGATGATATTAATGATTTCAAATTCAACACTGCCATTAGTGCTTTGATGATTTTGGCTAATGAACTGGAAAAGCAAGAAAACATTTCTTTGGCTGATTATCAAAAATTATTAATTATTTTTTCGCCATTCGCTCCGCATCTTTGTGAAGAAATTTGGCACAATCTTGGAAATCAGAATTCCATTTTTGCTCAAGGCTGGCCGGAATACGACCAGACGCTCATTGATTCTTTGGATGATGAAATAAAAATTATGATTCAAATCAACGGCAAAATTCGCGATGAAGTGATGGTGCCGGCAGATGCTGATCAAAAAATGGTAGAAAAATTATCCTTGGAAAAAGAAAAAATTTCCGCCTTTTTGGCAGACCAAAGTATCAAAAAAATTATTTACGTCAGTAAAAAATTAATTAATATTGTCATCTAGGATTTATGAAAACTTTAATTATTTATTATTCCCGTACTGGCACCACCAAAAAATTAGCGGAAAAATTAGCGGCGATTTTTGGTGCTGACTTGGAAGCTATAAAAGACCCAGCCAACCGCTCTGGCTTGAAAGGTTATATAAATTGTGGCAAAGAAGCGGTGCTGAAAAAATTAGCTTTGATTGATCCGATTAGTCATAATTTGAAAGATTATGATTTGGTTTTAGTTGGCACGCCAGTTTGGGCGATGACTATCTCCAGTCCAATTCGCGCTTTCCTGGAAAACTATAAAAGCGAATTCAAGTCTTGGGCGCTTTTTGCAACTCAGGGCGGAGAAGGTGAACAGAAAACTTTATTGGGTGCCGAAAAAGTGGTTGATTTTCCGGCTAAGGCATTCTTGCGCTTATTAACTAAACAGGTACAAAAAGAAGATTTTGGTACTCAAATCGAAGAATTTAAAGAAAGGATTGAAAAAGATAAATAATTTAAGTCCCCCCTTTTTTTCTTGACTTTTTTAGTTTTTTGTATTAATCTTATAGTGTAAAATAATTTTTCATTAACAATTTAATAGGAGAAAAGCATGAAATCAGAAATTACTAATTTTGAAAAAGAAAATTCAATGAATGATTATCCAATCGCAAAAGCGGTACAGGAAAATCGAAGAAGAGAAAAAGATGTCGAATGTGTATTGCCTCATCGTGGAACGAACCCTCTATCTTATGAAGACCAAGGAATAAAAAAACTTGAAGATAAGGATTTTTCACGTCGAGCAGTAGACATAAAAAAAATGGAGAAAAAAATCAAACAACAAAAAAAGGAAATGTTGAAATTGATTTCATCAAATTAAAAAAACAAAAGCCGTTATCTGTTTAGACAACGGCTTTTAAATTGCTTCATTTTCGTTAGTTAGTTTTAGCCACTCTTCTTCCTTTTGCCAAATCGCTTCTTTGACCGTATCAAGCTCTTCGTTTTTTTCTTTGTGGTAGTCTTGGTAATTTTCTAAAAAATATTCCAACAATTCCTTTTTTTGTTTTTGCAATTTTTCCAGCTCTTTTTCCAGCTGGCGGATTCTTTTCCTTCTTTCTTTGGTTTGCTGGTATTTGATACTTGCTTCATTTTTTATTTCCTCTTTAACCTCGATTATTTCCGGTTTTTTTAATAATTTTTTTTCTAGGCGCGCCACATATTCTTCATATTCTTCATATCTTTTTTTGGCGCTGCCATTTTCAATTTCAATAATGTCGGTGGCGACCAAACTACAGAAGGTGCGGTCATGGCTAGCGAAAAAAACACTGCCGTTAAATTTGTTCAAAGCCATACCGAGGGCTTCGGTGGTTTCAAAATCCAAATGGCAGGTTGGTTCATCCAATAATAAAACATCTGGTTTGGACAAAAGCAAGCCAGCCAAAAGCAGGCGGGATTTTTCACCGCCAGAAAGAACGCTGATTGGTTTTTTTAATTCTTCGTCTTTGAATAAAAAGTCTCCGGCCATTTTCAAAACTGTTTCGGTTTTAATGTCGTTAGCAGCTGATTTTCTCAAAAAATCTCCCGCTTGTTCTTTGCCGGAAAGTTTTTCCATTTCTTCTTGAGAGTGGCAAGCAATTTTACTATCACTTGCCCAATGGAAAGAACCGTTCAAAGTTTTTAGTTGATGATTTAAGGTTTTTATGAGAGTGCTTTTTCCTTGTCCATTCAAGCCGAGCAGAGCAACTTTTTCTCCGGCTTGGCAATCAATATCAATATCTTTGATGATTATTTTTTCACCATAACCAACACTCAATTTTTTCATTTTTAAAACGGTGTTTTTTCTTTTGGTGACAGTTGGAATGTTTATTCTAGTGATACCAGCCTGATGTTCAATGGTGATTCTTTTGTCTTCTAATTTATTAATTTTTCGGATTACAGCCTGAGCCTGTTTGGCTTTGGAAGCTTTGAAACGGAAACGATCCACAAATTCTTGAAGATGTTGTTGTTGGCGATCCAAACTTTCATTGGCTTTGACAAGGGTGGAAAGTTTTTCTTCTTTGAAGGCCAAATATGATTCAATATTTCCCGGATAGTGATAGCAGCCAGTTTTGGAAATTTCTAAAGTTTCTTCACAAGTTTGTTTGAGGAACTCACGGTCGTGGGAAATAATCATAAAGCTGCCGCGATAAGAGCGCAAAAAATCTTGCAACAGTAAAATAGTATGCAAATCAAGATAATTACTTGGCTCATCAAGCAGAAAAAGATTTGGTTCTTTTAGCAACATGCCGGTTAGCTTCAAACGCATTCGCCAACCACCGGAAAGCGCTTCAGCTAGTCCAGATAATTTTTCATTTTCCAGTTCAAATTTTGCGGCTAACTTTTTTATTTCCCATTCTGGTTTCCCGCTTTGTCTTTCCAAATATTCAAAAGCGCTTTCGTCTTTTTTGAATTCTTCGTTTTGTTTTAGGTGGCCGAGACGAGTGTCTTTGCCGATAATCAAATTCCCATCATCCGCTTCTTCTTCGCCGCAAATTATTTTGAAAAGAGTGGATTTTCCAGCACCATTTTGGCCAACCACACCGATTTTTTGTTTTTCAGAAATCGCAAAAGAAAGGCCGGAAAAAATTTTCTGGCCGCTGTATTCTTTTTTTAGATTGCTGACTTGCAGGAGGATTGCCATTTATTCAATATTTATAATTTGGTAGCTAATTTTTTTTCCAGTGAGTGATATTTCAACTTGCTCGCCGATTTTTTTACCCAACAGCGCGCTGCCGAGCGGGGAATTGTGAGAAATAATTCCCTGGGTAGGATTAGTCTCTGCTGAGCCGAGTAGGCGATATTTTTTTTGTTTTCCTTCGCGTTCCAAAGTGACTAAATTTCCCAATTCTATTTCGCCATTTTGATTGGGAATAATTATTTCTGCCCGTTTTAGTAAATCGCTAATTTCATCAATTCTTCTATTAATTCCGCGCAGTCTTCCTTTGGCCATTTGATAGCCGGCATTTTCTGAAAAATCACCCATTTCGGCCAAGCGTTTTACTTCACTCGCTTCGCGCGGTCTTTTTATTTCTACTAATTTTTTTAAAGTAGCAGAAAGCTCTTGGAATTTTTCCGGAGTAAGATGTGGATCTGATTTTTGGCGGGGCAGTTTGTCTGCTCTTCTAGTGGGAACTTGCATAATAAGATTATCGTTGTTTTTTTGAGAAATGGCAAGCAATTTGCCTGAAAAATTAAAAAACCGTTATCACTTTAATAACGGTTTTTTTTGATTTTTTTTATTTTTCGATAATAGCACAGATTTCTGAAAAAATTTCTTCAATACTTTTTTCACCGTCAATTTCAATTAACTTTCCTGCTTGGCGGTAATAGTCCAGCACAGCTGTTGATTCTTGATCAAAGATTGCCAAACGCATTCTCACCACTTCTGGATTTTTATCATCTTCACGTCCGGTTTCTTCCGCCCTGGTTTGAATACGTCTCACAGCTTCGTCGGTGGAAACGTTTAAATAAAACATGAAATCTAATTCTGAACCGCTAGCTTTTAGAGCGCTCTCCATCATGTCGGCTTGGCCGATCATTCTTGGAAAACCATCAAACATCAAACCACTTTCTTTGGTTTCCATAAAAACATTGCCCAAAGTTTTTTCCATTAATTCATCAGGAATCAAAGTTCCGGCCTCCACATAAGGTTTTATTTTTTCTCCGAGTTCAGAGCCGGATTCAATTTCCGCTCTTAATCTGTCGCCCATTCCAAATTGATAGAAGCCGTATTTTTTGTGTAAAAGATTGGCTTGAGTGGTTTTTCCGGCGGCCGCGCGGCCATAAAGACTGATGATTTTGTTCATAAAAATATTCTTAATAAAAAAATATTGTAGCGAAAAAAAATATTAATGGCAAGGAAAATAATTATTTTCCGAAATCTCTCCCGATTTTTATTTTTTTGTGCTAAAATAATTATATTAACCTTTTCCTATGAAAAAAAATCTTTTAATTATTTTTGGTACTTTGTTTATCATAATTTTAGCTGCCGCTATTTATTACGGCCTTTTCAATTCTCCAAAATTAGTTGAAAAAACTGTTGGCGGCGAAACTTTTGTTTATCAAGAAAGAGTTGGTGACTATCAGCAATCTGGCCCAGCCATGGATACAGTCTATCAAGAACTAAAAAATAATTTTGGTCTTGAATGCCCAATTGGTTTTGGTATTTATTATGACAACCCGCAAGAAGTGGCAAAAGAAAACTTGCGCAGTGATATTGGCTGTGTTTTGTCTAATGAATCATTAGATCGATTGCCGGAAATTCAAACCTCTTCAATTCTAAAAACCAAACGTATTCCGGTTGTAAAATATATCACTACTGAATTTCCTTATCGCAACAAAATTTCTTTTACTCTTGGGGTTCTAAAAATTTATCCAAAATTTTCAAAATATTTATCAGAACATAATTATCAATCAGCGCCATCGATGGAGCTATACGACATAAAAGGGCATCGTATTGAATATCGAATGGCGGTAGTTGAAAAATAACTATATGAAAAAATATCGCCGCTTTTGGCGCCTGATCGTTTCTTTGGCAATTACTCTTTTTGCCGGTTTTCTTGGTTCATTGGCTAATTCCACCTCTTTGAACGATTGGTATCCGCTTTTGAACAAGCCTTTTTTTCAACCGCCGAGCTATCTTTTTGCTCCAGTCTGGACCCTCCTCTTTGTTTTAATGGGTATTTCCTTGTTTTTGGTCTGGGATCAAGGCTATCAAAAGAAGAAAGACAAGGACAAAGAGTATCGTCAATCAGCTTTGTTTTTCTTTGGTGTTCAATTAGTGGCCAATGTTTTGTGGTCTTTCCTTTTCTTTTTCTTTCGTAGTCCTTTCTTGGCCTTTTTTGAAATAATTCTTTTATTAATCACTATTATTCTCAATATTTTCTACTTCAAAACCCTTAATCGTACCGCTGCTTGGCTGCTAATTCCTTATTTTCTCTGGGTTTGTTTTGCCACCGTCCTTAATTTCGCTATTTGGCAGTTAAATTAATCTTTATTTGACAATTTCTAAAAAAATAACTAAGATTAGCACATACTTTAAAAACCAAAAAATAAAAATAATCATGAACGATGAAGAATTAATTTTTAATTTTATTTGCAAAGTATTGAGCGAAAAAACCTGCTCAAAAGCAAATAATTCCTTTGAGGAATTCTATTTTAAGGGCAAAGAAATTAATTTGGAGACAAGAATTAATTTTAATCCCGAAGATTCTAAAATTTTTTTTCAAGAAATTTCAAAACATTTTTCTTTTGGGGAACATGTTTTCCTGGAATTTCAAGGAAAGGAAACAATTAATATTAAACAAATAGTTGACAAAGTTTGTCAATTAACCACTGATCCAATTTTTGGTACTTTTTGTTCCAAATTTTGGGGGAACAATGACAATATAAACGAAAAAGCCTTCACGGAATTATTAGACTTTGCTTACTAAGCAAAGTCTTTTTTTATCGTTTTTTCTCTGATATACTATAAAAAGATGAAAAAGTTTTGGTATCGGGCACTACAAATCGTACTTGCCCTATTTTTATCATTTATTCTCCTGTTAACGGCTGGCTTTTTTGCAGTACGTTTTGGCTGGACTAATGTGGCCGGAGAAGAGGACGCTGATTCTTTTGAATATAATCAAGAAGCCAAGAAAGATGATGGTTTATTAAATGATTTTATTTCTGCCGCTCTGCCGCAGAATGATTCTATTTATGGTCCAAACGAAAAAGCAAACCGTTGCAAAATCAGGGTAGCGGCCAAATTTAATGATCACAATGCGGTTGCTATTTTTAAAGCCTATCAAAACTCTCGTTCGGAGACTCTTTTGGATAAAATGCTTTTAGCGATGAAACTGCGTCTGCCTAATCGTGAAATTTTTGCCGATGAGTTATCTAGCTGTGGACAAGAAGATGTTTTTGCCCCAAGTTTCGATGAGCTATCAGCCCTTCTTGCTAATCCGAAAGACCAAAATCTTTTTACTTGGCAAAATAGTGAATATTGGCAAATCATCAAAGAGGCCCTTTTGAAAGACCAAGAAACCATCAATCGTGCCTCTTTAAAGTCGGGAGTACAACCGCGCTTGTTGTTGTCGGTGGCAATTGTGGAACAACTTCGCCTTTATTACACTCAGCGCGAGCTATTTGAAAAAGTATTCAAGCCCTTGAAAATATTGGCCAATGCGAATAAGATGGCTTGGGGTGTAATGTCCATCAAAGAAAAAATGGCAATTGCTACCGAAGAAAATTTGAAGAATCAAAATTCGCCTTTTTATCCTGGCGAAGAATATAGTAATCTCTTAGATTTTCCAGAAGGAGTTGATCAAGCTAGGGAACGCTACAATCGTTTAACCAATGAGAAAGACCACTACTATTCTTATTTGTATGGAGGTTTGATTGTTAAAGAAATTTCTACCCAATGGTCTCGAGCTGGTTACAATATTGATTACCGTCCAGAAATTGTGGCCACTTTATTTAATATTGGTTTTAATCGTTCTGTTCCCAAAGAAAATCCGCTAGTTGGCGGTTCAACCATTGAAATTAATGGAGAAAAATATTTTTTTGGTTCCTTGGCTTACGAATTTTATTATTCAGGCGAATTGCTGGAAGAATTTCCTTTTAACTAATTATTTATTTATCATATGAAAAAAAATTATTTATTAATCCCGCTTTTGGTTTTGTCGGTTTTTTCTTTGACCGCTTGCGGCAACAAAAAAGAAGAAGTTCAGATACCAACTCCGATGGCTGTTGATGTGGTTGTTCAAGAAATTTCCCAAAGTTTATCAGCAAATCGAGAATTGGAATATCCTGGCTTAGTGGTTTCTGATTCGGAAGCAAAAATTATTGCCAAAACTTCCGGTACAATTTCTGGCTTCAAGTTAAATACCGGAGACAAGGTTTCTTTGGGACAAGAGTTGGCGAAAATTGATGATGTTAATTCTGCTTCTTACAATCCGGCAAATTTTAATTCTTCACAAATCAAACAAGCCAAGTTAGCGGTTAATCAGGCACAGGCAGCTTATCAATTAGCCAGAACCAACTATAACAATCTATTAGTTTCTTCAGTGAAAGATTTGAAGGCGGCAGAAATTGCTCGTGATCAAGCAGCCAAAGGACAAGAAAATTTAGCACTCACAACCGCTGAAAGCATCAAGAGCGCCAATTTGGCCTATGAAACCTCGAAAATTGCCACTGAGCAAGCTAGGCTATCTTTGGAGAATCGCAAAAAATTAAATATCCAAGGAGAAGAAAGCACGGAAACCAATGCTGATATTGCTGCTGATTCAGCTGCTAATTTGTGCGGAACTATAATTTCTAACGTTAATGCCTTGACCGGTTTCGATGAAGACAATACTGTTTCTATTTCTTACAAGACTAATTTGGGAGCTCTTGATTCAGCAACTTATAGTAGAGCTAGCGATTCTTATCGCCAAGCAAAATCGGCTTATAAAAATTATTTACAAAAAGAATTTTCCGGCACTGAAAACAAAGTAGACGAAACAATCAAATTGGTTCAATCGACCAAAAACATGATTGATGATGTCAAAATATTATTTGAAAAATCTGTTTCTTCCAGCAATCTTCCGCAAAGTTCTCCAACCGGTATTTCTTTGTCTAGTTTGCAAACCAGTGCTTCTTCTTATCAATCGCAAGTTAATGGTGCGCTTAATCAAGTAAATAGCGCAAAACAAGGTCTTTCCAACACTACTTTAAATAATGACAACTTACTTGTTACCTTGGAAAAAGCTTACGAATTGGCAAAACAACAGGAAGCTAGCGCCTTGCAGGCCTTAAAAAATTTGAATACCGGAAACACTAGCCAGATTGATCAATCACAATTTGTTCTTAGTCTTGCCCAAAATCAATACGATAATGCCAAAGTTAAAATTGAATCGCAAATTGCTGCCGCTAAGGTTCAGATGGAAAATTCGGAATCTCAATATAACAATGCCTTATTAAGCTTGCAGAGTCTTTATGATATTCATTCAATAATTTCTCCAATTGAAGGAACAATCACTCAGAAAGTTAATGATGGCGATACCGTTTCAGTTGGGCAATTAGTAGCCACAATCAGTCAGACTGAAAAAACCAAGGTAAAAATATTTGTTGAGCCAGAAAATTTAGCTGATTTGAAACCAGGTTTATTAGCCTCGGTTTCTAATGGTGAGCAAACGGTTGATGGAATTATTTCTTCTATTTCACCGCAAGCCGATACTTTGACCAGGCGTTTTCCGGTGGAAATTGTTTTAGAAAATGCTTCTTCTTTATATCTCGGTACAGTTGTTAATGTGAAGATTGTAATAACCAAATCGGTTGTCAACGAGAAGGATTCTATTTTATTACCACTTTCTTCGATTGAAATTGGCCAAAACGGCGATCAGATAATGATTGTTGAAAATAATCAAGCTAAAAAAATTCCAGTAGAAGTGGTTAGTGTTTTGGGGGACTTGGCAAAAGTCAAAATTAATAATTATCCTCCACAAACTCTAATTATTATTGAAGGAAACAAACTGGTTCGAGAAGGTGATTTGGTCGCTCTCACTTTTGTCGCTTCCAAAAATATTCTTCCTCAGCAAAAATAATTAATTATTATATGGATTTTAAATTTAATCTTCATCAACCGGAAAATTTTGATGATCTACCAGAGACACCGGTGACAAAATCTCCAAAATTGGAATCTGGCCACAAAAATTCTGACCATCTTTATTTGGAAAAATTAACTTTCGATCCAAATTTGCGAAAGAGCTGGTTAAATTTTTTCATTACTCATTTTCGAGTGGTGATCATGATGATTATTATCCTGACTGGCATTGGTGTTTATTCTTTTCTGTCCTTGCCGCGCGAATCTACACCAGAAGTAAAAATTCCAATTGCTGTGGTTATTACTTCTTACCCAGGAGCTTCTCCTTCCGATATTGAAGAATTGGTCACCAAAAAAATTGAAGCAAAAATTTCTGGAGTGACTGATGTTGAAAAAATTACTTCCAAATCATCCAATTCAATTTCCATGGTGACAGTGGAATTTAACGCCAAGGCTGATTTGAATGATTCAATTCGCAAATTGCGCGATGCGGCAACTAATGCCAAAAATAATTTACCAAAAGATGCTACTGATCCGATAGTTCAAGAAATTTCTTTGGATGATACGCCGATTTGGACCATTTCCTTATCTGGTCCTTATGACGGATTTACTTTGCGTCAAGCTGGTGAAGATATCAAAGATGAATTAGAAAAAATTTCCGGCGTGCGTGAAGTTAATATTTCCGGTGGTGACGAGAAAGAGTTTGAAATTGCTTTTGATCCGCAAAAATTAAGCACTTATAACATTTCTGCCAATCAAGCCAATAATGCTGTGATGGCGGCAAATTTGGCTGTTCCAGCTGGCAGCTTGAAGGCCGGAAAGTTTTCTTATCCGGTTCGGGTTGATGCCAAATTTTTTGATGTGAAGTCTTTAGCCAACATTCCTTTGGCTCATTCCAGTGAAGGGGCAATTGTTTATTTGAAAGATGTCGCTTCTGTCAAAGAAACAGTAATCAAAAAAACTGGTTATTCGCGAATTTCCACCAAAGGTTCGCAGCCTCAGGAAAGTTTGACGATTCAAATAGTCAAAAAAACTGGCGGATCAATTATTGACACAGTCAAAGAAGCAAATCTTATCACTCAGGAAGAGATTAAACGTTTACCCGAAGGTTTTAGTTATGAAGTTTCTGTTGATTATGCTGATTTGATTGATCAGCAATTTGATCAACTGATCCATGATTTTATTTTAACCATTATTTTGGTTTTCTTTGTTTTGTTTTTAATTATCGGTATCAAAGAGGCTTTGGTGGCCGGCTTGGCAATTCCTTTGGTTTTTTTCGCCACTTTCGGCGTGATGTTACAAACCGGGATCAGTTTGAATTTTTTATCAATTTTTTCTTTGATCCTATCTCTTGGTTTATTAGTCGATGATGCAATTGTGGTGGTTTCGGCAACCAAGCAATATTTGCGAACCGGAAAATTTACTCCGGAAGAAGCAGTGCTTTTGGTTCTTAATGATTTCAAAGTTGTTCTCACCACCACCACCCTTACTACTATTTGGGCCTTCTTACCTTTGTTGATGGCCACGGGAATTATTGGCGAATTTATCAAATCCATTCCAATCACGGTTTCAGTTACCCTGGCCTCATCTTTGATTATTGCTCTAATTATCAATCATCCTTTGGCAGCGATTTTGGAGAGAGTTCGTTTTACTAGAAAAACTTTTTCTTTTTTGTTGTTGGGAATTGTTTTTGCTATTTTTGCCTTTTTGTTTTTGCCAAACAAAATTATTGGCGCTTCTTTGTCCCTAGTTCTTCTGGTTCCTTTGTTTCTTTTAATCCGTTGGTATCGCGCCGGAGGTAAAGAAAAATTAAACAAAAACAGTTGTTTGATTGAAGCGGAATGGGAGGATGATGATTTGATTAAGAAAAAACTACGTGAACAGGGAGGAGTTCATCAAGGATTTTTTGATCGCTTGATGCATGGGATTGTTAATTTTAATGCCATTTT
This sequence comes from uncultured Gammaproteobacteria bacterium, assembly GCA_964495615.1. Lineage (GTDB taxonomy): Bacteria > Patescibacteriota > Patescibacteriia > Patescibacteriales > UBA12465 > CAINDR01. Next base: position 6,705 of record CAZBVX010000014.1, on the reverse strand, counting down.
GCCTTACTACGAAAAATATTTACGCCGTTTTCTAGCTACCAAGAAAAGTCGTTTTAAGACTCTTTCTTTTGTGGTGGTTTTGTTTTTTGCAGCGATTACTTTACCGCTCAGCGGTATTGTAAAAACAGAATTTTTTCCTTCTTCTGATTCCGATTATTTATATATTAATATTGAAGCGCCAGTGGGTCTTAATCTCGAAGAAAGTGATAAAATTGTTCAAGAGGTGGAAAGTCGTCTTTTAAAATATAAAGAAATAAATAATTTCAACACAATTGTCGGCTCTTCGGCTTCTAGCATGGGCGCCCTTGGCGGCAGTTCCAGTTCTTCTCATTTGTCGTCAATTTCAATTAAACTGGTTCCAGAAAAAGAAAGGAAAATAAAATCTTATAAATTAGGAGACAAAATTCGAGCCGACTTAAAAGACATTGATGCCGCCAATATCTCTGTCGATATTCCAGCAAATGGCCCAAGCACTGGTTCGGCTTTTGAAGCTCAGATTTCCGGTGAAGATTTGCAACAATTGGACAAGATTGCTTCCGATCTAAAGCCTTTGCTGGCATCGGTGCCAGGTGTGGTGAATCCGGAAATATCTTTAAAGGATTCGCCAGCTGACTATACTTTCCATTTGGATCCGGCGCGGTTAGAGCTTTATAATTTGAATGCCGCTTCTGTCGGTTCAACTTTGCGCTTGGCAATCTCTGGGACAGAAGTGACGACGGTTTTGAAAGATGGTAAGGAAACCAAGGTGATTGCCCGTTTTTCTGAAGAACGAATTCCAGACTTAGAAGCTTTGCAAAATCTACAGATTCTTAACTTACAGAATCAGCCGGTTTTCTTGAAAGATGTTGCTAACGTTAAACTCGAACCTTCAGTGGAAACAATTACCAGGATTGATCAAAAGCGCGTAGTGATTCTTTCTGCCGCTGCTTCTGCTGAAACGAATTCCACCGAAATATTGGCTGCTTTTGAAAGCAAAATTAAGGCTTATCAGTTTCCTGACGGCTATGAAATCCATTATGGCGGAGAAAATGAACAGAATGCCGAATCGGTGATGTCTATCTTGCAAGCAATGATTGTGGCTATTTTATTAATCATGATTACTTTGATTATTCAATTTAATTCCGTCAAAAAAGTTTTTGTGGTTTTAACAACAATTCCTTTGGCTTTAATCGGTGTCTTTTTCGGTCTAGCAATTGCTCGCGTCAATCTTTCCTTTCCTGGTTTAATTGGTGTTCTAGCTTTGTTTGGTATTGTAGTTAAAAACGCGATTATTTTGGTCGACAAAATTAATCTCAATTTGCGCAGCGGCATTCCTTTTATGGAAGCAATTATTGATGCTGGCAAATCTAGAATGGAAGCCATTTTTATTACTTCGATCTGCACAATCATCGGGATTATCCCAATTACTTTATCTGACGAAACTTGGCGGGCTTTGGGATGTTCGATAATTTTTGGTTTGTTATTATCATCTTTCTTGACCTTGTTTGTTGTGCCGACTTTGTTTATGGCTATTGTTAAGGACAAGAAAAGAAATTACTAAAATACTATTCAAATAAAAAAGACTGTCTATTATGACAGTCTTTTTTATTTTTTGAGAGATTCTTTGTAGTCTAGTAGTTTTAAATTATCAAGAGCGTTTTTGTATTCGGGATTAATTTTTAATTCTTGATTGAAATAAAATCTGGCTGCTTGATAATAATTTTTAGCCATCAAATAAAGTCCAATATTATTATTGGTGAACCGTTCTTCGGGGTTGATAGTTTGTGCTTGCAGATATTCATTAAAAGCCTTTTCTAAATCTCCTTGAAGATAATAAATTACACCCAAGTTATTGTGGGCAAAAGCTGATGACGGAGAAAATTTTACGGCTTTTTTCCAAAAAGAATCCGCTTTTGCGTAGTCTTTTATTCTGAAAGTTGAAATAATTATAGCGATTACTAAAATTGTCAGAGGAATTATTTTTACCAAACGACGAGGTAGTTTTTGGAAAGAGAGAATAGTAATTAACAAACCAACAGCCGGCAAATACAAGCGATGTTCAAGATTGAAAGAAACGCCATAGGCAGGGTTGTTCTGAAAAATCAAAGATGGCGCGACAAAAATAAAAAACCAAAATAGACCGAAGAAAAAAAGAGGTCTGTTAATTTTTTCTTTAAAGCGCCAAGCGGCAGCGAGAATAATAGAAAAAATAATCAACCCTGGCCAAATAGAAGAATCAGCGTTAGTTGGTAGGGTTGAAAAATTAAACGGCCAAAAACATTTTTCCAAAAATACAAACATCGCCTTGATTCCAGAACCAATTCCAGTAAACAAATCAGACATATTGGATATGGACGAAGTCCCAATCGCCCCAAAACGAAAAAGAAAATAAAAAATTATACTTGTTACCCAAACCAAAATTGGTGCCAGAAAAGATGGTAATTTAATCGTCTCTTTGATTTTTTTAAAATTAAAAATATTAGGAACAAAGGGAAGAAGAACGAGCGGCAGAAGAATTGCTGTTTCTTTGGAAAAAATTGCCAAAACTAAAAATAGAAAATAAAGAATCAGATTGCTGGTCCTGTTATTCTTTTGAAAATTAAGAAAACTGAGAACAGCCGCCAAAGAAAAAACGCCAAGCAGCAAATCATTTCTTCCCGGAAGCCAAGCGACGGCCGGTAAAATTGTTGGATGAACGGAAAAAATAACCGCCGAAAACCAACAAAGTCTTTTTTTGAATCCCAATTCTTTTAATAGAAAAAAAATCAGTACTGCCATGATAGCATTCAAAAAAATGTTGTGCCAATAAAAAAAGGGCCAAGAAGCTCCCGAAAGATGATAATCAAGCCAGAAAGAAAATTCCAAAAGAGGGCGATAAAAAAATGCTTGTTCAGAAAAGAATGGATCGCTCGTGAAGATGTCGCCAATACTGGCGTTTTTGATAACTGAAAAATTTTCTCCAATTAAACTTTGGTCATCGAGATAAGTTAAATCAAAAGAAATTATTTGCCAATAAAAAGCGATTGGCAACAAGGCCAGCAAAAAAACGACAAAATATTTTTTTATGAAGAATAAAATTTTTTCTTTATTTATCTTTTTCATAGCCGCCGAAAAGATAAGTTAATCCTGATGCGAGAGTAAGAATGCCATAGCGCAGGCTGCGCCAGAAAGAAATAGATGATGATTCGTTAAAATAGCGAATCGGTACCGGAATTTCACCGATGCGAAATTTTTTTGCGATTAATCGGAAAAGCATTTGAGAATCAAAAACAAAATCGTCAGAATTTTTTGAGAAATCAACAGACGAAAGAGCTTGACGGGAATAAGCGCGCATTCCAGTGTGCCATTCGCTCAAATTTTGGCCGCTAATAATGTTTTCCGTGATGGTTAATAAGCGATTGGAAAAATATTTATATTTTGGCATACCGCCAGCCAAAACTTCTCTTCGGGAACGAATTCGGCTACCCAAAACAACATCAAAATAATTATCAATAATTAATTCGGCAAAGTATCTGGATAATCTTGGATCGTATTGATAGTCCGGGTGAATCATAATTACCACATCAGCACCTCTTTCCAGGGCTAAACGATAACAAGTTTTTTGATTTCCGCCATAGCCCAAGTTTTTTTCGTGTCGAACGGCAAACAAATTAAGTTCTTTTGCGACCTTCATCGTTTGATCCTGACTAGCATCATCTACCAAAATAATATCATCAATGATTTCTGGCAAATCAGCGACAGTTTTGGCTAGAGTCTTTTCGGCGTTATAAGCTGGAAGGACAACGCAAATTTTTTTGTTTTGATACATATGTTGATATTTTAGCGTAAAAATAGCCAATTGTAAATTATTTTTTTGTTTTTTTTGGTTGAATATTAAGCCTGTTTATGATAAGATTAGATTAAATTTATGAGCGACACTTTTTCGCCGCTTGCTTCCAGAGTCCGCCCAGTCGATCTTAGTGAGTTTGTTGGACAGGACGATTTGGTTGGTTCAAAAAGTTGGCTGGCTAGTGCGATCAAAGGTGATCATCTGCCAAGCTTGATTTTTTGGGGACCCCCAGGAAGTGGCAAAACAACTCTTGCTTTGATTATCGCCAAGGAAACAAAGGCGAATTTTGTGCAACTCTCAGCCGTAGAAAGTGGGATTAAGGATTTGCGAATGATTTTGGATCGGGCTCGCGAAGATCGCCGTTTGGGAGTGAAGACCATTCTTTTTATTGATGAAATTCATCGCTGGAACAAGGCTCAGCAAGACGCATTGCTGCCTCAAGTTGAAAATGGTACCGTTTCTTTGATTGGCGCTACCACTGAAAATCCTAGCTTTTCAGTTAATGGGGCTTTACTTTCTCGTTCCAAGGTTTTGGTCCTCAAAGCCTTAACTGAAAAAGAAATTATCAAAATTTTGGAGCAGGCTTTGGAAAAAGATGGCACCACCAAGGGCAAGGCTGGAAAAATTAATTCAGAGGCCCTCAAAGTTATTGCTAATTTATCTGGCGGTGATGCTCGTCGGGCTCTGAATATCTTGGAAGACTTAATTGCTTTTGCAGTTAGTAACAAAAAAATCACTGAAGAGCTAATCAAAAAAATTGCTTTTCGACCGATGCTTTCTCATGACCGCAGCGGCGATGATCGTTATGATTTGATTTCCGCTTTACACAAAACCATGCGTGGTGGTGATGCTAATGCCTCACTTTATTATTTGGCTCGTTTACTTGAAGCGGGGGAGGACCCGCTTTATGTGGCCAGAAGAATGATTCGTTTTGCCAGTGAAGATATTGGCTTAGCCAACAATAGTGCGTTATTATTAGCTAATGCAGTTTATGATGCCTGTCAAAAAACTGGCCTGCCAGAATGCAAAGTAAATTTGGCTCATGCTGCAGTTTATTTAGCTAAATCGCCGAAAAGTATTGCTGTTTATTTTGGCTACAACAAAGCGGCTGAGGTTGTCGGCAAAAAAGGTTCTTTGCCGGTACCGCTCCACATTAGAAATGCTCCAACCAAATTGATGAAAAATTTAGGTTATGGCGAAGGCTACAAATACACACCGCTTGACGGCGAAACTGATTTGCCTTATCTACCGGAAGAAATAAAAGACGAAAAATTTATTTAATGAAAAATATGAAAACCAAAACTTTATCCAACCAGGAACCAAAAGGCACTCGCGATTGGCTGCCAGAAGAATTTGCCATTCGTCACTATATTTTTGAAACTTGGCGCAAAGTTTGCCGTCAATATGGTTTTGAAGAATATCTCACTCCGTTAGTTGAATACGCGGAAGTTTATCGTGCCAAATCCGGAGAAGATATTGGTGGCAAGGAATTAGTCACTTTTACTGATTTGGGTGGCCGGGAGCTTTGTATTCGTCCAGAAATTACTCCTTCGGTGACCAGAATGGTTTCCAAAATTTATACTGCCACACCGAAGCCTTTGAAGTATTTTTCCATTGCTAATTTTATGCGCAATGAAAAACCGCAGCGCGGCCGCAATCGTGAATTTTGGCAATTGAATTGTGATATTTTTGGTAGCGATTCACCAAGTGCTGATTTGGAAGTTTTGCAATTATCCCTTGATATTATGGCCGCTTTTGGTGCGCCAACTGGGTCTTTCAAAATGTTTTTGAATAGTCGCCAATTACTGGATGGTTTATTGGCACTTTGCGGCAATCTTGATCACGAGCAAAAAATTGCGATTGTCCGCACACTCGATAAGTGGGAAAAATTATCCAAAAATGATTTGGCAAAAAAATTAGAAGAAAGCAATTTGAGCAAGGAAATTATTAAAAATATTTTTTCTTTTATGGAAAGCAAAACTATTGCTGACTTGGAGAAAAATTTACCAGAGCTGGCTGACAATTCTGGATTGTTAGAAATCAAAAAAACAATTACTGACCTGAATCAACTTGGTTATGATAACGTTTATTTCAATCCAGCGGTTATTCGCGGTTTTGATTATTATGACGGTTTGGTCTTTGAAGTTTTTGATACCCATCCAGATAACAATCGCGCGATGTTCGGCGGCGGTCGTTATAATGGTTTGGCTGAATTATTTGGCTCAGCTAGCTTTCCAGCAGTTGGCTTTGCTCCGGGAGATGAAATGATTAGATTATTTTTGGAATCCTGGGACTTACTAAAAGACAAAAAAATAAAAGCAGAAGAAATTTTTTATTTGCCGCTTTTGGATGAATCTTTACTTGTTCAGACCAGAAAATTGGCAAAAAAACTAAGAAGTGAAGGGAAGGAAGTCTTGCTTGGTTTTGAAACCCAAAAAATTAACAAAGCCTTGGAATTTGCCAACAAAAAGGGTCTTTCCCGAGTGGTAATTTTTGGCTCTGAAGAAGAAAAAAATAAGGAATATAAAATAAAAAATATGAAGGACAGCCACGAGGAGACTTGTTTTCTTTCCTAATATTGACACCTTTTGACTTTTCGGTTATACTTTTCTCACAATAATAAACAGTAATAAAAATAAAAATTCGCAAGAATTACGCGATTTAAGGCGCGTATTTCTTTTTGTAAGACAGTTTTTGGTATAAAAATTATCAAGCCCGCTCTTGCCGGAATGAATCCAAAATTTATGGATATTAGAAATATCGCCATTATCGCCCACGTTGATCACGGAAAAACCACCCTCACTGATTCTTTATTGCATCAGGCCGGCTACTCTGTGGCTAGCATGGATTCTAATGCTCTTGAACAAGAACGCGGAATCACTATTTACTCAAAAAAC
>CAZBVX010000013.1:0-18966 GCA_964495615.1 uncultured Gammaproteobacteria bacterium | reverse complement strand
AAAAACAAAGCTGAGCTATGATGCACTTTTTCTTCGACAAAAGAAATTAATTCTCCGCCTTTGACAACAATTTTTTCAATTGCTCCTGCTAGTCGATTAATCTTGGTCATACTAACAATAAACTCGTAGAGAGCCACACAAAGAAAAATTGTTAGGAATAGGGCGCAGACCGATAAAACGAAATAAAGAATGTCTAAAGAAGTGCTAAACATAAAAATTAAAAGTTACGAAGTTGAGCGCCAAATTTTTCTTCCAAGAGAGCTAAAAGCTCAGCTTGCAAAGAATCAATTTCTTCGGCGGTTAAAGTTTTTTCTTTGGAGAGATAAGAGATTGAAAAAGCCAAGCTCTTTTTTCCGTCAGGCAAGTTCTTGCCTTGATAGACATCAAACAATTCCACGGAATTAATTAAGGGATTGAAATTAACAATTGTCTCTCTGAGATTATTATACAATATTTCTTCGTCAACCACAAAAGCTAAATCTCTTTTGATGGCCGGATATTTTGCTACTTCCAAATATTGATGATTCTTTGCCAACAAATAAATTTCCAACAAGGCCTTAAAATTTAATTCGACAATCACACTTTCTTTTTTTAGACCAACTCCAAAAGAAGCATTTTTATCCAAAACAGCAATTAAGCCAATTTTTTCTCCGGAAACCATAATTTTGGCGGCTTGTTTTTTTTCTGCCCAGCCAGGAAAAGTTTCACTTGGCTGGAAAGAAATATTTTGTTCGCCATAAGAAATATTTTGAAAAAGATTCTCCACAATTCCCTTGGCACGAACAAATAAATTTTCTCCGCCAGTCAAAATAAAAGAAACATTTTTTTCTTGATAAGGTAAAAATTCTGAACTATCCCCACCGCGCTCATCAACTCCAACAAGATTCATAAACACCCGGCCGATTTCAAACAAACCGAAAGAATCATATTTGAATTGATTAGTGCGGGCATTAAAAATTAAATTAGGAGCCAAACTCTGACGAAGCATGGTGTGTTCAGTAGAGATTGGATTAGCTAGGCGCAAATATTCAGAATGATCAATTTTTAATTTGTTTAATTGATTTTCACCGACAAAAGAATAATTATATGTTTCATGCAAAGCGTTCTGATAAGCCAAAATGTCTTTTAAATATTTTTCAAAAGCCAGCTCCGGTAAAATCTTTGGGGCTTCCATGGTGATTTTCGGCAAAGAAAGAGAAATATTGTCATAACCATGAATTCTAATAATTTCTTCCAGCAAATCTTCAGCGATTTTGATATCTTTGGCAGCTCGCCAAGTTGGGACAGTTACCATCAATTTTGTTTTATCTTGCTCAACCACAAATCCGAGACCGCGCAGAATTTTTAGATATTTATCGACTCCCAAAGCTTCACCGATTTTTTCGTCCAACCAAGAAATTTCCAATTCAATTAAAGTGTTTTTAACTTCAATTTCACCGGATTTAAAATAAGCAACAACCTCAGCTTGCGGACAAGTTTCTTGAAGCAATTTGTAAGCTCTTCTCAAAGCTAGCGGACAAAAATTTGGGTCTAATGATTTTTCAAAACGGACTGAAGAATCAGTACGAACACCGATTTTTTGAGAAGTCTTTCTAATGGAAACTGCATCAAAATTTGCTGCTTCAAAAATAACTTCTTTTGTTCCGCCATGGATTCCGGTTTCGCCGCCACCAATCACCCCAGCAACAGCTGCTGGTTTGTTATTGGCTGCAATAACTAAAATATCATTATCCAGAGGATGTTCTTTGTCATCTAAGGTTTCTATTGATTCATCTTTTTTGGCTCGGCGGACTGAAATTTTTTCAATTTTTTCCGCAGAAAAAGCATGAAGAGGTTGACCCAATTCTAACATCACATAATTACTAATATCAACTAAATTATTAATTGGATGCAAACCGACAGCTAATAATCTATTTTTCAACCACTCTGGAGATTCTTTAACCTCCAAATTAATAATTTTCAAAGCAGAATAATAAGGACAAAGATCATTGTCTTCGATTTTGATATTTAATTTTTCGGAAAAATTTTCAGCAAACTCCGGTGCACAAAAATCTTCATAACTAGAAAATTTCAAATCATAAAAAACAGAAACTTCACGTGCCAGACCATAATGTCCCCACAAATCACTGCGATTAGAAAGGGATTTGTTATCGATTTCTAATATTGTATCGTCCAAGTCAAGATATTCAGAAAATTTTTGTCCGGCTTTGGCTTTTTTGCCAAGCACCATAATTCCTTCATGATTATGTCCAAGTCCCAATTCATCTTCCGCACAAATCATGCCAAAAGATTTTTCACCGCGAATTTCTGATTCTTTTATTTCCAAGCCTCCTGGCAAAATTGCTCCAATGAGAGCCACTGGAACTAATTGTCCTTCTTCCAAGTTTGGTGCGCCACAAACAATATCAAGAACTTCTGTTTTGATATCTATCTTTGCCAAACGCAAACGATCAGCATTTGGATGTTTGGCTACTGATAAAACTTTTCCCACAACTACCAAATTAAAAGCTTGGTCTTGATATTCAATCCCCTCAACCTCTACTGTGTGCGTTGTTAGTTTGTTCGATAAATCTTCAGGAGAAACACTTTTCGGTAATTTAACGAAATCGTTCAGCCATTGTAATGATAATTTCATATAATCAAAATTAAAATTGTTCTAAGAAGCGGATGTCGCCGCTATTAAAAAGACGAATATCATCAATGCCATATTTTAGCATCGCTAAACGATTCAACCCGAAACCAAAGGCAAAACCAGAATATTCTTCTGGATCGATTCCGCCGGCGCGCAAAACATCCGGATGAATCAAGCCGCAACCGACAATTTCCAACCAGCCAGTATTTTTGCAAACCCGACAGCCCTTGCCATTACACAAAAAGCAAGTGTATTCGCCGTTGGAACCAGGTTCAACAAAAGGATAAAATTTTGGACGCATTTTTAATTTTGTCTCTTCGCCATACAATCTTTTACCCACTAATTCCAAGACTCCTTTCATCTCGGAAAAATTTATTTTTTTATCAATCATAATTCCTTCTAATTGATAGAAGGTGTGTTCATGACGCGCATCAGTGCTTTCGCTACGAAAACAACGCCCCGGAATAATTGCTCTCAAAGGAGCACCATATTTTTTCATTGCTCTAACTTGCATTGGCGAAGTCTGGGTTCTCATTAATAATTCATATTCGCCGTCTTTGTTTTTTTGGTCGACATAAAAAGTATCCTGCATGTCGCGAGCTGGATGATGAGGGGCAACATTAAGCGCTTCAAAATTAAAATAATCACTTTCCAGCTCCGGACCATCAAGAACCATAAAACCAAGAGAAGAAAATAATTCTTCAACTTCTCTTTGAATGATGGTCATCGGATGAAGAGAGCCGTTTGGCTTTTTTTCACCAGGTAAAGTAACATCGATATCTGATTCGTAATTATTTTTAGTTTTTAGTTTTTGAGAAGTTTGACTGAAAGTTTCTTCTAATTCTTTTTTTATATTATTAGCCAGCTCGCCGCATTCTTTTCTTAAATCATCGCTAAGGGTTTTTAGATCTTTCAAAACCGCTGCGAGCTCTCCTTTTCGTCCCAAAAATTTCTGCTCCAATTCTTTGAATTTTTCACTAGCTTCTGTCGGCAACTTTTCAGCCTCGTTCAAAAAATCAGCCAGTTGAGAAAGAGCTTCTTTTTTTAGTTGTTCTAATTTATTTTTCATATATTAAACGTTAAGCTTTTTTGGAATAACTAGCCACAAAAAATTCTAAAACCAAAAAAATCATTGCTAAAAGACCGAAATTTAACCAAGTCAACAAATCTCTGGAAGCTAACAACAACAAAACAACAACAAAAGAAGAAAAAACAAAAGATTGATAGAAAGACAGCTTCACTGCCCGAAAAGCAATTTCTCCTTTAAAAATAACAAAGCGAAGAACAAAACCCATAATTGCAAAAGTCCCGGCAAGCGCTAAAAAAACAGAAAGATAAAAAAGAAGAAAACCGAGCCAATTAGTTCTGGAGGGATCAACTAGTCCAGCCACAAAAGCAAAAGCTCCCCAGCAGATACCAGTCGTAATTGACATGAAAATTAAATAATTTTTTAAAGTCATAGCGCTTCTTGTAATTTATTTATTTTTTCTAATTCTAGACGCATAGTTTCTAGTCTTTCCTTTTCTTTATTGACTAGCGCTGCCGGAGCTTTTTCGGTAAATTCTTTATTTTCCAAACGTCCCGAAAGCAGACTAATCATTTTGCTTAAATTTTCTTTTTCTTTTGCTAAGCGAATTTTTTCTTTCTCCTCATCTATCGCTCCCAGGAGATAGATTTCCATTTTTTCTGCCGTCAGCGCAATAGCCTTTTCTGGTTTTTTACCGGCCGACAAAATAGAAAGATTAGCTAAACCGGTTTTTAAATTTTTAATTAATTCTTGTTGAGAATTTAAGAAATCAAAATATTCCGAAGAAATAATTTGCGCCTCAATTTTTTTTGCCGGCTCAATTTTGTTTTCACTGCGCGCATTGCGGATGGCAATAATTATCTCTTGAATCAAAGTTTGTTGAGCAACTGCTTCTGAATTATTTTCGCCAAAACTTTTTGGCCATTGTTTAACCATTAATAAATCATTATTAAATTGAGACCAAATTTCTTCGGTAACATAAGGAATAAAAGGATGCCAAAGAATTAAGATACTTTTTAATAAATAAACAAGAATCTCATCTTTGTTTTTTTCTACTTTGGCGATTTCCAAATACCAATCAGCTAATTTATTCCAGGTAAAATCATAGAGCTCTTCAGCTGCTAAGGAAAAACTAGATTCGTTTAATTTTTCACGAACAAAATTGGCTGTTTGGTTAAGTTCAGAAACAATCCATTTATCAGCCGAAGTTTTTTGTTCTGGAATTTGATACACATCCTGAGCTGCTGCTTCATCAGAAAGGCCTCCCAAAATAAAGCGAGAAATATTCCAAAGTTTGTTAATAAAATTTCTCTTTGATTCCACTCTTTCTTCACTATATCTTGAATCGTTCCCCGGAGTGCTGCCCATTAATAGCGACAAACGAAGAGCATCAGCGCCATAAATATTTATTACATCCAAAGGATCAACACCGTTTCCTTTGGATTTTGACATTTTTTTACCTTTGGTGTCCAAAATCGTGCCATGCAAATAAACTTTTTCGAAAGGAATTTCGCCAATCGCAAATAAGGACATCATGATCATTCTAGAAACCCAGAGCGTTAAAATTTCATAACCAGTTTCCAAGACTTGAGTCGGATGAAATCTTTCTAAATCACCAGTTTTTTTTCCATCAGAAAAATTATCTGGCCAACCGAGAGTGGAAAAGGTCCACATTCCAGAAGAAAACCAGGTATCCAAGGTATCGGCATCTTGAATCCAACCTTCTCCTGCTGGTTTTTCGTGACCAACAAAAATTTCCTCGCCCCGATACCAAACTGGAATCTCATGACCAAACCAAATTTGTCTGGAAATACACCAATCGCGTAAATTGTTCATCCAACTTTCAAAACTTTTCCCAAAACGATCAGGCAAAAAAGTAATTTCTCCTTTTTGATAAGCTTCCAAAGCTTTTTCTTTCAAGCTTTTTCCGTTGAATTTGGCAACTGGACGATCAACGCCAATAAACCACTGTTTGGAAGGCAAGGGTTCGATTGGCGAATCACAACGATAACAAGTAGATAAATTATTGCTAAAAGTTTCTTCCTTGATCATTAAGCCATTTTCTCGTAAACGAGAAACAATTTTTTCTCTGGCTTCCAAAACATTCAAACCGGAATAATCGCCAAAACCGTCATATATTTTTCCATCTTCATCAATAACTTTTACAATTGGCAAATTTTCATCTAAGGCCATTTGCCAATCAACCATTGAATGGGCAGGGGTGACACCCAGGGCACCCGTGCCAAAATCCATTTCTACTTTTCGATCAGAAATGATTTTTATTTTTAAATCTTGCCCGCAAAAATTTATGGAAAATTCTTGACCGATATATTTTGCATAGCGTTCATCTTTTGGGTTAACCGCCACTGCCGTGTCTCCCAACTTTGTTTCTGGGCGAGTAGTGGAAATTGCGAAAGGAAAATTAGCCGAATATTTGAAAGTATAAAGACTTGCTTCTTGTTCGTGATATTCAACTTCGTCATCGGACAAAGTGGAGTGACAGCGCGGACACCAATTAACAATTCTTTCACCGCGATAAACAACTCCTTCATTGTACATATCAACAAACATTTTCCTAACTGCTTGTTGTCTTTTTTCATCAAGAGTAAAAGCCAAACGGGACCAATCCAGAGAAGAACCCATTTTTTTGGTTTGATTAAGAATGGTAGCTTGTGTATTATTGACAAAATCCCAAACCTCTGACAAAAACTTCTCCTTTCCGAGGTCGTGGCGAGTTTTCCCGGTAGCAGTAAAGATTTTTTTCTCAACAACGTTTTGAGTCGCAATTGCGGCATGATCAGTTCCCGGTAGCCACAAAGTACGATAACCATTCATGCGGCGATAGCGAATCATCAAATCTTCCAGGGCCAGCATTGCTGAATGGCCGATATGCAATTTTGCTGTAATATTAGGAGGAGGAAGAATGATTGTGTAATTTTCAGCTTTGGGTGACAAAACCAAGTTGTCAGGATTAAAAAATCCTGAATCTTCCCATTTTTTATAAATTTCATCCTCACAAATTTGAGGATTATATACTTTTTCCATTTCTTTTTTCATACCTTTAAAATTACCAAAAAAAACCCTAATAGTCAACAAAAAAACCAATAAAAATCTAGTTAATTTCTCTTGATTTTTCTTGACTTGCCTATCTATTAAAGGTATATTAAAAAGTTCCGCATTAAAATCAAATCTGATTATTCAAAATGTTAAACTCTGGCCAACAATTTTTTAAACAACTAGAAAAATCAAACAATATTTTGGTGGTTTTTCCTAATGACTGGAACGGCGATGCAATTTCTAGTGCTTTGGCATTATCTCTTTTGGGAAAAAAAATGAATAAAAAAATTGAAGTTGCCGCCTCTCCGGATTGGAAAAAAAATCAAGCAGAAAAAAATTCTCTCTGGTCATTTCTCCCAGAATTCGAAAACATCAGCAATAAAATTGAAAACTTGAGAAAATTTATTGTCTCTTTAAATATCAAAAATGCAAAAGTTAATCAAATAAAATATTTAGTAGAAAATAATTCTTTAAATTTTATCGTTTCTCCAGCCGAAGGATGGTTCACTCCGGAAGATATCAGTAGCTCAGAAAGTGGTTTCAAATACGATTTAATTATCACCGTTAACAGTCAGGATCTTGAATCGTTAGGTGAAATTTATTACAAAAATATTGAATTTTTTTATCAAACAATTGTCATCAACATAGACAATCAAGCAGAAAACGAAGATTATGGACAAATAAATATTTCTGATCTAAATAGCGTTTCAACTAGCGAGATAATTTTTGAGTTATTTAAAGATAAAGAAAATTTGATTGATGAAGATGTTGCTACTTGTTTGCTAGCCGGTATAATCGTTAAAACTAAAAATTTTAAAACTTTTAATCTTACCCCAAAAACCCTCCTAAACACTTCGAAGCTAATTGGCTTGGGTGCGCGCCGAGAAGAAATTATTAATCGCCTTTATCGATCGCGTGATTTTAGAACCTTGAAGCTTTGGGGTAAAGTTTTGAATAATATCCACTCTGAGAATAATGGCTCCTTGATTTATTCCACTGTTGCTCAAAAAGATTTTTTGGAAACAAGTACTGATTCCAGCGCCTTATCTGAGATTATTGATGAATTAATTTCTAATCTTCCAGAAGCCAAAATGATCATCGTTTTCACTGAAGAAAATGAACAAAAATCAAGAGCTTTAATTTACTCTCAAAAAATTATCGACCCTTTGATAATTTTCAAAGAAAATCAAGCTAATGGCAGCAGCAAATTCTGCCAAATTGAATTACGCGGATCATTGTCCGAAAATATTGAAAAAATTATTTCTGTTGCCAAAAAAGAACTTGCTAAATTGGCTTCCTAGTGCTATATGAATAAGTAGCACTTGTTGCGGGCATGTAGCTCAGCTGGTGAGAGCACCGCTCTTATAAAGCGGGGGTCGAGGGTTCGAGTCCCTCCATGCCCACTTCAAAAATATTTATTTTACTTTTTGAAGTAAAACTGATACATTAAAAATACTCAAATAAAATGGGCTCGTAGCTCAGTTGGTTAGAGCGCTACGTTGACATCGTAGAGGTCTGCAGTTCGAGTCTGCACGAGCCCACCATTTTTTTCTTACATCTTATGAACAAACTTTTTTCTTCAAAAAAAAATATTGAGCCAGAAGATTCTTCTCTTTCCGAGGAAGCGGC
The DNA here is from genome assembly GCA_964495615.1 of uncultured Gammaproteobacteria bacterium. Taxonomy (GTDB): domain Bacteria; phylum Patescibacteriota; class Patescibacteriia; order Patescibacteriales; family UBA12465; genus CAINDR01. The sequence continues at coordinate 10,621 of CAZBVX010000013.1, read as the reverse complement.
CTGGCCAAGAGTAATCGCTGCTGAAGGACAATTGGCGGTTGATATTTATCAGCAAGAAGATAGACTGATTATCAAATCAACTATTGCCGGGGCACGCGCCGAAGATTTGAACATCAACTTAAATCATGATTTGTTGACCATCAAAGGAACTCGCGAACTAAAAGAAAATATTCGTGAAGAATATTATCTTTGTCGTGAATGCTATTGGGGACCATTTTCCCGCTCCATTATCCTGCCAGTAGAAGTTGACCCGCAAAAAATAGAAGCCTCTCTTGAAGAAGGGGTATTAACAATTATTTTAAAAATATTAAAAAATCCTTTAATTACCATCCAGGGAAAATAATATGTTTTCTGTAAAAATAAAAGATTTTGAAAAAGATCAGGCTATTTTGCAAGACCACGATGGTCGTCTTTATATTTGGCCAAAAAAATTTTTATCCGAGAATGCTCAGATTGGCGAAATTTTGGAAATAGAAATAAAATCAGCAAACTCACCGAAGACGATTGCCGACAAAAAACCCAATCAAGCCAAGGAGATCTTAAATGAAATTTTAAAAATTCAAGAAAAATGAAAAAAATCAGCTCTCGTCTCAAAATCTGGCTCTATCTTTCAATTCCAATGGCTTTGCTTTTGGTCTTTTTATTAATGCTCGCCCATCTTGCTTGGGCAAAAAAATATGAGTCACGAATCTATCCAGGAATAAGTATCGGTAATTTTTCTTTGGGTGGACTCACTGAAGATGAGGCGCAGCAAAAAATAGATAATCAAGCCAAAATTCTTGAAAAAAATGGCTTAATTTTTGAACTTAACGAAAAAGAAATCAACATTCCAAAAGAAGCGATTGCCGATTCGGTTGACTTCACCCAAGAAGCCTTTTCAATCAATCGTCATCTAACCCTAAAAAATGCCTTTGATCAGGGACGAGAAAACGATTGGTTAACTAGTTTTTCTCGCTGGATTTTTGGCGACTGGAAAACACTTAGATTGGAAGCAGCCTATGATATTTCTCCAGAAGTAATTATCACCGTCTTAAAAAATAATTATTCTGATCAAGAAGCGCTTAGTGAGAATGCTTTTTTTAAATTAAACAACAAAGGAGAAATAGAAATCGTGTCCGAAAAAAATGGCCTATCGCTCAATTATGAAGCTGCTATAAAAAAAAGTCGCTCTTTGCTTGCTAACTTGGAGAATGAAACAATTTATCTAGAAACAAATGTTTTGGAGCCAAAAACTAGTGCCGAAAACTTGGAAAAAATACTTTCCGAAACCGAAGAAATCAGCAAACTAGCACCAATCAAGGTTAAGGCAAAAGATTACTACTCCACAATCAACAAATCCTTATTAATCTCTTGGATAAAAACAAACAATGAAGGCGAAATTGATTTTGACCGTGAAAAAATAAAAACTTTCATCACCAAAGATTTGTCTTCTCGATTTGATCAAGAAGCAGAAGAACCGCGCTTCAAAATTGTTTCGGGTAGAATGTCTTTCTGGCAAGCGGGAGTTGAGGGCCGAAAAATCAATCTTGAAAAATCAGTTGAAAAAATTATTCAAGAAATTTTAGAAAAAAAATCAAAAGAAATAGATTTAGAACTAGAAATAATTCCAATCGCTTCCGTTAAGGAAGGTGATATTGTGATCAAAGAATTACTAGGAACTGGCCACTCCAATTTTGCTGGTTCCTCAATTAGCCGAAAAAAGAATATTACCGTTGGTGCAAATTCTGTCCAAGGACTATTAATCAAGCCGGGTGAAGAGTTTTCTTTGGTAAAACAGCTCGGCGACGTCAGTGAAGCAAGCGGTTACTACCCGGAATTAGTGATCAAGGGAAACAAAACTGTTCGTGAATTCGGCGGAGGATTATGCCAAGTTGCCACAACCCTTTTCCGATCCGCCCTTGCGACCGGTCTGCCAATTACTGCCCGACAAAACCACTCTTATCGTGTTTCATATTACGAACCAGCCGGAACGGATGCTGCTGTTTATATTCCAAATCCAGATGTCCGATTTGTTAACGACACTGAAAATTATATTTTAATTCAATCTAGAATTTCCGGAAATGATATTTATTTTGACTTCTGGGGAGTAAAAGATGGTCGAGTTGCTTCCAGTACTAAACCGACAATATTTAACATCGTCAAACCTGCCCCAAAAAAAATCATCGTTTCTCCTGATTTAAAACCAGGGGAAACCAAGTGCACGGAAAGCGCTCATGATGGTGCTGATGCTTTTTTCGACTACACCGTAACTTACGCCGATGGTCAAGTAACCACCAAGAGATTTAAATCTCATTATGTTCCTTGGCAAGCAGTTTGTCTGGTTGGCCCAGCCGCCACCACCACAACACCAATTGCCACTAGTACTTTGTCCACCACAAGCTCCACTCCACCAATAGCAACTTCAACCGCCAATTAAATTAAAAACTATCCAAAAAATGGATAGTTTTTAAAACAAAAAAAGACCAACTTAGACGGGTAGGCAAGAAAATCTCTTCTAGGAATTCCAGAGCTCACAGCAATTGATAATATATTTATCAATTATTGTAAGCCCAAAAAACCCTAGCAAGAAAATCCCCATGCTTGTCGTGCCTGACCCGTCAAAATTGGCCTTTCGTGTTGTTTAATAACTAATAAATATATCACAGGAACTATTCTTTGTCAATAGTCACTTGTGGATAAGTTTTTCCAAAAAATTTTAGGCTAATATTACCATTTTTATCAGTTCTAAAATACTTTATCCCCAGAGCTTTGAAATACTCCAAAGTACTACTTGCTGGATGTTTAAAATTATTTTCCGCACCAACTGGAATAACGACCAAAGAAGGATTAATTTTTTTTATAAAATTTTCACTATTAGAGGTGTTTGATCCATGATGACTAGCTTTAAAAACTGTGGCAGACAAATCACCGCCTCCAAAAAGTAATTCTTCTTCTCTGGCTAGCTCTCCATCACCAGCCAGCAAAATCTTTGCACCAAAGCAATCCAGACGAAAAGCGATTGAACGATTGTTAATATTTTTGGCTAATAAATTTTCTGGCGGATAAAGATCGAGAATGCAATCGGGAGCAAAAATTATCTTCTGCTGGCTGTCAATTTCTTCTATCTCAATCTTCTGTTTTTTTGCTGTTTCAAAAAACTCTTGACACAAACTATTCTTGCAATAAGAAGCGGCATGTATTATTTTGCCGATTCGATACCTTTTTATTACTTGAACCAAGCCAAAAAGATGATCATCGTGCTCATGACTCAAAATTAACAAATCAAGATTGCGATCAAAAAAATTCAAATACTTCCCCAGACCAAACAAAACTTGATTATTCGGACCGCCATCAATCAAAATTTTTCGACCATCCGGAAGAATAATCAAACTAGCGTCTCCCTGTCCAACATCAAAAAATATTAAGTGCAAAAAATTAGCCCCAGAAAAAACAGAAACAAAAAATAAAGCCGTCAACGGAATAATTATTAAAATCAAAAAAAGTTTGTATTTCATTTAATAATTTTCCCACAAGCCAAATAAATATAGCTTAAGCAATTACTAAACAAAAACCGTCCGGTTTCCCGGACGATTTTTTATTTTTTCAAAACAATAAAGTTTTAAAATAAAGACTATTTTTTCTTTTTAGCGACCACCTTTTTTACAACTTTTTTCACGGTAGCTTTTTTCACAACCTTCTTAGGTGCTACTTTTTTTACAGCTTTTTTTACAGCTTTTTTCACAACCTTCTTAGGTGCTACTTTTTTCACTGCTTTTTTCACAACTTTTTTTACAGCTTTTTTCACAACCTTCTTAGGTGCTACTTTTTTCACTGCTTTTTTGACAACCTTTTTAGGGGTTGCTTTCTTTTTAGCCATCATAATTTTTCACCTCCTTTCATAAAAAAATAATTTTCGAAAAAAATTGTTCAGATTTTTTTCTCTCTTACTAATATTATAGCATCAGCAAAAAACAGATTCAATGTTTTTTGCAAATTTTTTCCATCAAGTACACTAAAAATAAAAAGAAAAAAATTTTAAAAAAATATTTTTTAATATCAAATTATCACCTTTGTTTTGTTGGCTAAATTTAATCTAAAAAAAATTTTAAAAAATTTTTTAAAAAAATAAAAACCATTTTTTTACCAAAAAAATATTTTTAGAAATTTTTTTTTCGTTAAAAAAATAGAATTGAAAATTTTCGGATTTTTTTTTCAATTTTTTTCCACAAAAAGAAAAAACGGCTTTAGCCGTTTTTTCTAAATTTGTTTTTTATTTTCTATGATATTTTTTCGATAAAGTATTTTTCCAGTCCAACAATTGCCACTCTCTCTTGTGTCGCTTGATCCCTTTCTCTAACTGTCACCATTCCATCTTCCAATGAATCAAAATCAAAAGTTACACAATAAGGAGTGCCGATTTCATCTTGGCGGCGATATCTTTTACCAATATTGCCGTTGTCATCGAACTCGCAACGGAATTTTTTTCTGAGATGATGATAAATTTCTTCTGCCCTAACAACCAGTTCCGGCTTGTTTTTTAATAAAGGGAAAATAGCTATTTTTATTGGTGCTAATTTTGGCGGCAAGGACAAAACCACTCTTTCTTCGCCATTAATTTTTTCTTCACGATAAGCTTCACAAAGAGCAGCCAAAAAAGTACGTCCAACGCCAGCAGAAGTTTCAATAATATTCGGAATAAACTTTTCTCCGCTAGCTGTGTCGAGATACTCAAAATTTTGTCCGGAAGCCTGACCGTGTTGAGTAAGATCATAACTGCCTCTTGAATGAATACCTTCCAGCTCTTTAAAACCAAAAGGAAAGTTGTATTCAATATCATAGGCTTCCTTGGCATAAAAGACCAAATTTTCATGTTGATGCCATTTTAAATTTTCCGGCTTGAAACCTAAAGAGAGGTAGAATTGCCAACGCTCCTCTTTCCAATAATCATAGTGCTCTTGTGCTCGATTAGGATTAATAAAATATTGCATTTCCATCTGTTCAAATTCGCGAGTGCGGAAAATAAATTGGCGGGCAGTAATCTCATTACGAAAAGCCTTGCCGATTTGAGCAATACCAAAAGGAACGCGGACACGGGCAGAATCAAGAACGTTTTTGTAATTAACATAAATTCCTTGACAAGTTTCGCCGCGCAAATAAACGGGATCTTTATCCCAATCACCCGTAAAATTGCCTAGATTCGATTGAACCAATAAATTAAAACTTTTCCCTGGCGTGAAATCTTGTGCGCCGCAAGTGGGACATTTTATTTTGTCACGATTGGTATCAAAAATTTTATTAATTTCCTCATCGCTCATTTTTTCATCAGCAAAAACCCCCATATCTTCCAATAAAGAATCGAGACGAAGGCGGGTGTGGCATTTGCGGCATTCGGTGAGCGGATCAGAAAATCCTTTAACATGACCACTAGCCTCCCAAATTTTCGGGCTCATAAAAATTGCTGAATCCAAACCAACAACATCATCACGCAACTGAGTCATTCTTTTCCACCATTCTTTTTTGATATTATTAGCCAGCTCAACCCCATATGGACCAAAATCATAAACCGCCGCAAAGCCGCCATAAATTTCCGAGGAGGGAAAAACAAAACCGCGACGCTTGGCGAGTGAAATAATTTTATCCATCAAATCATTCTTTTCCTTTTTCATATATATTAACTAATAATAAAGCCTTGGTGCTTGTTGATTAAATATGTTATAATATTAACAAACTTAAGCCTTTTTTTCAATTTAATCAAGCTAATTTTTTTAGCTGCCACAAATTTATGTTTTCCTATCGTTCAATTATTAAAAAAGCCTTGAAAACTTCTTGGCGCCACAAATATTTATGGTTTTTTGGTCTGTTTGCGACCTTAATCAATCCAGGAGGGGAATATCAAATCTTGAACAAAACTATCAAAGACGGCTTATATGGCCACTTTTCCGACACTCTGCAAATGCTTTCTTCGACCGGTATTTTTAGTCTGGAAGCTCTATCCAACATGTTCGGCTTAATGAAAGCCAATCCGGTTTCCGCCTTGATGTCGGTGATTGCCATAATTCTCTTGTTGTTCATGCTGGGCTTTTTAGTTTGGTTAGCTATTTCTTCCCAGGGAGCAATCGTTGCCAAAATACAAAAAATTGAAGAAAGAAAAAAAGAAGAAAAGGATGATTTTCGAGCTGATATGCAAAAAGGTTCTCGTTCTTTCTGGCCAGTATTCGGGTTTAATACTTTCCTAAAAATTGCGATTGACTTGGCTTTTCTGTTAGTCAGCCTGCCAATTCTATTAATGATCACCAACACCATCGCCTTCTCCATCATCTACATCATTCTTTTTATTGTTTTTATTCCAGTAGCAATCTCTTTTTCAATGATTGCCAAATATGCTATTGGATTTTCCGTTATTAAAAAATATAAATTCATTGACTCCATCAAAAAAGCCTGGAATTTGTTCAATAAAAACTGGATTATCAGTTTGGAAATGGCTATTGCCTTGTTCTCCATTAACATTCTTGCCTCTTTTGCAATCCTGTTAATTATTCTAATCTTCCCGATGCCCTTGTTCTTTGTCTGCTTGGCTCTCGGAAAAATCACCATCGCCTGGATTGTTGTTTTGGTGATGATTGTTTTCATGATTATTTCTGGATCATTCCTAACTGCCTTCCAAATTAGTGCCTGGACTGACCTCTTCTTGAAATTAAACAAAGGATTAGGTACCAGCAAAATTGAAAGAATCTTAAAAAAGAAAAATAAAAAATAAATGAGTTTTGATTCTATTGAAAGCTTGATTTCTGGGCAAGATAATAATGACGAAACCCCGCAAGGAAAATTTGCCCAAAAACAACAAGAAATAAAAATTAAAGAAATTGAAAAAGGGACTGAAGCATTGGCCACCTCTCTCGGATTGCCATACATCAATCTTTTTGGTTTCCCAATCAGCCCAGAAGCAGTGGTTTTGATTAATGAAAAAGAAGCCCAAAAACTAAAAACCGTCTGTTTCTTTTATGATGGCGAGCACATTCGAATTGGCGCTGTCAAAACAGGACCAGCTCAACAAGAGCTAGCTGAAAATCTTAGGAAGCTATATTTTTGCGATGTAAAAATATATTTGATTTCTGAAAATAGCTTTAGCTCTGCTTTGGAAATATATAAATCAATTCCAAAACTAAAAACTATTCAGAGAGGAATTGATATCAGCGAAGAATCTCTGGAAAAATACAAGCTGGAAATTAGTAGCTACAAATATTTAGGAGAAAAAATAAACCAAGTAAACATTAGTGATATCATAACTCTCATTCTTGCGACTGCCCTAAAAATTGATGCCAGTGATGTCCACATTGAAGCCGAAGAAAGAGGAGTGGCTGTTCGCTTGAGAATTGACGGTGTTTTGCAAGACGCAGCCAATATTGATCATCAGAAATGGAAAATGATTATTGCTCGTCTAAAAATATTAGCCAAAGTAAAAATCAACGTTGAAGACAAGCCCCAAGACGGACGCTTCACAATCACAATTGCCAAAGGAAAAATTGACGTCCGCTGTTCCTTTTTGCCTACCGCTTTCGGCGAAAGTGTTGTTTTGCGTTTATTAAAACCATCTTCGGCCGGATTGGCTTTTTCAGAATTGGGTTTATTGCCGCAAGTCAGTTCCGCCCTAGAAAGAGAAATTTCCAAACCAAACGGGCTAATCTTAACCACTGGTCCAACGGGTGCTGGCAAAACCACAACTTTATACACTATCTTAAACCGCCTAAACAAACCAGGAGTAAAAATAATTACCCTTGAAGATCCAATCGAATATCAATTAGAAGGAATCAACCAAAGCCAAATTGATGCCTCTCGAAACTATGGTTTTGCTGAGGGCCTGCGTTCCCTATTGCGTCAAGACCCAAACGTCGTAATGATTGGTGAAATTCGCGACCAAGAAACTGCTGAAATCGCCATTCAAGCCAGCTTAACTGGACACTTGGTCATTTCAACTTTGCATACTAACGATGCTTCTGGTGTAATTCCTCGCTTGATTGATATGGGTGTTAAGCCTTATTTTTTGGTACCTTCAATCAATGCCGTAATTGGCCAACGCTTAGTAAGAAAACTTTGTCCAAAATGCAAAGTAGAACATGTTCTTCAAGAAGATGAAACAGAACAAGTTAAAAAAATTCTCGCAGTTATTTCACCAAAATCCGGAATAGATATTCCGGCTGAATTACCAAAAATTTTTAAAGCTGGCGCTGGCTGTGAATATTGCGGCCAGATTGGCTACAAAGGAAGAATTGGCATCTATGAACTATTCACCATGGATGAAAAAATCAAAGAATTAACCGTGGGTAACGCGCCTTCTTTCAAAATTCTCCAACAAGCAATTGAGAATGGCATGATCACTATGCTTCAAGATGGTATCCTAAAAACAATGGACGGACAAACTTCTCTTGATGAAGTCTATCGCGTAATCGGTAATTTTGATTATATCAATGAACTTTACGATATTGTTATTTCTCAAACTATCGGCAGAGGTATCAGACTCACCAAAGAAGGAATGGCTCAAGCTGAAAAATTTGGCCAAGACATTAAAGGAGTGAAAGAATCGGTTTCCGAATTACCAAGCCAAAAAATTCTTTCTTTTGTGGTGGCGATGGCAATCGTTGGCAATGCTGGCGATATTCATATTGAACCAGGAGAAAGTGAAGTAAAAATTCGTCTACGTATTGATGGTGTTATGACCGATTTACTCAATATTCCAAAATCTTCTTATATCCCATTATTGTCAGAAGTAAAAATTCTGGCTGGCTTTTCTACTAATGAAAAAAGAGCCACCATGGATGGACGTTTCACAGTTTATCTACCAGACAACAAAAAAGCTGACTGCCGTCTTTCAATTATTTCTGGCGGCTACGGAGAAACTATCGTTGTTCGCTTGCTGAGTAATTCAGCCGCCTCTCTTTCTATGGAAAATTTAGGTATCACTAATTACTCCTTAACCGCCTTCAAAAAAGCTCTCAAAAAAACCAAAGGAATCATTATCACTACTGGTCCAACCGGTAGTGGAAAAACCACTACTCTTTATTCAGCTTTGAACACCTTAAATCAACCAGACGTCAAAATCATCACCGTTGAAGACCCAATTGAATATCAATTGCCAGGGATTATGCAAACTCAGATCGATACCTCTGGTGGCTACACCTTTGCCGCTGCGATGAGATCTCTTTTGCGTCAAAATCCAAACATCATGATGATTGGTGAAATTCGCGACCATGAAACAGCAGAAATTGCGATCGAGGCCTCAATGACTGGACATTTGGTTTTATCAACCATCCATGCCAATAGTGCTGCCGGCGCCATTTCTCGTTTTTCTGGATTAGATATTGATCGCTCTGCTTTAGCTAATTCTATTGAATTTTCCATCGGACAAAGATTGGTGAGAAAAGTTTGTCCACATTGCAAAAAAATTCATACTCCAAGCGAAGAATTGTTAGTGGAAGCAAAAAAAGCCTTAGCAGAAATAAAAAATCCGGAAGTAAAAATTCCTTCTGAATTAGTATTCTATGAAGGATCTGGTTGCCCAGAGTGCGGTGGTTTGGGTTACAAGGGACGAATTGGTCTTTATGAAACCATCGAAATTACTCCAGAAATTCAAAAATTAATTCAAAATCCAAACACTACTGACTACGAAATAGAACAGCTCGCAATCAACAATGGCACCGTAACCATGCTTCAGGATGGCGTTCTAAAAGCTTTGACTGGCGAAACCTCTCTCCAAGAAGTGTTTAGGGTAATCTAAAATTTTATGATTAACAAAGATTTTATCAATCAACTAAAAGAAAATTATCGCGCCAAAGAAAACGAGAGACGACAAATAATTTCTCTTTCCAATAATATTTTATTCCACTCCAAAAAAGCAATTTTTTCTCTTCATCGCCATGATTTGAAAACTGCCGAAGAAAAATTGGAAGAAATGGAAAATGAGTTACTCAACCTGGAAAAAACTTTTAGCATCAAAAGGATAGGAGAAGAAGGTGCTTATCGCGCAGCAATCGAAGAATATACCGAAGCCAAATTATTATATTTTGCCATCACCGGAAAAGAGATTGATAAAATAAAAAAATTAAATCTCAGCACCGATGCCTATCTTGGTGGTATTTGCGATCTTTTGGGTGAATTAGTTCGTGTCGCAACCAATGACGCCGCCGCGGGAAACTTTAATCGCGTAGCAGAAATCAAAGAACTTGCTGAAAATATCATGGATCAACTGATTGATTTCGACATGACTGGCTATCTGAGAACCAAATATGACCAAGCACGCGGACATCTGAGAAAATTAGAACAGATGGCTTACGAAATAAAATTAAGAGTTGGCAAATGAAAATTGCAATTTTTTCTGATAGCCATGACGACTGGCAAAATTTGAAACAATTTCTAAGTTATTGCGATCAGCAAAAAATAAATACTATTCTCTTCTGTGGCGATTTAGCCAACAAAGAAACTCTCGAATATTTGACCGCTAATTTCAGCGGCCAAATTTTTATGGTTGGCGGGAATGCTGATTTTTTTGATAGCCGAGAAGTAAAAAAATACCCAAATATTATTTACGAAGAAAAAGTTTTGCGCGCAACAATTGGGGGTATAAAAATTATTGCCGCTCACAAGCCAA
>CAZBVX010000012.1:0-20246 GCA_964495615.1 uncultured Gammaproteobacteria bacterium | reverse complement strand
CGCCAAACAAATCTCCTTGGGAAGAATTTTCCAGTGGCAAATAATAAGCTTCGTTGTTTTTCCAAGCGAAAGAAAGTCCGTTAATTTTTTTATTTTCATCAAAGTCCAAACTAAAAGCAAAAGATTTTTCTTTGGAAATGCTGGTAAGAAATTCTTTAAAAGTTTTTTCATCTTTTATTTCTTGGCATTTAATGACGGTATCTTTTTTTATTTTTAGAGACTGGACTTGGTCGTCATCCTTGTTGTTTGGTAAGCGGTTGAGCAGGGAGCGAAAACCCATCACGGAAAATATTTCAGCGGCTTTCTCTCTTGAAAAAGTTAGTTTTGCTTTTGCTAAATCAAATTCCAAAGGAGAATTTGTGTTGATGGTTGCTAGCTCTTGTGAGAAAAAAGCGCTTTCTTTTTGTTCGCGAAGCAAGTTAGCAATTCGAGGAGTAATTTTTTTTGTTTTTTCCGCTTCGTCGATGTTTTGATAAATATTTTCTAAATTTTGGTAGTCATTCAACAGACCGACTGCAGTTTTTTCACCAATTCCTTTGACGCCCGGAATATTGTCTCCCGGATCGCCGCGCAAAGCTTTGTAGTCAATTACTTGATTCGGCAGCAAACCATAACGCTCTTTTATTTTCGCGGCATCATAAATAACCGGATCATTTAAACCGCGGCTCATGGTGTAAACTTTCACCTGTTCATTCACTAGCTGCAGAGTATCCATATCGCCAGTGATAATGTAGCTTACTAAATTTTTTTCTTTTTTTACTTTTTGGCAAATAGTGCCGATCAAATCATCCGCTTCAAAACCGGGGCAGGAAAAGATTGGGATTTCAAAAGCTTTCAGAACCTCTTTTGTTAGAGGAATTTGTTCATATAATTCATCCGGTGCTTTGACGCGGTTAGCTTTGTATTCAGTATAATTTTCATGTCGGAAGGTTGGTGCTGCTTCGTCAAAAGTAACCACGGCATAACGAGGTTTAAATTCTTGAATCGCTTTCAAAAGAAAAGAGGTGAAGCCATAAACGGCATTAGTGGTTTTTCCGTCCTGTCTTTTCATGGTGGTTGGCAGAGCATGAAAACTGCGGTGAATGAGAGCATTTCCGTCGATAATAATTAAAATTTCTGGTGTTTTATCCATAATTTGATTGTAGCACAAATATTATTATTTTAATTTTAGGCTTGGCTCAATAATTTTTCTAGCTTCTTCACAACTGTTGATTCTTCCAGAGCCATCATCAAAACCACTACCGCAAGAGCTAACAAACAAAAGCCAATCTTTATTTAACATAAATGGATTATCAACCCCGCCAGCTCCACAAAGTTCAAAATCTTTTTTAAATTCTTCAATATTTTTGTAACCAGCTTTGTTAGGCAAAATGGTTACTGAATAAACACTTTCATCGCTGTTGGAGGCATTGGCACCGCGATATTTGAAGGTATAAAAAATTTTCGGTGATTGTTTGAATTCGGCCACCAAATTTTCAAAATGAGACTCCGAATAAGAAGTGCCGCAATTATCAGCGCGAGCTTTTAGTTCGGTCACTTGGTAATTGAATATACCATCCAATTCTCGGACGGCAGAAATTTTTGGTGCGTCAGTCTTGAAAGATAAAGGTTGGCTTTTTGGCGTGGTAGTGCTAACGGTGATTATTTCAGTGGAGGCGGGGTTTGATTTTGGTATTGATATTGAAGGAGTGCTGCTGCTAGTAATAATTTCATTTTTTTGGTCGGCAGTATTTTTTAAATCTTTTTGCCAAAGATAATCCGCAAAGGCCAAAACAGCAATAATTAAAATCACCACTAGAAAAATTGCTTTGCTTTTTGTTTTTATTTTCTTTTTTCTCATATTTTTATTTTAATTCTTTCTTTTAGTTTACCATTTAAAATTATAAATAAAAATAATTATTTAGTTTGACAAAAATTTGATAATATTTTAATCTAATCTGAACACTAAAAAGGTGTTTAATGGTTTTTTAACAACAAAAAATAAAAATATGAAAAATTATCAATCATTTTGGAATTGTTTATCCAAGCAGGCGTTTTTAGAAAAAGACAGTCTGGGAAGAATTTCTCTAGATAGGGACTATCCTTTTTTTAATTCATCGGATGATATTTATTTTTTAGATAAAAATAAAATTATTCAAAGTAAGGCCTATCGCAGGATTGGCGACAAAACTCAGGTTTTTTCTGACGAATATGACAACATTCATCTTCGAAATCGCTTAATTCACACCTCCGAAGCGGTTACTACCGGATTGATGATTGCCAAAATTCTTGGCCTGAATCAATCATTAGTGGAATCAATATTATTAGTTCATGATATTGGTCATACTCCTTTTGGACATCTGGGAGAAAGTGTGATTTCTTTAATTTCTGGGCGAAAATTTAAGCACTCAGTTATGAGTATTGTGATTGCTCAAAAAGTAGAGCGCTCAGGAGCGGGAATGAACTTGTCTTTTGAAACTTTAGAGGGTGGCCTTTATCATTCTCGTGATGATAATGATTTGGATATCAAAGGCAAATATCCACTTGAATATGGTGTAGCAATGTTAGCTGATAAAATTTCTTATGTTTTTTCAGACTTAAACGATGCTCTAAATTGTGGCTATTTAACTCAAAAAGATTTGCCTGATGAATTTTTTTTCTTTGGTAAAAATCAAAGAGAAAGAATTTCTAATTTAATTCTCGCCTTGGCGATTGAAAGTTGTGAGGAAAAAACTTTATCTTTCGGTAAAAGTGAGACGGCAACAAAATTCAAAAATTTGCGCAGCTGGTCTTATGAAAATTTCTATCGAAAAATAGATCGTAGTTCCTCAACCAAGAAAATGAATGAAGTCTGTTTCTTTATGCAAAGCGAGGCGCCCCTGTTTGATCAGAATTATTTATTGCCAATTGCCTTGATGACCAACAAAGAAATTAATCGAATTTATGATTGGCTAGGGAAACATCCTGAAAATGAAAAATTTGATTTTAGAACCTTGTCGTATTATGAAATTTTGAGAAAATTTCCAGAAGGTCACTTTGTTGATATCTTTAATGCCGATTTAGATCCAAAGAAATTTGAAAATTTCAAAAAAAATTATTAAAAATTATTAAAAAAATAAGCACCAAAGATTTACATCTGAGGTGCTTTTAATTTTGTGACTCGGCTCCGGTTGCTAAGTTTTTTACTCTCGCTATGCTCGGTAAAAAACAAGTACCCTAGCCCGGCCTCCCCGCTCAAGACGGGTCCGGCTTTCTCGTCCTTGGTTTTTAACAAACAAAAAATAGGCATTTAGCCTATTTTTCGTTTGTGGACCCTACAGGACTCGAACCTGCCACCCCCTGCTTGCAAAGCAGGTGCTCTACCAGATGAGCTAAGGGCCCAATTAACTTGACCGCTTTATTTTATTATTAAATTTATTTTTTGTCTAGTCCCTTAATTTATTTTGGCATAACATTGGTCAAGGGGCTTAGTGCCCAGCCAGCAAAGTCTCCAGAAGTGCCGGTAATAAAAAGAATTCCAGCAAAAATAATAACTAGTCCAGCTAATTTGTAGCCCAAACGAGAACCACCCTCACCTCCTAGTTTTTCTTCGAACCAGCTAATGCGGCCGAAATTCTCTAATAGCCATTCAGTTTTGATTACCATCATTACGCCGCCAAAAATCAATAAAATACCTAGAATAAATTTCATAATTTTATTTAACGTAGTTTAGTGGATTATATTTTACACCATTAACAATCACCTCGAAGTGAATATGGGGACCAGTTGACCAGCCAGTAGATCCCATCGCAGCAATATTTTCACCGCGATCAACAGATTGTCCAACCTTCACAAATAATTTTGAGGCGTGAGCATAGCGAGTTTTTTTGCCACCGCCATGATTGATGAGGACATTATATCCATAGCCATTACTCCAACCCGCAAATTCAACTTTTCCGGCGGCAGAAGCATAAAGAGGAGTACCAACCTTATTTGCGATATCCAAGCCGGTATGGCGCCAAGAATAATATTGAGTAATGCGATGACCGACTGTTGGCCAAAGCATGTTGTTGTCAGAAGCTTTGGCGGCTGGCGCTTTAACTAGATCTTTAATTACGGAGATGCCAGTATAGTTGTTTGTTTTTGTGGTGTTGGCAGCAACGCTAGTGCTAGTAATTAAACGGCCGCCAGGAATAATAATTTTTTGGCCGATAGCAATACTATTTCCTAAGTTGTTTTCAGAAATTAAAAGGCTTTCACCAATCCCATATTTTCTAGCAATTTTTCCAACCGTATCACCTTTAACTACTGTATAGATAACACCATTTTGAGGCAAGATGGTTAACTTGTCTCCTGGACGAATTAAACTTCTTTCACTGAGATTGTTTGCCCAAAGAATAGTGTTAACATTCAAGCCGAAAGCATTAGCGATACTACTGATTGTTTCTCCGCTTTTGACGGTGTGGTAGACAATACTATTTCTTTTCGGTGCTTGATTAGAAGAATTATTATTTTCATTTTCCCAAATATGAGGTTTGCTAATAAAATCTCCATTTTTTTCGATCACAAACTGTTCTTCGTCTTCTGATGTTGTTTCTTCAATAACTGCCGAATCGTTATTCAAAACTCCCAAGTTGTTTGTGTATTTTTCATTGACATAATCATGGATGCTGGAGGGGTTAAGAGTTTCTTCAATCATTTCGTCTTGTTCAAGACTACTGAATTCTCCAGACACCAATTGAGCTACTGTGGTTTTGGCCATATTTTCAGTAACTGCGGAAATCTTGCTTGGTTGTCCAAAGTTAATAATAAAACTGATAATTACCAATAAGGCAATTAAAAAATGAGGAATTTTTTTACGAACAATGTCAAAGACTGAGTTTTCAATCAAGCCTTCTTTTCGAAAACGAAAAATCCAATAATAAATCTTAATTAACGGACGCTTCAAAGTGAAACGAAGAGTCCAGGAGATGAATTTGATTAATAGGTTTAAAATTAGACCAATCGCCTTTTTTAAAAATAACAAAAATTTGACCGCACTCAACAAAATGTCGACTGAGGCCTTTTTTAGTTTGATATTTTTTGGTTGTCCATTTTCTGGTTCCATTTTTATGTTCTTATACTATCATTTGATGGGGCCCAGCGTCAATTTTCTTTTTTCTAAAAATCTGTTAAAATATCCTAAGATTACTAATTATTTATTAAATTATTATGTATAAAATTGTCTTAATCCGTCACGGCGAAAGCGAATGGAATCAAAAAGGCCTGTTTACTGGCTGGACTGATGTTAATTTGAGTGAAAAAGGCTTGGCTGAAGCTCGCGAAGCTGGAGCTTTTTTGAGAAAAAAAGGTTTTTCTTTTGATTATTCCTATTCTTCTTTACTGACTAGAGCAATCAAAACCTTGAATATTGTTTTAGAAGAAACTAATTGTTTGTGGGCGCCGGTCTCTCGTGATTGGCGGATGAATGAGCGCCATTATGGCAATCTTCAAGGCTTGAACAAAATTGAAATGGCCAAAAAATTTGGTGAAGAGCAGGTTTTGATTTGGCGCCGCAGTTATGATATTCGTCCGCCGAAAATTGATAGCAAAAATAAATTCAATCAGAAGGGTGATCCGCGCTACAAAGGAATAAAAGTTCCGTCTGCCGAAAGTTTGAAAGATGTTGTGGAGCGCGTAGTTCCTTTTTGGGAGAAGGAAGTTAAACCAAATATCAAAAAAGGCAAAAAAATTATTATTGCCGCTTCCGGAAATAGTTTGCGGGCGCTCGTAAAATATTTGGATAATCTTTCCGAAAAAGAAGTGCTGGACTTGAATATTCCAACCGCCATTCCTTTGGTTTATGAATTAGACAAAAATTTAAAACCGGTCAAACATTATTATTTGGCCAGTCCAAAAAAACTGAAAGAAGCGATTAATAAAGTAAAGAATCAAGGAAAGAAAAAATAAGGAAATTAAAAAAAGGAACGATTTGAGTCGTTCCTTTTTTTCTGACTTTCTAATAATTTATTTTACTATCACGTCAAAGGGTTTTCTGCCACCGTATGGCCTCCAGCCATAATCATTGCAGAAGTTATAAATATTTTTTTGGAACCAAGGTGTTTTTGCTTCTTGAATTTGACCGACCAAGAAGTAGGTAATCACCATCATTAAGCCATAATCATTATTTTTTGGTAATTTGATTTCCCAGCGATGTTTTGGCTGTCCAAAATATAAATTTTTAGCAAAACTGATGACCAATTCTTTTTCGTCGCGAATCACAAATTTGGCATGTCTAGCTTCGCCCTCAGAAAAAGCACGTAAAGAAAGTTTTGGGCCAAATAGTTCATGACCTTTAATTTCTAGCATTGGTGCCAAAGCGGCAAATTTGTCTGGCAAAACAAGGGCATAAGAAGTGTATTCGCGGTAATCTCTCGGCAGCTTAATTGATTTTAGATATTTCAAAATTTGTTTTGGGTCTTCTTGGGTAACGCCCAAAATCATTCCCAAGTAAGTGGAGGTGTTGTAGGTATAGGGTTCCGGTAGTTTGTGATAGATATAAACATGATCGGCAATTTTTGCAGCTGAAGAATTTGGCGAACAAGTCAACAAAGAGGTTTTTAGACCCAATTTTTTAGCTAATTTGACTTCCCAGACTGAGTCCTTTTCTCCGGAAGCGGAAATAATCACCGCTTCGCTAATAATTTTTTTGGAAATTAATTCGCGATAATTTTTGGTGATTTCACGAAAATTACTTTCATTGGCAAAAATTGCTTTTTGTCTGCCAAAAATGATTTGGCCAGCGTTATAGGCATTACCGCTGCCAATAACCAAGGGAAATTTGAAATTTTTTAAATTAAGCTTTGAGGGCTTTTTTTTGGCAAAATAAGAGATCGCGTCCAAGGTAATTTTGCCTAAAGAAGGAAGATTTTCTTTTTTCATAAATGATTTTTAACCCAATTTTATTGATATTTTAATTATAATTGATATTGATTTTTATTTCAATTTAGGTTAATATATTTATGTATCTTATTTAGAATTTACTATTTATTTTTTTATGTCTGGACACTCCAAATGGGCGACAACGCATCGTCAAAAAGAATTAGTTGATGCCAAAAGAGGGGCAATTTTCACAAAATTAGCCAACAATATTTCCTTTGCGGCCAAAAAAGGTGGCGATCCGGAAACCAATTCTGTACTAAGAGCAGCTATCGAAAAAGCAAGAGCGGCGAATATGCCAAAAGACAACGTTGAGAGAGCGATCAAAAAAGGAACTGGTGAATTGGGTGGTGTTGCCTTGGAGGAATTATATTATGAAGGCCTGGGATCTCTGGGAGCACAATTTATTGTTAAGTGTGTTACAGACAACAAAAATCGTAGTGCTAGCACAGTTCGTCATCTTTTTAGCAAAAATGGCGGTTCTTTTGGGGCGGTAATGTGGAATTTTGAACAATTGGGTGTTTTTTTGATTTCCAATGAAGAGCTAGAAACAAAAAAAATAAATTTTGACGACTTTGAGTTGGAGTTAATAGAACAAGAAGTGAAAGATATTATCAGAGAAGATGAAGGGATAAGTATTTATACCGAAGTAAAAGACTTCCATGGTTTAATTGATTTTTTGGAGAAGAAAAATATCAAAACTGAATCAGCAGGAATTGAATATGTTGCCAAAGAAAAATTGAAGGTAGACAATCCGGAAGATGTGGCCAAGCTAGAAAAATTTGTTGCCGAACTGGAAGATAATGAGGATGTTAGTGAATACTATACTAATGCTGATTTTTAGAATCGCTTTATGTCCAAAATAATTTTAGGAATTGATCCAGGGATTGCCGATACTGGCTTCGGGATAATCAAGGCAACGCGTGGGAAAATTACCTGTTTGACTTATGGTTCAATTAAGACTCCCAAAAAAACAGAATTGAGCGATCGTTTAGAAACGCTTTATCAAGACCTGGATTCTCTATTAAAGCGTTATCATCCAGACCTAGCCTCGGTGGAGCAATTATTTTTTAATACTAATGTCACAACCGCTTTGACTGTTGGTCAAGCTCGTGGTGTAGTTTTGTTGGCTCTCAAACAAAACAAAATACCAATAGTTAATTTTACACCTTCTCAAGTAAAATCTTCAGTTTGCTCTTACGGCAAAGCGCCAAAATTGCAAGTACAAAAAATGGTGAAATCCATTTTGAAATTAGAAAAGTTACCTCAACCGGACGATGCGGCGGATGCTTTAGCGTTAGCAATTTGCGCTAGCGGAGCTCGTCTTGAAGGTTGTTAATTTTATGGCTAAAAAGTTAAAAATTGTTCATATTGCTTCCGAAGTTGCCCCATTTTCCAAAACGGGTGGTCTTGGTGATGTGGCACGTAGTCTGCCAAAAGCTCTCAAGCGTTTGGGACACGATGTTTGCATTATTACTCCGCTTTACGGGAAAGTGATTAGTAAAGAAGAAGAGAGTCTAAAACTTCTTTTTAAGGACGTTAAAATTTATTTAAACTCCACAGAAACGGTAGCCGTTAGTTATTGGCAGGGATATTTAATGGATGGTTTGCCGGTTTATTTTATTGAGCAGCCAGCTTTGTTTTCTCGCTCCAAACAAATATATGGCTCAGATAAAGAAAATTCTCGGTTTTTGGTTTTTAGTGTTGCTGCTTTGAAATTAGTTTCTTTGTTGAAATTTGAAGCAGATATTGTTCATTGTCATGATTGGCAAACCGGATTAATTCCTTATTATCTAAAAAATGATTTTCGTTATTCAAAAACTTTAAAAAAATCAAAGACCGTTTTTACAATTCATAATTTAATTTTTCAACTAGGTCATAATTGGTGGGAAATTCCAGCCGCCGAAAGAGATTTTGGCCGCAAAAGATTACCGCACATTGCCGATCCGGCCATTGAAAAAATTAATTTTGCCAAAAGAGGAATTATGTCCGCTGATGTTGTTAACACAGTCAGCGAACAGTATCGCAATGAAATTTTAACCAAAAAATTCGGGCAAGATTTGAATCGTATTTTAAAAAAACGTGAAGATCGTTTATTCGGCATCATTAACGGTATTGACTATAATGCTTATAACCCAGAAAAGGATGAAGCGATTTTCAAAAAATATTCTTTTGCTAATCCGGAAATAAAAAAAGAAAATAAAATTTATTTGCAAAAACATTTTGGCTTGCCGGAAGATGAAAATGTGCCAATTTTTTGCACTACTTCTCGGGTAACCTTTCAAAAAGGTTTTGAACTAATCATTGCTTTAATGCCAGCCTTATTAAAACTAGATATCCAATTTATTGTTATTGGCTCCGGAGATAAAAATTATTTAAAAGAACTGGCAAAAATTGCCAAAAAACATCCAAAAAAAATGGTTTTAATTCCTTCTCATGAAGCAAATCAGAAGTATGAAACTTTGGTTTATGCTGGATCGGATTTTTTCTTATTGCCTTCAAACCATGAGCCTTGCGGAATTAATCAATTAATTGCCATGCGCTATGGTTGTATTCCAATTGTCCGTGAAATCGGCGGCCTTTATGATACGGTAGAAAACTATTCACCAGCAACCAAAAGAGGCAGTGGATTTACTTTCAAATCAGAAGATGTTTGGCCTTTTTATGGTGCCATTATCCGTGCCTTGGAAAATTATAAAAACAAAAAAGATTGGCGAGAATTTGTGAAGCGAGTGATGAAAAAATCTAATAGCTGGGAAATTCAAGCTCGCAAATATGTTGAATTATATCGAAAAACTTTACGCTTTTAATTTATGAAATGGTTTAGTTTTTTACATTTTTATCAGCCGGCAAACATTGATGGAGAAATAATCAAAGAAGCCGCAGAAAAAAGCTATTTTCGTCTTTTGCGTCTTTTTGAAGAAAATTCAAATTTGCGAATGACGATTAATATTTCTGGATGCTTGCTAGAAAGAATGTCCGAACTTGGTTTGGCTGATTTTGCTCAACGTTTGAAACCGTTATTGAAAACAGGAAGAATAGAAATTGTCGGTACAGCCGCTTATCATGCTTTTCTTCCCTTGCTTCCAGAAGAAGAAATTATTTTTCAAATCAAAGAACAGGAAAAAATATTAAAAAAATATTTGGATGTTTCTCGTCCGAAAGGATTTTTTTTGCCGGAAATGGCATATTCGGGAGCAGTGGCAAAAATTATAAAAAATCTTGGTTATGAATATTTAATTTTGGATCCGATTGCGTTTAGTCCAAAAAACAAAAAAGAGTTTAATACTCTAAAAACCTATCAAGACCAAGCAAGCGGCTTGAAAATAATTTTTCGTAATCGCCCTTGGTCAACCAAATACGCACCTGATCATTTTCAGAGTTCCTTGAAAGCCGGCAGAAAAGAAAAGATTATTACTGCTAGTGATGCTGA
Organism: uncultured Gammaproteobacteria bacterium; assembly: GCA_964495615.1. Classification (GTDB taxonomy): domain Bacteria; phylum Patescibacteriota; class Patescibacteriia; order Patescibacteriales; family UBA12465; genus CAINDR01. The sequence goes on along the minus strand of CAZBVX010000012.1, from coordinate 9,937 downwards.
ACTTTATGGTTTGCGCCACAAAGATCAAAGTGCTGAGTTGGAAAAAGTGGTTAAGCATCCAGAAATGGCAACGGGAACAATAAGCGAATTTATATCCCAAAGCACTAATCCGGAAAAAATAATTTTACGTTCTTGTTCTTGGGAGAGTAGTGAGAGAGAATTATTGGTAAAAAATCCTTATGAATTATGGAAGGGCAAGAAAAACGAAATTCATCGTGCCCTTTGGGTTTTGGCCAACTTGGCAATAAAAACTGTTCATGAAAACAAAAAAGATAGCGGTTTTTTTTGGGCTCGCTGGCATCTTTCTCGTGGTCTAGCAAGTTGTGCTTGGTGGTGGTCAAGCGGCCATGATTTTTCTCGCCACTTCGGACCGTTAGCTTGGAGTCCGGATGAACTTGAACGAGGTGTTAATGATTTATTACGCGCCATAAGATCGTTAGAAGACAAAAAAACTCGTCATCAAAAAATTAATGCGGAAAAACAAGCTGCCAAAATCCGTTCCTTGGCTTGGTCAAAACATTGGCAAAAATATTTTTAATTTATGAATAAGATTTATTCCTTACTAGATAATAACTATGTTTTAGAGCTTTTTAAAAAAGAGCTTCCTTTTTATTATCCGCAAATCAAAGAAATTAAAAAAATCATTATTAATCCATACAAAAAATTAATTTGGGATTCCACTTATCATGTCGTTTTTGGTTATGATTTATTTTTTATTGACAAAAATGACGAAGAAAGAGAGTTGCAAATTGTCTGTTCTGCGCACAGTAGCGAACCGCGAAAAAATATTTTGGATACTCTTGATTATCTTTGGCAGAAAGAACTTTCTGGGACAGAAATAAAATTGCCACGACCACTTTTCTATTCAGAAGAATTTCGTGCCACTTTTTATCGAGCTTTGCCAGGGAAAACACTCCTTTATTATATTAGAAAAAGAGACAAGGCGGCCATCACTTCTTTGGTTTCCGGGGCCGCCAGAATGTTTGCCAAACTTCATCAGCTCCCGGTTGATGATTGTTTTTCTTTTGATTCTAATAATCAAAAAATTTCTTCCGTGGTTCCTGGCGAAAAATTTATTTATTCAGAATTGAAAAATCGTTTCAAAAATAACGAATATGAAGATTTGGTTGAGCTTTATCAGTCTTGTGTGGCAAGTGAAAAAAAATTATTTCCTAAACAAAAATCATTAATTCATGGCGATGCTCACCCAGAAAATATTATCAAAATTGGAAAGAATAAGATTGGCTTGATTGATTTCACAGATTTTTCACCGGCTGATTTCGCCCGTGACCTGGGAGCTTTTATTCAGCAAGTAGAATATAAAATTGTTCGCAAAGTTGAAGACTTGTCGTTCGCCAAAGAAATAAAAAACCTTTTTTTGTCAGAATATTTAGCTGCTGCTGGTGAAAAACTAGACGATAATTTGCAAGAAAGAATTAATCTTTATTACGATTGGACTGCTTTGCGTACGGCGGTGTATTGGTTTCTGAACCATCAAGCTTCCCTGATTAATGGTCAGGAATTATTAGCCGCAATTCGTGAGCGTCGAAAAAGTAATCGTCGAGCACAAGACCTGATGATTAATTATAAAAACTAAAAAATTAATTATGAAAAAAATAAAAATCGCTCATATTCATGTTTGGGATAAGGACAACAAGGGTGACTTGGCGATTGTTATTGCAGTTGCTGACGCTTTGCGAAAAAGATTTCCTGGAGCCTTGATTACGGATTTTCCTATTGAAGTTCTAAAAGAATATAATCAAAAAGAATTGGCTCGTCTTAATCAAGCCGATGTAATTATTTTTGGTGGTGGCGGTGTTTTTTATCGCTATTTTTTGCCATTCAATAAGCAAATGATTGCCGGTCTAAAAAAACCTTTGATTATCTTTGGTGTGGGCTATATTCGAGAGGTTGGTGCTAGGCGCTTAACCAAAATGGAGACTGAAAGTATTGTTTCTTTGGTCAAAAAAGCCAAACTAGTTGGGGTTAGAGAAAATTACACAAAAAAATTTTTGCTTAGGCGGGGCATAAAAAATGAAAAAATTTCAGTCATTGGCGACCCAGCTGTTTTGTTGGGGGAAACTGTTCCTCAGGATTTTAAATTAGTCGAAGGATTAAAGATTGGTTTAAATTTAAATTATTCTGGCTGGCTCGGCTTTGGTCCTTGGCGAGAAGATATTTTAAAAGCTTATCGAGAAACCGCTGAATATTTTCAAAAAAAATTTGGGGCAACTATTTATTATTTAAAACATCATCCAGGAGAAGACAATATTTATCCAGAATTAAAAATTAAAGGATTAAAATTAGTTGACCTTTCAGCTAAAGAGCAAAAATATATTTATGGAGAATTAGATTTGGTGATTGGTATGATGCTTCATTCTTGCGTTTTGGCTTTTGGTGCTCTAACTCCAGAAATCAATGTTGCCTATGATTTGCGTAATCGAAATTTTGCCCGTTTCATTAATTGTCCGGAGTTGGTGGTTGAGTTGGAAGATTTAAAAAAAGGCAAATTATTGAAAAAGTCTCAGGAAGTGATGAACCAGAAAGATTTTTATTTGAAAAAATTTACTCGAAAAAGAAACTTAATAAAAAAACGCCAGGCGGAATTTATTAATCGAGTGTTGAGATAAACCAAGCTAATTGCTATAATTTTGATATGAAAAAGAAAAATGGAAAAAAATCTCAAAAAAAAGACCCTTTAGAATATATTTCTACGCCTCACTTGGAACTGGATGACCGAGCAAAAAAAAGTATTTTTATTGTAATTCTTTTTGCTTTTGGTTTGTTAAGTTTTTTGGGACTCTTTGGTTTATCTGGTAAATTCGGTCAATTTATTGCTCATTGGCTCGGTTTGATTTTTGGTTTTGGTCGTTATTTGGTGCCGTTTTTTTTCTTGGCCTGGGGTGGTCTCTTGTCTTTGAATAAAAAATATCAAATTAAATTTAAAGATTATTTTGGGCTCTTTTTGCTTTTTATTTCCATCCAGACTTTGCTTCATTTTTTTTATGAACAAGCCCTTTGGAAAGAAACCGCTCTTGCTGTTTCCGGCGGCGGTTATGTTGGTTGGGGTTTATCACAGGCCTTTTTTTATCTTTTTGGTTTTTGGGGTGGCGTTCTAATTTTGGGCTGCCTATTTTTGTCTTCATTAGTTATTATTTTTAATACCTCGCTTTCTAAAATAATTGGTCGGGAAAGCATTTGGGCGAAGATTTTTAATTTTTTATCCAACAAGAATATTGAAGATGATGAGGAAGATGAAGAAGGTGAAGTGCCAGCCGCCAAAGAGAAGGCGCAGTCTTTAAGCAAAAAGATTTTAGCGACTTGGCAGCAAAAAGAAGTTCAAGCTCATCACGAAGAAGAGAATGAGGAAGATAACGAAGAAGAAGAGGGAGAAGAAGAAATTATCCCAGCAAAGTTCAGAGAAACAGAGAAAAAAATTCAGGAAAAAATTGTTTGGCCGAAAAAGACAGTCAAAATTGATATTCCGTTGGAATTATTAAATAACAAAACAAGCAAAGCAATTAGCGGCGACACATCTTCGGGGGGCCTAAAAATTAAGCATACTTTAGAAAATTTCGGCATTATGGTTGAAATGGGTGAAACCAAAGTTGGCCCAACTGTTACTCAATACACCTTCAAGCCGGCTGAAGGGGTGAAGGTTTCCCGCATTACCACTCTTAATAATGATTTGTCATTAGCTTTAGCCGCTCATCCAATTCGTATTGAGGCGCCAATTCCTGGGCAGTCTTTGATTGGGGTGGAAGTGCCAAACAAAGCCAAAGCTCTCGTTGGTTTGCGAGAAATTTTGGATGATAATGTTTTTAAAACACGTAAAAACAATTTAATGATTGCTCTCGGAAAAGATGTTTCCGGCACTTCTTGGATTTACGATATTACTCGCATGCCGCACTTGTTGGTGGCTGGGGCAACCAACTCTGGAAAATCAGTTTGTTTGAACACGATTATTGTTTCTTTGCTTTATCAAAACAATCCGGAAGATTTGCGTTTTATTATGGTTGATCCGAAGAGGGTGGAATTACCTATTTATAATGGCATTCCTCATCTTTTGGTCCCGGTAATTACCGAGGTTGGTAAAACAATCAATGCTTTGAAGTGGTGTTTAAACGAAATGAATCGCCGTTATGATGTTTTAAATAGTTGCGGCAAAAAAAACATTGCCAGTTACAATACTGACGCTAAAGAAAAAATGCCATACATTGTTTTTGTGATTGATGAATTGGCAGACTTCATGATGACCGCCGGAAAAGATATGGAAGCCGCGATTATTCGTTTGGCTCAGATGTCTCGGGCGGTCGGCATTCATTTAATTCTTGCTACTCAACGTCCAAGTGTGGATGTTATCACTGGCTTAATCAAAGCAAATATTCCGGCTCGTATTGCTTTTGCTGTTACTTCTTTGGTTGACTCAAAAACAATTTTGGATATTTCTGGTGCCGAAAAATTATTAGGTCAAGGAGATATGCTTTTAACCACACCTGAATTATCAAAACCAAAACGCATTCAGGGCGCTTATGTTAGTGATGAAGAAATTAAAGATATTATTAATTACATCAAAGAAAAGAGCGGCGAAGTTGAATATTTGGACGGTGTGACTGAGAGACAAAAAGTTGGCGGGGTAGCTGGGGTTGGAATGGATGGTAGTTATGGTGATGAAGATGATTTATTGGATGCTGCCAAAGAAATAGTCATCAAGGCTGGCAAGGCTTCCACCTCCTTATTGCAGCGTCGTCTTAGTATTGGTTATGGTCGCGCGGCAAAAATTTTGGATATGATGGAAGATGCTGGTATGATTGGTCCTTCCAACGGTTCCAAGCCACGGGAAATTTTGATTTCCGAAAATGATTTTGAAATAGGTATTCCAGTATCTCCAGTTCACAGTCGCGTCAATTCTGTCGCCCCGGATCATTATTTGGGCAATAATGATGAAGGTGATGATGGGGTTTTAGATTTTGGACATCAATCAGATTCTGAGGAAAATAATGAAGAAGAAAGTATTTTTGCAGAAGAAGAACTAGAAAAACTAGAAGACGAACCAGAAACTAGCGAAGAATATCAAGAAGAAATTTTGGATGATATTCGCGAGAATGAAGAGGAAGAAAGGGAGGATTTGAAAGAAATAAAAAAAGAAAAAAAGCCACCATTTTTGGATGAAGAGGATTATTTTTCTCACTAGTTATTTTTTTAAGAAGACATGTTTAATAAGCATGTCTTTTTTTGCTTTTTTGGACCTTTTGCGCTAGAATTATTCAGTATGTTAAACAAAATAAAAAAATTAATTCCTCGCAAGTTATTTCTTGCTCTCCAGCCGATTTATCATTTTATTCTTAGTTTTGCGGCGGTAATGGTCTATGGCTCTCCTTCAGATCGTTTAATTGTGATTGGTGTTACTGGAACCACTGGAAAAACTTCCACGGTCTATCTTTTAGCTCGCGCTTTGCGAGCAATGGGCTACAAAGTTGGCTATACTTCTACAGCCATGTTTTCCGATGGCAACAAAGAATGGTTGAATGACAAAAAAATGACGATGGTTGGACGGTTTTTTACTCAGCGAATGATTCGAAAAATGGTAAAAAATGGCTGTGAATTTGCAATTATTGAAAGTACTTCGGAAGGAATCCGCCAATTCCGCCATCGTTTTATTAATTTTGACTCTTTATTATTTACCGGTTTGTATCCTGAACATCTAGAATCTCATGGTAGTTTTGAAAACTACAAAGCTGCCAAAGGACGATTATTCGGACACTTATCTTTTTGCCGCACCAAGTATATTAATGACCAGAAAAAAGTTATTAATCCAAAAAGCCAGATTCAAAAATTAGGTTTTAATCGAGTTAAAAAAACAATTGTGGTTAATGGTGACGATGAAAATGCGCCTTATTTTTTAAATTTTTGGAGTGAGAGAAAAATTGCTTTTTTGTTTGGCCAACCTGGTGAAGCTGATTTAAGCAAATTTTCCGAATCAACTACTAAAGATTTAGAATTATTTTATTTTAATAACATCAAACCATCAGTCGCTGGAACTTCTTTTGAATTTTTCCCTCTGGAACGAGCTGCTTCACAAAAAGAGCAAACATCTCTTAATCAGGAAGTGTCTTTGAAGTTATTGGGAGCTTTTAATGCTCAAAATTCGGCTGCTGTTTTGGCAGTTTGTGCCGGTTTGGACCTTCCTCTGGAAAAAGCGCAGATTGGCTTGGCGGAGGTTTCTGGTTTGGTGGGAAAGATGGAAAAAGTTGATGTTGGCCAGAATTTCACTGTTTTGGTTGATTACGCTTTTGAACCGCGCGCTTTGGAAAAACTTTATGACACAATGGAATTAATCCCTCATCAAAGAATTATTCACGTTCTTGGCTCAACTGGTGGAGGCAGAGATGCCGCCCGTCGTCCAATCTTGGGAAGAATTGCCGGAGAAAGAGCCGATTTGGTTATTGTTACTAATGAGGATCCTTATGATGACGACCCTCAAGAAATTATTGATCAGGTTGCAGCTGGAGCAGAAGAAAAAGGAAAAATAATTAGCGAAAATTTGCTAAAAATTACTGATAGAAGGGAAGCTATCCGCCGCGCTTTTGAAGAAGCTCGTGAAGGAGATTTGGTAATGATTACTGGAAAGGGCGGCGAACAGTTTATTTGTTCTAAAAATAACGAAAAAATACCTTGGGATGATCGTTTAGTGGCTAAAGAAGAATTGAGCAACTTACTCAGTTGATATTTTGTGGATAAATTGTGTATTGACAAATTATAAATAATTTTATATTATAAGAATCAAGACAATTTAGGACAGAAAATATTTCCACCCTGCAAAAAATAAAAAACCATGCGCGCCAGGTCTTTTATCTTTTTTGGGCGGCTTTCGTTCCGTGATTACTCAAAATCAATTATAATTTCTAACATCGTTAACTCAAACCGACTGGCTTTGAGATTTTTTTGTTGATAAGGATTAGATGTAGAAAATAAAATTTTTTTAAATTAGTTTATAAATTTTTTTAGATAAATTTATGTCCCAGACCAATATAAAATCCGAAAAGAAAAACGAAGGTCGGAAATTTTTTGGTAATCATCAAGAAGTGATGGCAATGCCTGATCTAATTGAGATCCAAAAAGATTCCTATCGCTGGTTTTTAGAAGAAGGCCTTGCTGAGCTTTTCGACGAAATTAATCCGATCTCCGATTTTATTGGTCGTGATTTGGAACTATATTTAGAAGATTATTATCTTGACGAGCCAAAATTTAATGAAACCGAAAGCCGTCAAAAAAATATTACTTATGAGGCACCTTTGCGCGTCAAAACTCGCCTCTTAAACAAAAAAACCAATCAGGCAATTTCTCAAGAAGTATTTTTGGGAGATTTTCCAATCATGACTGACAAAGGAACCTTCATTATTAATGGTATTGAAAGAGTTATTGTTTCTCAGTTAATCCGCAGTGCTGGTGTTATGTTCACCGCTGAATTCGTGAAAGGAAAAAAATGCTATGGTGCAAAAATCATTCCTAATCGCGGTGCTTGGTTGGAGATTGAATCAGATCAAAACAAGGTTCTCTGGGTTCGCATTGATCGCAAGAGAAAAGTTGCCGTGACTTCTTTGTTGCGTGCTTTTGGTTATGTTGATGACAAAACTTTGATTGATCTTTTCAAAGATGTTGATTTGAAAAAAACTCCAGATGAAATCGGTTTCTTGGAAGCAACTATTGAGAAAGATGCCGCCAAGACCGAAGAAGAAGGTTTGCAAGAAGTATATAAAAGAATTCGTCCAGGAGATTTGGCTTCTTCAGAAAATGCTCGCCAACTTATTCAATCAATGTTCTGCCGCTTCGATCGTTATGATTTTGGCCGCGTTGGACGCTACAAATTAAATCGCCGCTTCGAATTAGATTTACCAAACAAAAAAGAAAATCGTGTTTTGCGCAAAGAAGATTTGGTTTTGATTATCAAAGAAGTTATTCGTTTGAATATCACCAAAGAGCCAGAAGATGATATTGACCATTTGGGAAATCGTCGCGTTCGCGCTATTGGCGGCTTGATCCAGAATCGTTTCCGTGTCGGTTTGGCTAGAATGGAACGCATTATTAAAGATCGAATGTCCACTTCTGATATTTCAGGAATCACACCAACAAAATTAATCAATGCTCGTCCAGTAATTGGGGTAGTAAAAGAATTCTTCATGTCTTCTCAACTTTCTCAATTCATGGATCAAACCAATCCGCTTGCTGAATTGGAACACAAACGTCGCTTGAGTGCGATGGGTCCTGGAGGTTTAACTCGTGAACGAGCTGGTTTTGATGTTCGCGATGTTCACACTACTCACTATGGCCGTATTTGTCCGATTGCCACTCCGGAAGGCCCGAATATTGGTTTGGTTGGCCACTTGGCTAGTTTTTCTCGTTTGAATTCTTATGGTTTCTTAGAAACTCCATATCGAAAAATTGTCCACGAAAAAACTGGCAGTCGTGTGACTAATGAAATTGTTTATCTTGACGCTTTTGAAGAAGAAAAATTCATCACTGCTGATGCCACAATCCCAATGGATGAAACTGGCAAGATTTTGGTAAGCAAATTTGAAGTGAGAAAATTTGGTGAACCAGCAACCGAAGAAACTGCCAAAATTGATTTTGTCGGTGTTGCTGCTAATCAAATTATTTCTATTGCCACCAGTTTGATTCCTTTTATGGAACACAATGATGGACAGAGATCATTGATGGGCACAAACATGCAACGTCAGGCGGTTCCTTTGGTGAAGGCTGAAGCGCCAGTTGTTGGAACAGGCGTTGAAGCTCGTGCTGCTCGCGATAGTGGACATGTAGTAATCGCCAATGAAGACGGAGAAGCAGTTCGTGTTGATTCCGCTTGTATTGAAACAGTCGACAAAAAAGGCCAAATTACTCGCTACAACCTAAACAAATTCTTACGCTCCAATTCTTCTACTTGTATCAATCAACACCCAACAATCAATGTTGGAGACAAAATAAAAAAAGGAGACGTTTTGTCTGATGGCCCTTGTATTGATAAGGGAGAATTATCATTGGGCCGAAATTTATTGGTCGCTTTCATGACCTGGGAAGGATACAACTATGAAGACGCAGTCATTATTTCTGAAAATTTGGTTCGCAAAGATACTCTCTCTTCAATTCATATTGAAAATTATACTATTGATGTTCGCGACACCAAGCTTGGTCCAGAAATGATCACCAACGACATTCCAAACATCAGTGAAGAAAAATTAAAAAACTTGGACGAAGAAGGTATTATCCGTATTGGTGCCGAAGTTTCCTCCGGTGATATTTTGGTTGGAAAAATTACTCCAAAAGGTGAAACCACCTTGTCAGCCGAAGAAAAATTATTACGTGCAATTTTTGGCGACAAAGCCAAAGATGTTCGCGATTCTTCTCTTTATCTTGAACATGGCGAACACGGAAAAGTGGTTGATATCAAATTATTCTCTCGTGAAGACGGCGACAAATTATCTGCCGGTGTTTTGAAATCGATTCAAATTTCTGTTGCTAATCTTCGAAAAATTCAAGTTGGCGACAAAACATCTGGACGCCATGGAAACAAGGGTGTTATTTCAAAGATTGTTCCAGTAGAAGACATGCCTTACTTAGAAGATGGTACTCCAGTGGATATTATTCTTTCTCCTTTGGGTATTATTTCTCGTATGAACTTGGGGCAGTTGCTAGAAACCCATCTTGGCTTTGCGGCAAAAAAATTAGGTTATCGTGTTGCCACTCCAGCACTTAATGGTGTTACTGAAGATCAGATTAGGGAAGAGTTGAAAAAAGCTGGCTTGCCGGAAGATGGAAAGGTGACCCTTTTTGATGGAAAAACTGGTGAAGCTTATGATCACAAAATTACTGTTGGTTACAAATACATTTTGAAACTAAACCACATGGTTGAAGATAAAATTCACCAACGTTCAATTGG
>CAZBVX010000011.1:0-20737 GCA_964495615.1 uncultured Gammaproteobacteria bacterium | reverse complement strand
CTAATATTAAAAGAAAAACAGGCTTATAAAACCTGTTTTCGTGTTTTGCTCGGGGACATGGATTCGAACCATGATCGACGGCTTCAAAGGCCGCTGTCCTACCATTAGACGATCCCCGAATAAAAACGTTTTTAATCTTAACGAAAAGCGTCCTGCAAGTCAAATTTTTGAATATTTACGAACCGCCAAAGAACTAGCAATAGCGGCGGCGGCAGCAAAAGCCAGAAATTCAATACCAAAAATAAGCCAAAAATTATTAATAAAATAATAAACAATATTAATGTTGTAACCAGTAAAAAACACCTCCAAATAAGGCTGCAAAAGGCTCAAAAACGGAAAGAAAATACTAGTAATGACCAAAATGGCAATTAAACTATAAATGATTGCGGAAACCAAAAAAGGAGCAATGATAAAAGAACGGGAAGCACCGACCAGACGCATAATTTCAATCTCGCGGCGATGAGTATAAATAGCAACTTTGATAGTGTTATAAATAACCAATAAACTAGTAAGGGAGAAAATAATAATCACAAACAAACCAGCTTCGTTAATTTTGTTGGTGATGTAATCTATTTTTTTGGTGATAGCAGCATTATCGGAAAAATTACGGGATTCAATAATGCCACTATCCAAACGTTTCAAACTTTCCACCAGCTGCGGCGCTTGTGCGGTGTCGCTTGGTGAGATAATCAAACTGGGAGAAAGAGGGTTTTTTCCTAACTCCCTCAAAGCTTCAATCACTTGTTGATTATTTTGATTTTTGTCACGAAATTTTTGCAAAGCTTGTTGTTTGGAAATATATTCAACCGATTTCACATTACTCAGACCTTCAATGCGATTTTTTAGCGCCAAAACTTCATCTTCGCGCGCTTCGTTTTTCAAATAAAGAGAGAAGTCCACCTTGTCCTTGATGACCGAGATTGCATTATCCGAAATCACCCGCACTGTCACCATGATGTTAATTGAAAATAAAGTTAAAACCAAAATGGTAATTGTGGCCGCAGAAAGCCAGACATTGCGAGCAATATCTTGAGCACTAAATTTTAAGACGCGAAAAAAATTATTCATAAATATTTTATAAAACGTATTTGCCGTGTTTTTGATCACTAATAACCAACCCATGTTCCATAGCAATTACCCGACGATTAAGACGGTTAACAATTTCTCGATTGTGCGTCACCAAAATAACAGTGGTGCCGAAGCGGTTGATGCGCAAAAGTAAATCAATAATTTCATCAGCATTGATAGTATCCAAATTACCGGTCGGCTCATCTGCCAACAAAACTTTTGGCTGATGAACCAAGGCTCTAGCAATCGCCACTCTTTGGGCTTCACCACCAGAAATTTCTGTTGGATAACGGTTGGCTTTGTCTTCCAGTCCGACAATTTTTAGAACACTAGGAACAATGCGTTTTATTTTGGAACTGGATCCACCAGAAACCTCCAAGGCAAAAGCAATATTTTCCGCCAAGGTTTTGCGTGGCAGTAGTTTGAAATCTTGAAAAATAACCCCGATTTGACGACGCAAAAAAGGCACTTCACGCTTGCTCAAGTGCGTAATATCCCAGCCGCCGATTTCAACACTACCTTCGCTTACTCTCTCTTCGCCAATTAAAATTTTTACCAACGAAGTTTTGCCGGCACCGCTTTGCCCAACAATAGAAACAAATTCTCCTGGCTCAATGTCCAAATCAATTCCTTTTAAAATTTTGATATAACGGCCATAGTTTTTATGGACATTTTTCAGGTGAATCATAAAGATTAACAAAAATTATTTTGCAGTTGCAAATTCAATTATTTTTTTGGTGCTTTCAACAGAGGCGGCAGAACTTGGTGAGCCAAGAACAATAACAATTAGATTGTCAGAACCAACTTTTACTCTACTCATCAAACAATATCCCGCTTCATGCAAATAACCAGTCTTGGAAGCGGTGATGTTGTAGGTGTTGGCTTGAATAATTTTGCTAGTATTTTTCAAGTTGTGTTTTTTCTTGGTGTTGATTGTAGAAAAAGAATAAGTTTTGGTGGTGGCTATTTTTTGCAAAGTCTCATCCTTGAAAGCCTCTTCGGTTATTATAGCATAATCACTTACTGAACTCATATTGTCTGGAGACAAACCAGTTGGCTCAACAAATTTGGTGTTTTTTGCTCCCCATTTTTTTACTGTGCTATTCATTTTGGCAATAAAATCTTGACGACTTAAGCCACTAGTGCGAACTAAGGATTCGATTGCATTATTTGCCGAACCAACCAGCGCTGAATACATCAAATCTTTGACCGTCATTGTTTCCCCTTCTTTGACGGTTAGTCTAGCTGATTCCCAAGGCTTGCAATATTCATAATTAAAATTTTCATCGGCTTTTTTGTAGGTCACTATTTTGTTCATGCTAGTTCCAGTTTCCAAAAAAACTTTCATTGCCACAATTTTTGTCAGACTGGCGATTGGTAATTTTTTGTCTATTTCTTTTTGATAAGCGACCTTGTTTTCCTTTTCCCAGATAGCAATCGCAGAAGTAGCGTTGATTTCTGGCTGTTTGGCAATTACTTCCGGTTTTTCAATTTCTGGTTTTGGATCACTTGGTACTGCGGCAACAGCAGTGGCCTTGGCAGTGGCAAGCGGTTCAATTTTTACCTTAACAATTCCCTCTCCCTTTGAAGCAATTTTTTCAAAAGCTACCACGTCCAAATCAATTGCGCGATCTGGATGAATTTTGCGATTTGGTCCATAATCATTGACCGTTATTTCAACGCTCTTGTTGTTAGCCAGGTTGGTAACTTTTAGTTTTGTGCCCTTTGGAAAATCAGGAGAAGCGGCAAATAAACCTTTTTTGTAGCTATACCAAGAAGCTTTTCCAACAGACATGGTGTTTGCCTTAATAAACAAGGCAAATTTTTTCGTCCCCGAAACAGTAGCGCTAACTAAATTTAAATTATTGTCCGTGCTGCTCCAAGAATCCCATTTTTTTGTTTTTTCGTCATAAGAAAAAATCTGCTTGATTTCAGTGCTAGGAAAATAATAATTAATTTTTATCAAAGAAGAAGTGTCAGCTCCTCCCGTATTTTCATACCAAGGGCTCATTCTTTGCCAGCCAGAATTTGTTGGTTCAGAATTAATTTCAACTTCCCGCCAAACAGTTTCTGCATAAACATTAGAAGCTGGCAGTGGCAATAAGGAAAAACTGAAAGATAGTAAAAGGTAAAAAGAAATTAAGCGAAGTTTTTTTGACATAAGTTTAAATTGACTGATATTAAAATGTTTATTACAATAGCTTTAATTATGTTTGCCCCTTTAGCTCAACTGGCAGAGCAACGGTATCGTAAACCGTAGGCATCGGTTCGAGTCCGGTAAGGGGCTCTATTACAATTCTTTACCTTTTATTTTTCAGGTTTTTATCTGGGACAAGAATTTATTTATATCAATTCTTGCTCACGAAAAAACATTGAAAAATAAAAGATAAAGAATTATTCAAAAAAACACTAGTCAAGGTGTTTTTTTGTTTTTTAAAAAAAAATTAATTAAAAAAATATTGAAACCACTTTTGATAATTACTTTCCTTTTCTGTTTTTTCTTCCAAAACAGCAATTGCAGAAGTGCTAACCTCTTGTTTGATCACCGCCACGTTTTCTCCCGGTTTTTTCATGCCCAAATTAAGCCGAGCGGTCTCTTCCAATGAAGCGTCTGATTCCAAATAGTTAATCATTTCTCGTAACTTTTTGTTGCTTTCTTCTTTGGCACTAATTTCTTTTTTGAAACCAGAAATTTCTTTTTCAATCAATTTTTTCTGACGCCAACTGCGAACCAAAGGAAAACAAACCATCACAATTAAGGCTAGTAGAATGACAGAATAAGCTTTTTGTTTGATACTGGAAGCCATAATCTTAGTTTCTAATTTTTGGAGTTATCCAAAATCCCATATATTTTCCGCGCAAAAGTCTGATTTGAGCATCAAGACAAGGAATGGCGCCGAAAACAATAATCGTTACTGGCACACAAATCCATTCTACCAACATTGCGACATTCTTCCAAGCCGAATACTCTTTTGGTCTTTTTGGCAACATCAAAGACGAAATAACTGCTGACAAAATCATCCCGATCATCGCCAGATTCATCAAAAAAGAGGAAATCACTGGCAAGTTTCCTGACAACACCGTGGAATTAAAACGATTACCACCCAAAAGCATCGGCATCCAACCGACTACCGCAATAATCAAAGCACTGGTCGCCCAAGAATGAAAACCATATATTTGAACAATAATATGACCCAAAACTTTGCCTTTTTTTATCTTTCGCCAATTTTTAATGGAATTAAAAGCCAAATAAGGAAGACTTTCCACTCCCCAAGCCCAGCGACGCTGCTGTTTGTATAAGCTTTTGGCGGTTAATTTGATATTTTGATCGGCAGTGATGTCCATGGAAACCAAATGATAAAGCGGTTCAACACGATAATCACCGTTATAAAACATCAGACAATTCCAAAAGATTCTTGAGTCTTCACTAACCATATTGGTTGACCAAAAACCAATATCCAGTAAAGCGCGATAAGTCATTGAATGTGAAGAATAAGTAACCAGACTTTCCTGACGCACCTGCATCATCATTTGCCAAAAAGTATTTGAGGTCGCTGCTACACGCGAAAAGAAAGAAGCTTTCCAGATATTGTTGTGGTAAACCGGAATTGGTTGATAGCTTGAACGATAAGGCGAAGAAACAGTGAGAAATTTGTGAGTAAGACAGAAAAAATATCCTGGATGTAAAATAGTATCAATATCAAAAACACTCACCAAAATTCTGGATGAATCCAAACCTTCGGCATCAATAATTTGCGCTTTGGTCTGCTTCGCAGCCCAAGCCTGATTAGATCCTTTTCCTTTGAGCTCACCCTCAATTCCATCTGGATGATAAGTAACCAAAAAATTTCTAAAACTATCACCAAACTCCTCCTGCATCAAACGTCCTTTTTCTTTGGCTAATTCCCCACATCTTTCTTCTAGAGCCAAAACAACAATTATTTTATCCAGAGGAAAACCATCATTGATGATTGAGCGCAAACAAGTACGAACAATCTCCGGACTTTCGGTGGCATTGGGTAAAATCACCACCTGAACAACATCTTCCCAGCGCATTCCGGCAGCAGAAAGAGTGGTGGCAGTATTTTCATTTTTTTCGATTTTTTTTATTAATTCCTTATCTGATCCTTCTGGAAAATTAACAATTGTTTCAGCCGAAAGTTTTTCACACCTTTCCTGCCAATTAATTTTTTTTCCTTTTCTTAGTTTGAGATAAGAAGTTATCAAAAAGGCGGCTAGATACAAAACTAACAACAACCAATAAACATTAAAGGCAATCATGAAATAAGCCACCCAGACTGGCTGGAAATAAGAAAAAATAATCAAAAGCAATAGAGTAGCAATTGAAAAAAATGCTGGAAAAATTTCAAAAAAACGATAAATCAAATAATCGCGTCCTGTTAAATCAGTGGCCTTGCCAATCTTTAAATAATTCATAAAAATTTAGTTTAAAAAGCCGCGTTTTTTCATTTCAAAAAAACAACGAGCACAAGCACGGACATCAATCATGGCATCGTGAGCATCAGAAAAGCCTTCTTGAAACAAACAGAGATGAAGTTCGTTTAGATTCGGCCATTTAAAACCCATTCTTCCTGGCAAACGGCAGATCTCAACTCCCTGCTTCATGGTGCAAATCTTTTTTGTCTCCGCTAATTGATTAACAATTGAATTGCGTAAAAATTCACTGCCGACAATATTGTTATCAAAATCAATATTATGGCCGACCAAAAAATCAGCTCGCTTGATCGCTTCTGAAAATTTTACTAATACTTCATTCAGAGGGAGACCTTCTGCTAACGCCCGCTCTTGGCTGATACGATGAATTTTTGCCGCCGCTTCCGGAATTACAAATCCCTCTGGTTTGATAATCAAATTTTCTTCCTCCCAAAGATTTCCGTCTCCGTCATAGAATTGCCAAGCCAATTGAACCAAGCGCGGCCAATTATCAAAATCATCAAGCGGTGCTTGATAATTTTTTGGCAAACCAGTTGTCTCTGTGTCAAAAACTAAATAATACATAAATTTAATTGCTTCCTGGGATACGTGAAAAATCTATTTCTTCTCCTTCATCCAATTCTTCTCCTTCACCCATTTCTTTTGTTTCGTCTTTTTTTGATTGATGACTAATTTTTGGTGAAAAATTTTTTAATTCATGGCCATTAAAATTTACGGGCTGGATATTTTTTAATTGGTTGAGAGAAATTGGATCAGGAGTGTTTTCTGCTCTTTCGAAAACGTCATTAACATAATTTTCAGCATTTTTTTCAATGGCTTTTATTTTTTCCATTTCTGCTTGCTTCAACTTTTGGCGAAGTTCATTTTCTAATCTTTTTTCTTCTTTTTTGGCCGACAAACAGCTCGGACAATATACTGGCCTAATACCATCTGGCTGGAAAGAAACATAAGCAACCGCCTGGCAATTGCTGCACTGGGCAGCAAACTTGCCAGCCGGAATACGACTTGGCGCTTTTTCTTGAACTGGTGTTTTGACTGTTGGAGCAGAAATATTTTTTTCCTGAATAATTACTGCTGGATTTTCCGTTGCCGGTTTGCAAATTGGCACAAAAACCTGAGGAGCTGTTTGATAATTTTGGGTCGTTTGAGGCCTTGGAACAGTCTGGAAATTTTGTCCTGTTTTTTTTGGAAAATCTTTTTTTTCTTTGGCTTCTTTTTCCCGATCTTCCTCTTCGCTCTCATGCCACTTCATAATTCTTTCTTCAACCAAAGTGCGCGGCGAGGAATATTTTTCTCGAGAAAATTCGATAATTTTTTCGATATTGCCAGTTTTTTCATCTGAACGAAGAGGTGGCAAGCCTTTGGCAGAAAATGGATTAGAAGTGATACCATCAATCATTAAACGCAAATACATTTCATATTTTGGCAAATTAACCAAATCTTCTTCGGAAAAAGTTGGGGTGAATTCTTTGACCAAATCTTCAGCATCATTGGCACCAACCCGAAAAGCAATCAAAGTGCCAACGTTGCCAAAAACTGCTGCCTTCACAACATCGCCAAGCTGTTCAATGTATTGGTGAGCCATAATTAAATTGAGGCGATATTTTCTGGCTTCGGAAAGGATGTTGGCAAAACTGTCTGTTGAAAAATTTTGAAATTCATCAATATACAGATAAAAATCGCGTCTTTCGCTTTCGGAAATATCTACTCGACTCATCGCCGCTAATTGGATTTTGGTGATCATCATTGCTCCCAGCAAAGCAGAATTATCTTCACCAATTCTTCCCTTGCTCAGATTCATGATTAAAATATTTCCCTCGTCCATAATCTTGCGGACATCAATAGAAGATTTTACTTGGCCGATGATGTTTCTCATCAAAGAACTAGACAAAAACTGACCAACCTTGTTTTGGATTGGCGAAACTGCTTCGGAAGCAAATTTGTCAGCATAACCAGCAAATTCTTTTTCCCAAAATGATTTGACCATTGGATCTTTGACACTGGCGACCACTTTTTTTCGATAAGTTTTGTCGGAAAGCATTCGAACCACGCCCATCAAAGTTGAGCCTGGATAATCCAAAATTGCTAAAATGGCGTTACGTAAAATGTATTCCAGACGAGGCCCCCAGGAATCAGCCCAAAGTTTTTTAAAAACCCCAATCAAGCCGGAAGCAACCAAATGTTGCAAATGAGGCTCCACTTGCTCAACCACATTAAAAGCGATTGGATAATCGATGTCGGCTGGATTGAGATAGACAACATCCTTAATTCTTTCAGTTGGAATATATTCAATAATTTTTTCTGCCAAATCCCCATGAGGATCAACCACTGCCACGCCGCGGCCCGCACGAATATCATCAATGATCATATTTTCCAGAATGGTTGATTTTCCCATTCCGGTTTTCCCAATCAAATACATGTGACGGCGGCGGTCGTCAGCTTTGATGCCGAATTTTTTGAATTCGTTCCGATAAGTTGTCTGGGCGAATACCGCAATATCACTACTCATATTTTATTGATTCAAAAATTGAAAATAATTATTTAGATATTCTTTGATAAGAGGAGGAAGATAAATAAAACCAACAATAATTGGAACCGCTACAATCAAAAGGCGAATTGTTGCCCAAATATTTTGCCACTTAATAAAGTTTTTTACTCGAACTAAATCTTCGACCACTTTTTCGCTCAAAGCTAAGTTCTTTTCAAGCAATTCTTTAATTTCTTGATTGTCGTTTTTTGTTTCTTCAGACATAAAATTATCTTAATTGACAAATTTTTACAAATTTACTGCCTATTTCGGCCATTTCTGCCATTTCTTTACCGCTAAAAGCCGCCTTTCCTTGCAAAAGCGGATTAACCAAATCAGTATCTGATTTGAATTTCTGCAAATACCAGGCGTCTGCGCCCTGGATTATTTGACCCATTTTTGAAAAATCATCCTTTTCCAAAAGACCAGGGGTGACTGTTGTTCTAAATTCGTGAGGCAGACCACTTTCAATCACCATTTTAACACTTTCTGCTATCTTCTGGCAATCAATTGACACGCCGACTACTGCTTCATATTTTTCAAAAGGGGCCTTTAAATCCATGGCAATATAATCGATAATTTTTTCATCAATCACTTTTTTTACCATCTCTGGAATTGTGCCATTAGTATCCAATTTTACCTTGAATCCTAGGGCTTTAATTTTTTTGATAAACTCGGGCAAGTCATGGTGCATTGTCGGCTCACCTCCTGTGATTACTATTCCTTCCAATTTTCCAACTCGATCATTCAAAAAAAGAAAAAGGTCTTCCTCAGAAATCTGGGAAAAACCTTTTTCTTTATTTTGTATCCCGTCCAACTCAGAAGAGGGCCAGACAAGCATGGGATTATAGCAAAAGTGGCAACGAAAATTACAACCAACCGTAAAAATAATTGCTGACAAATATCCTGGGTAATCAAGTAAACTTAATTTTTCTAATCCTCCAATTTTCATAGGTTTTATTGGCAATTCGGGAAAATCCGAAAGACCACTTCGCCTATTTTCAAAATCCCGAGGAAGCCACTAATTTATTTTTTTAACAGCAAGAATCTTCTACTTTATAAGTTTTGCGGTCTTTGTATTCAGCTGCTTTTCCTTTGTTAAAATTTTGGACCGGAGCTAGCCAGCCAACTACTCGGCTGTAAACAACGCACTCCTGACGTTCAGTTTTGATTGGGCTCATATTTTTTTGTGAGCTGACATTTTTTTGTTTTATAAAAAATGACTGGCTCATATGTTTATATTTTAATTTAATTTTTGGCAATTAGCAACAAACGGAATTATTAGCGCCAGCATCTTTTCTTTCGTCTTCAGTGGTGCCGGTAAAACCAATTTCTTCATCACATTTTGGGCAATATTTGTGCTCCCCTGCCAAATATCCGTGCTTCGGACAAATTGAAAAAGTTGGCGTGATAGTGAAATAAGGCAAGCGATAATTATTAACAATTGTTTGTACTAATTTTTTGGTGTTTTCTGGATTTTTAATTCTCTCTCCTAGAAAACCGTGCAAGACTGTACCGCCAGTATATTTTGTCTGCAAATCGTCTTGCAAATCCAAAGCGGAAAAAATATCATCAGTATAACCAACCGGGATATTTGATGAATTGGTGTAGTAAGGGTCTGCTCCTTGATTTTTGACAACATCGTTGTTGGCAAAAATAATATCTGGATATAGTTCTTTGTCTTTTTTGGCAAAGCGATAAGTACAACCTTCACCAGGAGTAGCTTCCAAATTGAACAAATCATTGGTTTCATTTTGATAGTCCATTAATTTTTCACGCATGAAATCCAAAATCTCGCGAGCAAATTGATGTCCTTCTTCTTCGGTAATGTTTTTTCCCAACAAATTCAAAGAAGCTTCGTTCATGCCATTAATTCCGATGGTGTTAAAATGATTTTGCCAATAAGTACCGAAGCGAGCAAAAATATCTTTCAAATAAAACATGGAATAAGGATAGAGGCCGTCAGTGGTGAATTTTTCGATTACTTTGCGCTTGATGGTTAAACTTTCTTTGGCAATATCCATTAATTTTGCTAGGCGTGTTTTGAATTCTTCTTTGTTTTTGGAAAGATAGCCCAAACGAGCCAAGTTGATAGTTACCACCCCCAAAGAACCAGTTAAAGGATTGGCACCGAACAAACCGCCGCCGCGCTTTCTTAATTCACGATTATCTAATCTCAAACGGCAACACATTGAACGAGCATCGTCGCGATTCATGTCTGAATTAACAAAATTTGAAAAATAAGGAACACCGTATTTTGAAGTCATTTCCCAGACCGGCTTCAAGCATTCACGATCCCAGTCAAATTCTTTGTCGATGGTATAAGTTGGAATTGGGAAACCAAATACTCGACCAGTCGAATCACCAGCAATCATCACTTCTGCAAAAGCCTTGTTGAACATGTCCATTTCTTCCTGGAAATCTTTGTATTTTTCCGGCATGACTTCACCGCCAATAATAACATTCTCTTCGCCAATCATTTTTGAAGGAGTGACATCCAAAGTGATGTTGGTGAAGGGTGTCTGAAAACCAACGCGAGTCGGAACGTTTACATTGAACATGAATTCTTGTAAGCCTTGTTTTACTTCTTCATAGGTCAGACCATCATAACGGATAAAAGGGGCGAGATAGGTGTCAAAATTGGCAAAAGCCTGAGCGCCAGCTGCCTCTCCTTGTAAGGTGTAAAAGAAATTCACTACTTGGCCAAGAGCACTGCGAAAATGCTTGGCTGGCTTGCTCTGAATTTTTTCACTAACACCGCCGAAACCGCGCAATAATAAATCTTTCAAATCCCAGCCGCAGCAATATGGTGCTAACAATCCCAAGTCATGGATGTGCAAATCACCATTCACGTGAGCCAAGCGAATATTTTCTGGATAAAGCTTGTTCAACCAATAGCGAGCAGAAATTGAAGAAGCAAGATAGTTGTTCAGTCCTTGAACAGAAAAACTCATGTTGCTATTTTCCTTCAAGCGCCAATCAGCACGGCCAAGATAGTCTTCCATTAATTTTTCTTCAGCAGTAGCTTGATTGATGTCGCGCACTTGGCGATGTTGTTCGCGATAAATGATATAAGCTTTGGCGATTTTTATTTTTTTATTCTCAATCAAAACTTCTTCGACAACATCCTGAATTTCTTCAACTGCTGGAATACTGTTTGGATGAAATTTTTTGTTGATGCGTTTTACTACTTCAGAAGCAAGTTTTTTTTCGTCCGCTTCATCACTCTCCTCCACTGCCTTGGCAGCATTAATGATTGCTTTGAGAATTTTTTCTTCGGAGAAAGGGGCGATATCGCCAGATCTTTTCCTGATTTTGGTAATCACTTCAGACATAGGAATTATTTTTAAAATTGAATTATTTTTTTTCTTTGATTAATTTGTTCAATTCTTTTCGGAATTCTTGAGCATCTTTGAATGATTCATAGACTGAGGCATAACGGATATAAGCAACCTGATCGACTTTTTTCAATTGTTTCATTACTACTGCGCCAACCTGATGGGAAGTGATTTCATTTTTTTTCAAACGTTGAATTTCCCTCTCAATCGAATGAATTAATTTTTTGAAATCATCTTCGGTGATTGGTCTTTTTTCAAAAGATTTTTTCAAACCGCCGACTAATTTTTCTCTGCTGTATGATTCTCTTCGTCCGTCTCTCTTGATGATTGCTAAATCCAGTAATTCAACTTCTTCATAAGTTGAAAAACGGAAATTACATTTCAAGCACTCGCGGCGGCGACGAATGGAAAGACCATCGGCAGCAACGCGCGAATCAACTACTTTTGTGTCATCAAAATAACAAATTGGGCATTTCATAAAAAATTGATAAATTCCATATTTTGTGGAATTTTTTTTGCCATACCACTAAATGTTGTATCTTTTTATATTCTAGCAAAATTTTCAAAGTAAGAAAAGTATCAAAAATAAAGGGGAAAATAGCTCTTTGACAAAGAGCTGCAAAAACTGTGGATAAGTATAAAAAAAGAGATGATTAAATCTCTTTTTCACGTCCTTTTTAACTTTACTTTATATTTCGCTAACCACATCAAAACCCTTAAAGCTCCCCGTGATGGCCAAGCCAATTACTTTTTTAGCCACCCCCTTACTCTTTAGTTTTTTGGCTATTTCGTTAAGTGTTGCTCCTGAACCAATAGCATCATCGATCAGTAAAATATTTTTATAGCGACCCATTTCTTCAATTGCAAAGGTTTTTTGAGCATTTTCGATTCTATCATCCAGTTTGTTTAAAGTTTTTTGTGGAATTGTAATGTTAGTTTTTATTTTAGTAATTTTTATCTCTTTTGCCTTTAAATCTAACTTCTTTTTTAATTCGTTCATAAACTGCACTTCTCTTTTAACTGTCGGCGAAACAAAACCCACACCATCAATATTAAATTTTTTTATCGCCCCTTCTACTGCCGGTCTAATATCATCAATCAGCTCTTTCATTAGTTTTTTGTTCTGGCTTTGCTTGGCATAAAGAAGGATTTGCCCCAATTTTGTTTTTCCAAACCTTTCTATACTATAAAAATCAAGATAATAAACATCATCTAAAAATAAAGTGCTTTTAAAGGTTGTCCTCATTTTTTGCATCCCGTCAATCAAGCTGTTTTTTTTATAAATTGAGTATTTTTTTAAAGTTTTTATATATTCTTGAGCAGTTTTAATAATCGGCAAGTCCTGTTTATTACACCAATAAATAAAGCCGGAAAATCCTTCAATTCTTTCCCCTCCCGGAGTGATAATAAAATAGTTTTGATCTATAATCTTCTTTATTTTGGTATCAATTTCAACTTTTTCAATTTTTGCTTCTTTTTCTTTTAACGCATAAAAAACCTTCGGGGGGCGACCGATTTTTGATATTTGCTTATTTTTTAACATTTCTGGCAAATGCTTATAAAGTGCCTGCCTAGAAATATCTAAATATTCCACCATTTCACCAGAAGTGACTTGGTTTTGTTCTTTTAGTAATTGTATTATTTTTTCTTTTGTATTCATAATATTGGACATAACACTATTATACTATCAAGTTGACAGTTTACTGTCAACTGTCAACCACATTAGCTTGCCTTACAAAAATGAGACCAGGAATGGTCTCATTTTATAGAAAAAATACTAAACAATAATTAATTCATCCTTTTCCGGATAAATGCTGGAATACTCAAATCGTCATCTTCTTCATCTTCTTCTGGTTCTTCTTTTTTTGTTTGCAATCTGGCACCAAACAAATTTTTTCGAACGAAGGTCGGCGTATTCAAATCTTCTTCTTCAGAATTTTCCTTCTTTTCTGATATTTTTGCTGGAGTCACCAAAGGTTTTAATTGAGAAGCTTTGATTGGTGGCAAACTAGCTTTGTTTTTTTCTAACCAAGAAGAGTTATCTTTTTCTAATTCGTTTTCAATAAAATGGTTTGGTGAATAGCTTTTGCGACTTTCGCTGGGCTTGTTATTACTTTTTCCATCAAAACCAGTGGCTACCACCGTGATTTTGATCATATCTTTCAAGTCTTCATCAATAACCGCACCAAAAATAATTTTGGCTTCTTCGTCAGCAGCTGAAGTAATAACTTTGGCAGCATCGCTCACCTCGCTCATACTCAAATCAGCACCACCAGTGATTGTGAAAACAATTCCGCGAGCACCATCAATAGACATGTCTAACAAATTGGAATTGATTGCCGCGCGAGCTGCTTCCACGGCACGATTTTCTCCGCTAGCTTGGCCGATACCCATCAAAGCCGAACCAGCATTGGACATCACCGCTTTGACATCGGCAAAATCAGCATTGATGACGCCTGGAACAGTAATAATTTCGGCAATTCCTTGGACACCTTGACGCAAAACATCGTCAGTAATATTAAAAGCTTCTAACAAGGAGGTTTTTTTATCGATAACTTGCAATAGTTTGTCATTGGAGACAGTAATGATGGTGTCCACTTTATCAGCAAGTTCGGCAAATGCGCGATCAGCAATATTTTTTCTCTGTCCACCTTCAAACATGAAGGGTTTGGTGACCACCGCAACAGTCAAGGCTCCCAATTCACGAGCAATCTCAGCCACGATTGGCGAAGCACCAGAACCAGTTCCTCCACCCAAACCGACAGTAATGAAGACCATATTACAACCCTTCAAAACTTCTCTGATTTCATTTTGTGATTCTTCAGCGGCAGCCTTGCCAAGTTCTGGGTTCATTCCAGCCCCCAAGCCGCGGGTTACCGTTTTTCCAATATGGATTTTCTCACTAGCTTTGTTGTAGTGAAGAGCTTGGATATCAGTATTGACAGCAACAAATTCAACTCCTTTGATGCCGTTTTCAATCATTCTGTTGATTGCGCTGCCACCGCCTCCTCCGACACCAACTACTTTGATTTTTGCGAAAGTTTCAATTTCTGGTTTTACTTCAGCCATAGATATATTAATTATTTTTTATTTTGGCATTATTTTCTGGAACATGCCTCTTGCTTTTCCAAAAAAATTATTGATGTTGTTTTTGAAATTTTTACTATTAACCGGACCAAATTCACCTTTCCCTGACCAAACCACCAAACCAAGAGCAGAAAGAAATTCTGGCTGGGAAACTTTATCAATAACTGTTTTAACATTTCTAGCACTACCCACGCAAGCTGGCAAGCGTAGTTTCTTTTTAGCACTTTCAACAATATTGTCTAGATAGGCACCGCCGCCAACAAAAACAATTCCTGCCGGCAACATTCCGGAACGATCAATTTTCTTGAGTTCGTTGTCGATTTTTTCAAAAATTTCTTCAACACGAGCATCGATAATTTGCGCAATATATTTTTTGGAAACAGTTTCAATATCATCATTAACTTCTTCTTCTTTGACCAAATCACGCACATCAATTTCTTCGTCTTGAGTATTGCCATCACGCAAAGTGCTGCCATATTCACATTTGATTCTTTCGGCCAAATTGATTGGGCAACGCAAACCAAGAGCGACATCAGCAGTGATGTGTTCAGCACCAATTGGCAAAATCGCGGTGTGGATCAGATTTCTTTCTTCATAAACAGCCAAAGAAGTAGTGGAAGAACCGAGATTAACCAAAACAACTCCCAATTCTTTTTGTTTGCTGCTCAACACTGCTTCCGCCGCCGCCAAAGGAGAGACTACCAGGTCTTCAATTTCCAAACCAGTGCGATGGATGGCTTTGGTTAAATTTTTTAATTGGCTGCCCAAACCCTGAATAATTAAGATTTCAACTTCCAAACGAATTCCGCTCATCCCAATCGGATCCTTGATGTCTTCTTGACTATCAACAGCGAATTTGATTGGCATGACGTGAAGAATTTCATAATTGACTGGCACTGCCATTGAACGGGCTGCTTCAATTGCTCTTTCCACATCATGTTCACTAATTTCACCATCACTTTTGCTGACTGCCACTACCCCTTTGCCTCTTTCGCATTTGATGTATGGATCGTTAATGGAAACCGAAACAGCGTTGATTGGCACACCAACCAAACGCTCGGCCTTTTCTAGACAAGCTGAAATAGAAGAAGTGGTTTCTTCGATACTATTAACCACTCCTCGATTAACACCAGAAGTTGGTGTGGAAACCGCACCGATTATTTGAAGTTCTTCGCCAGCCAAGCCATTGATTTTTTGGCCGATAACTAGACGAATTTCGGTTGATCCGATGTCCAAACCAGCAATAATATTGTCCTTCATAAGAGATTAGAAACTAAGGCTCTTTTTTTGGCCTTATCACTATTTAATAATTATATTATAGTAAATTTCTATAAATTCTACAACCAGCCAAGATACCAGGAAATAATATCAGAACCAAAAAGAATCGTAATCATTCCACCCAACGCCAAAAAGAAGCCAAGTGGCAAGGTGCTGCCAAGTTTTTTCTTGCGAATAACAATTAAAAACAGGCCAAATAGAGCACCAATGAGGTAGGAGATAAAAATAGCGGCAAACAGAAACAAGTTGCCTAATTGAGGGAAAATAAAGCCCAAAAGAATACCTAGGTAGATATCTCCTTCGCCAATTCCTTTCTTTTTGGTCAACAAATATTGAATCAAGAAAAAAGCACCGCCAATTGCGCCAGAAATTAGAGGCCAAAACCATTGAACGCCAAGAAAAATGTTAAAAATATAAAAAATCAAACCTGTGCCAATCACAAAAGGCAATGAAACCAAATAATAGCGACCGTCATAGATCATCACAAACAACAAAGCTGTTAATGCTAAAAGATTAAAAATTAAATGTTGCCACTGACCACTACTCGGAAAAATACTAGAGAAATATTGATTGTTGCCAAAAAAAGCAAAAAAAGCAGTAGCAAAAAGAAGTCCACCAAAAAGTTCGGCAGCAAAATATTGCCAATTAATTTTTTTACGGCAAGCGGAACATTTTCCTTTCAACAAAAGATAACTGAGGATGGGAATATTTTCAAACCAAGACAATTTTCGACCGCAAAAATCGCAACGAGAAGCTGGCCAAATATTTTTTTCTGAATAAAAGCGCCAAGCCAGACAACTCAAAAAACTGCCGAAAACTGCACCAAGAATAAAAAAATAAAAACCAAATAAATAATACATAAAAAAAATATCTATTTTTTTAACAAATTTTCCAACATTATTTTAATCGCTTCTGCCCGGTCGCCTTCGCCTAATTGATCAAAACAAAAAGCGATACGCGAGAGAGCGGACAGATTTTTCTCATTACTCAAAAAAGCCAAGCCATAATAACTAGAAGCATTGCGCCAGTTCTTTTGATTTTCATGGGTAGCACCGGCAGCAAAAAATATTTCACTCTTGGCGGCGGTTAATTCTTTCTTGTGCTTTTCGCTTAAACGATTATCTAGAGAATCTGGCAACAAAGTCAAAGATTGGCCGAACAATGCCCGAGCGTCATCATATTTTTCTTCCTGAAATTTCACCAAACCAGAGAGATAATAGGTTCTTGGATAAGAAGGAGAAAAAGAGAAAAGTTGCTTGGCATATTCTTCAGATTGAGAAAAATTTTTTTCGAAAGCTTCAATTTTTAATAAAACTTCCAAGTCGAAAAATAAATTTTTGTTAAATAATTTTTTATCTTCCTTTGATATTTCTTTTATTTTTTCAAGTATCTTCTGGTCCTGAATTAGAATTTGAAAATTTTCCATCTTTTCCAGCATCAAGCGGCGATATTGCCGATCAGCGATTTTCAAATCAATAATTTTTTCTCTCATCTTGAAAGCGCTGTCATATTTTTGAATATTCCAAGCCTGACTGAAATAATAAAAATAATAATCAGCCAAAATAGTTCGATAAGAAAAATTTAGGCAAAAAACAGCGATTACTAATAAAAAAATACCAGGAATAATTCTATTTTTTTTGATTTTTATTTTTTTAACTGGCGCAGAAATGGCAATAATGATTCCGAGTAAAAGAAAAAAATAAATCGTGGTGGTCGCTACTGAAAAACTAAAAAGTAAAGAAAACAAATAAGAAAAAGCAGCAAAAGAAAGCGCAAAAGCGAGGAGAAAATTTTCTGGTGTTTTGGCCAAGAAAAAAAGACGAGAAAAAATCGAAAAATACCAAGCTAACCAAACAAACAAACCGACAAAACCAAAGCAAAGAAGCAAGTCCAAAACCAAGTTGTGCACGCGATCCGGCAGCAAATAAACCGACTCAAAAACTGCCCAATCTTTTTGATATTCTCGAACTAGGCGATCTTTTTGATTTTCATAGCCAAAGCCCAACCAAGGACTTTCTTTGATTTGCGAGACCGAAGCTTGATAAATCTCCAAGCGATAAGCACTACTTCCCTGTGAAAAATTAACAATCTCACGAAAACGATTGTTGTTAACAAAAACAAAAATTATTAATAGGGCGAACAAAAACAAAACACCCAAAAGCCAAAATCTGCCAGCTATTTTTTTTCTGTTTTTTAAAAATAAAAAAACAAAAAAGACAAGCGAAGAAAAAGAAAAAGCCAGCCAAGCACCGCGGCTGCCGCTAAAAATTAAGGCCACTATCTGCAAAATTCCGGCTGACAAAAATAGATATTTGAACTTTTTTTTCTTTTCGGAAAAAAACAAAAAACCTGCCAAGGGAATAGTTAGGAGCAAAAATGAAGCAAAAAAATTGGGCTGAAATAGAGTGGAAGAAGTGCGGCGGGAAATGTTCGCCGGCTCTTGCCAGGAAAGAAAATCTAGACCAAAATATTGAAAAATTCCATAAATTGCGACCAGGGTGGCGGAGCTGGTAGCGGTGATTAAAACTATTTTTGTTTTTTCTTTTATTTTTTCCGGACCGCCAGCAAGCAAATAAAAACTAAGCAATAAGGAAAAAAGAAAATAAGTAAACCAATTGATCAGTCCATCGTTCCGGTAATAGGAACCGAAAAATGATTGATTAGCATCCTGGCTCCAAAGCACGGATAACAGCAAAAAAAATAAGAGCAGTAGAGAAGCCCAAAGCAATTTTGATTTTTTTAAAAAACCAGGAACAAAGATTTCTTTCTTCTGCCAAGCCAAAAAAACAAACTTCAGTGCCAAAAAAATAAGCGCCAAAAACAAACAAATTTGAAACCAAGAGAGTTTGGCAAAATCAAAAATATTGCTGGTTTGAAAAAACAAGGAAAGGTATAAAGGGGTACCAAAAATAAGAGCCAAAATAAAAAAATCAAATAATTTTGAACAAATTTCCAGGTAATTAATTTTCTTAAAAAAAGATAAAATCATATGTCTTGATTATAGCACAAATGGCGGCGAGGATTAAAAAAAATGAGAACCGTAGCGATTCTCATTTTTTATATTTTCATTTTTCTTTTTTAGTCTTTTTTCTTGGTTAATTTTTCCCAAACCACGATTAATGGACTAGCGACAAAGATGGAACTATAAGTACCAATAAAAACACCAATAGCCAGAACTAAAGCAAAATCGCGAATACTATCGCCGCCAAAAATTAAGATTGCCAATAAGGCCAAAGTGACAGAAAGAGAAGTATTAATGGAACGAGTCAATACTTGATTGACACTAGTGTTGACCGTGTCTTCAAAATTCTGGCTGGATTTTGGCAAATTTTCTCTGGTGCGATCAAAAACAATAATGGTATCATTCACGCTATAACCCAAAACCGTCAAAATAGCGGCAATGAAGGCTGTGTTGATTTCCATACCGGTAAAATGGCCTAGAGCAGAAAATACACCAAGAACAATCAAAACATCGTGAGACAAGGCAATAATTGCCGACAAGCCATACTTCCAAGAAGCGACCGGTTTGGAAACCTTGCGGAAGGCATAAGCAATAAAAATAATCATCATCAACAAAACAATAAAGATTGCGTTGAAGGATTTACTTTTCAATTCCTGACCAACTGAAGGGCCGATGGAATCAAAGCGCATTTCCTTGGCGGTTCCGTTATTCTTGGCCGCTAATTCAGACAAGCTTTTATTAATTGCTTGATGAACTTCTTGACTGCTTTCCTTGAAACGCAACAAAGTTGTGCCATCTTCGGTTGGTTGGACAATTAAGTTGCTAACACCAATGTTGGCGAGACTTTCTTGAATTTCATTAATGTTTGGTTGGTAATTTGTGAATTTGGTTTCCAACAAACTGCCGCCAGTAAAATCAATACCGAAATTAAGTCCCCAAAGAGACAAAGCGGTAATTGAAAGCGCAATTAAGATTCCGGAAATGGAGAGCCAAATTTTACGATTTTTAATGATATTTAACATATATGCTATAAATTAGTTTTTATGTTTTAAACCAGAACCGATTAACCAGGTTTTTTTCTCAAGCCATTTACCGAGAACTAAGGTGAACAAAGTGCGAGAAACAACGATGGCACTAAACAAAGAAACAGCAACCCCAATAAATAAAGTGGTACCAAAACCTTGAACAGCAGAAGTGCCAAAGAACATCAAAATGAAACAAGTTAAAATGGTGGAGGTGTTACCGTCACGAATTGAAGGCCAGGCGTGGCGATAGCCTTCATCAATTGCTAAGGACAGAGATTTGCCAGCTCTTAATTCTTCTTTGATGCGTTCAAAAATAAGAATGTTAGCATCAACCGCCATGCCGACCGACATAATCAAACCAGCAATGCCAGACAAGGTCAGGGTGATTGATTTGGAAGCGTAGACAAAAAGTAAAACTCCAATCATCAAGAACAACAAAGCCACGCCGCCATTAAATACTTTGATTTCGTTAAAGGTGTAGAATAATAAGCCAATCATGACGGCAATCATCACAAAAGCAAACCACACCGGCAAAGTTTTAAAAATAGCCAAAACAGTCAAACCATAAACAGCCAAAGAAACTACTGCCAGCAAACCAGGAAAACGATAAACAAAGATCATAAACAAAGATACCAATAACAAACCAATCAAGCCGGCAATTAAGCTATTATCGATTGATTTTGCTCCCAAGCTAGCCTCAACAGTTTGCTGAGAAATCAAAGAAATTGGCACTGGCAAAGCACCGGAATTCAAACGTTTAACCAAAGACTTGGCTTCATCAATTGAAAAACCGCCACTAATCATTGCTTTTCCGCCGTTAATCTTTTCATCGACATTCGGAGCACTGATTACTATGCCGTCCAAAAGAATGGCGACTGGCTTACCAATATTGCGGCCAGTGATGTCGCCGAACATTTTTCCTCCTTCATCGTTAAATTCCAAAGAAACATAAGGAGTGCCATCATTTTGGTTAAATTCCAAAACAGATCTTTTCAAA